>NZ_JCAUAN010000040.1:0-59990 GCF_059691975.1 Paenibacillus sp. J22FR5 | reverse complement strand
TGATGGCGGAGGGGACCCACGCGTTCCCATCTCGAACACGACCGTTAAGCCCTCCAGCGTCGATGGTACTTGAACCGCAGGGTTCTGGGAGAGTAGAACGTTGCCAAGCAATTAAAAGAGCCTTACCTGGATAACTCCAAGTAAGGTTCTTTTTTCGTTTGATGGAGTTTTTGCAGTTAATCGTACGCACTTACTGCAGCAGAAGATGAAAACCTTTTTGAGAGGAATCTCAGAAAGGTTTTTTGCATTCTTATTCTGTCCTATTTATGTAAAAAGAGCGATAACAGCCGCTTTTTCTTCAAGTTAATTCGAATAAATCTGTAGGGAAGGTCAACAATAGTAAGGTTCACATAAGGAGATCGGATCCGTGGGGGGAGACATTTTAGGAGCAGTACTTGTCAAAAAGAAAGGAAATGATTATAATTTAGTTAAGGTCAAAGAAAGTCAAAGTCAATTTACTTCTAGAAATCTGGGAGGCCGAATTGATGCGCAATGTATCAGAAATTATTGAACAGTATTTAAAACATGTCTTGCAACAAAGTACGGAAGGGGCTATCGAGATTCAACGAAATGATTTAGCTGACCAGTTTCAATGTGTGCCATCTCAAATCAATTATGTCATTAGTACAAGGTTCACCTTGGAAAAAGGCTATGTGGTGGAGAGTAAACGCGGCGGCGGCGGCTATATTCGGATCCAGAAGATCGAGCTCAAGAGTCATGGATCTATTTTGGATCACATATTCCGTACGATTCATACCCACATTGATCAAGTCACCTCAGAGGGGCTTATTTATCAATTGCAAGAGGGGCACTATATTTCCACCAGAGAAGCTAACCTGATTCGAGCAGCAATATCCAGAGATGTATTGACCTTTAAACTGCCGCTGCGCGATGAAATTCGGGCCAAGATTCTTAAAGCAATGCTGATATCCTTGCTTAGCAGATAAGGAGGCAGATGGAATGGTTTGTCAGGAATGCGGGAAACGACCGGCGACTCTTCACTTCACGAAGATTGTGAATGGAGACAAGAACGAGTTCCACATTTGTGAGAATTGTGCCCGCGAGAAGGGCGAGATGATCCCAGGAACATCGAACGGCTTTTCGATTCACAATTTACTTTCAGGCTTACTTGATTTTGAACCATTGTCCGCGGCAAAGTCTCAGGCCATCCGCTGTGATAACTGCGGTCTTACGTATTCGCAATTCAGCAAATTAGGCCGGTTTGGGTGCGGCTCTTGTTATCAAAGCTTTTCGGTTAAATTAGATCCACTTTTTAAGAGAGTGCATGGGAACATCGTTCATGTTGGAAAAGTTCCTAAGCGCAGTGGTGGAATCATTCAAAGCAAGCGTGAAATCGATCTTTTGAAGAAAGATATGATGACTTGTATCGAGAGCGAAGAATTCGAGCAAGCTGCCCAGATACGTGACCAAATTCGTGAGATTGAGAAGAAGATTGCGGGTATGTAAGTTTGTAAGGGAGTGAATCCAGTGACATTACAGCGGTTTACAGGAGATGCTTTGAGTGAATGGATGAAGGGTGAAGGGCCAGAGTCGGATATTGTCATTAGTAGTCGAATCCGTATTGCTCGTAACCTGAGAGACTATCCATATCCCATGCTCGCGACTAATCAACAATCACAGGAAGTGCTGGAACAGTTATCTGGTGTTCTTGAGAATGAAGAGCTGGAGACGATAAGCAACTTCTCGCTCATTCCATTGGCAGAGCTTAATGAGCTCGAGCGAATGGTGCTAGTGGAGAAACATTTAATTAGTCCAAATTTAGCTAACGAATCCAGGAATGGTGCCGTTATTTTAAGCGATAATGAATCGATTAGTATCATGATCAATGAAGAGGATCATCTTCGCATACAATGTTTATGTCCAGGTTTCCAGATTAAAGAGGTATGGGATTTGGCAAATCAGATTGACGATATTTTTGAGACGCAGATGGATTATGGGTACGATGAAAAAAGAGGCTACCTAACAAGCTGCCCGACGAATGTCGGCACGGGGATACGAGCATCGGTCATGATGCATCTGCCGGCGTTAGTGCTTAGTCAGCAAATTAATCGTATTTTATCCGCAGTTACACAAGTTGGGTTGACGGTTAGAGGATTATACGGGGAAGGTAGCGAAGCTTTAGGTAATCTATTCCAAATCTCTAACCAAATTACGTTAGGTCAATCGGAAGAAGAGATTATTGATAATTTATATAGTGTGGCCAGGCAAATTATAGAGCATGAACGGGCCGCAAGACATAAGCTATTACAAGAGTCTAGAATGCGGATCATTGATCGTGTGAATCGCTCGCTTGGTATTCTATCCTATGCTGGGATTATAGACTCTAAGGAGGCGGCTCAGCGACTGTCAGATGTAAGGCTGGGTATTGACCTGGGTATCATCAACAATGTATCCTCCAATGTTCTCAATGAATTGTTAGTCATGACACAACCTGGTTTCCTTCAGCAATATGCGGGTGAGAAGCTGAATGCAGAAGAGCGAGATATGCGACGTGCAGAACTGATTCGAGAGAAATTTGGTCGGGTATAAAAGGATTCATCCTTTAGAAATTCCATAGATATACTACTTTTGGAGGTGTTCGCTATGATGTTTGGCAGATTTACGGAACGTGCGCAGAAGGTGCTTTCTCTAGCTCAAGAGGAGGCTGTTCGTTTAGGGCATAACAATATTGGAACAGAGCACATTTTACTAGGACTTATTCGTGAAGGTGAAGGCATTGCTGCTAAAGCACTCGTTGCGCTCGGCCTAGGTCTTGAGAAAATTCAAGATGAAGTCGAATCTCTAATTGGCAGAGGACAAGAGCAGCCTACCAACATCGCGTATACACCTAGAGCTAAGAAAGTCATTGAGCTTTCGATGGATGAAGCGAGAAAATTAGGTCACACGTATGTGGGGACTGAACATATTTTGCTCGGACTTATTCGTGAGGGTGAGGGCGTAGCAGCAAGAGTTCTTAATAATCTTGGCGTATCCTTGAACAAGGCACGTCAGCAAGTTCTGCAGCTTTTGGGCAGCAGCGAAACGGTGTCGCCTAGCCATGGTACGAATCCAAATGTGAACACGCCTACATTGGATGGTCTGGCAAGAGATTTGACGGCTTATGCCAAAGAGGGGCATTTGGACCCTGTAATCGGCCGCAGCAAAGAGATTGAACGTGTCATTCAAGTATTGAGCCGTAGAACCAAAAACAATCCCGTGCTGATTGGTGAACCAGGGGTTGGTAAAACAGCCATCGCGGAAGGCCTTGCACAAAAAATCATCAACAATGAAATTCCGGAAACGTTGAAAGATAAACGCGTTATGACCCTCGATATGGGTTCTGTTGTTGCAGGAACGAAGTATCGCGGTGAATTCGAGGATCGTCTCAAAAAGATCATGGATGAAATTCGTCAAGCGGGCAATATCGTATTGTTCATTGATGAGCTTCACACTTTGATTGGTGCTGGTGGAGCGGAAGGGGCTATTGATGCCTCTAACATCCTAAAGCCTGCACTGGCTAGAGGAGAGCTGCAATGTATTGGAGCTACAACGTTGGATGAGTACCGTAAATACATCGAAAAAGATGCAGCGCTTGAGCGTCGCTTCCAACCGATTACGGTAGATCAGCCATCACCAGAAGAAGCTGTTCAAATCCTGTACGGTTTGCGTGATCGCTATGAAGCGCATCACCGTGTGAAAATTACAGATGCCGCGATTCAAGAGGCTGTAAAGCTGTCGGATCGTTATATCACAGATCGTTTCTTACCGGATAAAGCAATCGATTTGATCGATGAAGCAAGCTCCAAAGTAAGATTGCGTTCTTACACAACACCGCCATCTTTGAAACAGCTTGAAAGCAAGTTAGAGAATATCCGTAAAGAGAAAGATGCTGCGGTTCAAAGCCAAGAGTTCGAGAAAGCAGCAGGACTTCGTGATACGGAGCAAAAGCTTCGTGAAGAGCTAGACTCGACGAAGAACGAGTGGAAAGAGAAACAAGGTCGTCTGGATACAGAAGTTACACCAGATGATATCGCTCAAATTGTAGCGAGCTGGACAGGAATCCCTGTTAGCAAGCTTGCTGAAGAAGAGACAGATCGCTTGCTCAAAATGGAAGATATCCTTCATGAGCGTGTCATTGGACAAGAAGAAGCGGTTAAAGCCGTAAGTCGTGCGATCCGCCGCGCAAGAGCTGGCTTGAAAGATCCTAAGCGTCCGATGGGCTCCTTTATTTTCCTTGGACCAACAGGGGTTGGTAAAACCGAGCTTGCACGTGCTCTAGCGGAATCTCTCTTCGGAGATGATAACGCCGTAGTTCGTATCGATATGTCGGAATATATGGAAAAACATTCGACTTCCCGTTTAGTCGGGGCGCCTCCAGGGTATGTGGGTTATGAAGAAGGCGGTCAACTAACCGAGAAAGTTCGCCGTAAGCCATATTCCGTTGTCCTCCTCGATGAAATCGAGAAGGCGCATCCGGAAGTGTTCAATATTCTTTTGCAAGTGTTAGAGGATGGTCGCTTAACGGATTCCAAAGGCCGTACGGTTGATTTCCGCAACACATTAATCATTATGACTTCCAACGTCGGCGCTGACATGATTAAGAAAAACTCCTCGCTTGGCTTCACGGCAGCACTGGATGCTGGAAGAGACTATACGAATATGAAAGATAAGGTTATGGGCGAGTTGAAGAAAAGCTTCCGTCCTGAGTTCCTTAACCGGATTGATGAAATCATCGTGTTCCACTCTCTGGACCAAGCGCACATTGCGCAAATTGTCAGCTTGATGGCTGATGATCTTCGCAAACGTCTGAAGGAGCAAGAAGTTGATTTCTTGCTAACCGATAAGGCCAAAATGTTCCTTGCCAAAGAAGGCTTCGATCCAACCTATGGTGCACGTCCATTGCGCAGAGCGATTCAAAAGCATATCGAAGATCGCTTATCGGAAGAATTGCTAAGAGGTAATATTTCCAAAGGTGATTCACTAACAATCGATGAGAATGAAGGCGAACTAGTCGTCCTGAAAGGCGAAGGCGTCACATTGACGAAGTAAGGGAAAGCAAAGAAGCATTTTGCTTCATCCGATGAGGATGGAGTAAAATGCTTTTTATTTCTTTCGGCACTTTCATGAAAAACATAAAAATGGTAAACTTTATTGGTAAGGATAGCCAAAAAGGATATCCCCATGTTAAGGAGTAGCTTCTTCTATGAGTAAACAAAAAACAAAATTTAGCTGCCAAGAATGCGGCTATGATTCACCGAAATGGATGGGTAAATGTCCAGGTTGTCAGTCTTGGAATACGATGGTGGAAGAAATTGAAACGGTTGTTCGTACGCAGGGTATGACTTCTTCTATCCTCAAAACGAAAGAAAAAGCGATCCCCATCATACATATAGAAAGCAGCTCTGAACCAAGGGTTGTCACAAGCAACAAAGAATTAAATCGGGTCCTAGGCGGAGGTATTGTCCCAGGATCACTAATCCTCGTAGGTGGAGATCCAGGTATCGGGAAATCAACCTTGCTCCTTCAAACTTCCTTCGAACTCACACAAGCTCAGCAAAAGGTGCTTTATATATCAGGAGAAGAATCGATCAAGCAAACGAAGCTTCGAGCAGATCGTTTGAATGCTTCCTCTCCATTGCTATATGTATTATGTGAGACGAACCTCGAGCTTATTGAGGAAGCCATCCAAGAAACCAACCCTGATTTTCTCGTCATTGACTCGATCCAAACGGTATTTCATCCAGCGATTACTTCCGCGCCTGGAACCGTCTCACAGGTACGAGAATGCACAGGGCATTTTATGAGAATAGCTAAGGGTAAGGGAATTGCGACGGTCCTAGTCGGGCATGTGACGAAGGAAGGGGCAATAGCGGGGCCTAGAATGCTGGAGCATATGGTAGATTGTGTGCTCTACTTTGAAGGGGAGCGGCATCACTCCTACCGTGTGTTAAGGGCTGTGAAGAATCGTTTTGGCTCTACAAATGAAATCGGTATTTTTGAAATGCAAGAGGTTGGTCTCGTCGAAGTTAACAATCCATCTGAGCTGTTTCTATCGGAGAGACCGCTTGGCGTGGCTGGTTCTGCAGTGGTTGCAAGCATGGAGGGGACGCGGCCCGTCTTGGTGGAGATTCAAGCATTAGTGTCTTCGACGAACTTTCCATCTCCAAGAAGGATGGCAACGGGTGTTGATCATAATCGCCTTTCTTTAATTATTGCGGTGCTGGAGAAACGGATGGGCATGTTTTTGCAAAATCAAGATGCCTACCTCAACGTGGCAGGTGGAATCAAGCTGGATGAACCAGCCGTGGATTTGGCGATCGCCATTAGTATCGCATCCAGTTTTCGGGATCAACCAACACAACCCTTCGATGTCGTGTTCGGAGAGATCGGCTTAACTGGGGAAGTTCGCGGCGTATCCCGAATTGATCAACGTGTGAAAGAAGCGGAGAAGCTGGGATTCAGAAGAGTTATTATGCCAGAGAAAAGTTTGAAGGGGTGGACACATCCCAAAGGAATGGAGATTATTGGCGTTAACACGGTGGCAGAGGCATTGAAAGCAGCGCTCGGTTAATGCGGGTTCTGCAAGCTACAAGCCTTCAGGAGGAAAATGATGAGTAAAGAAGAGACGAAACGCGATGTGATGAGCCAATTGCTCCAATTGGTAGCGCCTGGAACACCATTTCGTGATGGTTTGGAGAATGTCTTACGCGCCAAAACAGGTGGCCTGATCGTTGTAGGTTTCAGTTCAGAGGTAACTGAAATCGTGGATGGTGGGTTTTCTATAAATTGTGACTTTTCGCCCAACTATTTGTATGAGCTCGCCAAAATGGATGGCGCAATCATCCTCAGTGAGGATATCAAGCGTATCCTCTATGCGAATACGCAGCTGATTCCGGACTCTTCGATTTCATCGTCTGAAACGGGAATTAGGCACCGGACTGCTGAACGCGTAGCGAAGCAGACGAATAAATTAGTCGTTTCCATTTCACAGCGGCGGAATGTGATAACCCTCTATCAAGGTAATTTAAGGTATGCGCTGAAAGATATCGGGGTCATCCTTACTAAAGCGAATCAAGCGATCCAGACATTGGAACGTTACAAAGTTGTGTTGGACCAGTCATTAACGAACCTTAGCGCATCAGAATTTGAAGAGTTAGTTACCCTGCACGATATTACCAACGTTATTGCTAGGTTTGAAATGGTTTTACGTATCAAAGCCGAGATTAATCGCTATATTAACGAACTTGGCAATGAGGGACGCTTAATCAGCATGCAGTTAGAAGAACTTGTTGGGAATGCGGAACTTGAAGCGCGTTTGCTCGTAAAAGATTATGTAAGAGAATTATCTGAGGAAAGAGTCAAAGAGATGCAGGCTGGTTTGAAGCGGCTGTCATCTGATGAACTGTTAGAACCCCAGCAAATCATTCGCCTTCTTGGGTATTCTCATACCAATTCGATTGCTGAAGAGCCTGTCTCCCCACGCGGCTTCCGCATTTTAGGCAAAATCCCGCGGTTACCATCGATCATTATTGGTAATCTTGTGGAGAAGTTTGGCTACTTGCCGCACATGATGATGGCGACGATCGAGGAATTGGATGAAGTTGACGGAATCGGAGAAGTGAGAGCCCGCGCCATTAAGGAAGGTCTCAAAAGAATTCAGGAACAAGTCTTCATTGACAGACATATTTAAAGTGGATACAATCATAAAGTATCATTGTTGAGGTTTCATGAAGTCAAGTTTAGGGTATAGTAAATCCAGAGGTGGACAAAAACATATGTTAACAAAATCAATTCCCAGTCTCTTTACAGTAGGGAACTTATTCCTAGGCGTTTTATCGATTATCCTAGCCTTCAGTGGAGAACACGGTATCGCTGCCGTTCTTGTCATTGTCGCCATGCTATTGGACGGACTCGATGGACGGGTAGCAAGAGCGTTGAACGCTCAAAGTGAGTTCGGCAAAGAATTAGACTCCTTATCCGATGTGATTTCTTTCGGTGTCGCTCCTGCTTTTATCATGTATGTAGTTGCATTCAACGACCCAACCGTCATTAGCCCAGCGTTTGCTTGGATTGTTACGGCGATCTTCCCGATTTGTGGAGCGCTGCGTTTAGCTCGATTCAATGTTGTTGCCGGTACGCCTGGCTATTTCATCGGTTTACCGATTCCAGCAGCAGGCGGTGTTCTTTGTACATTAGCTCTGTTCGTGAACGATATTAACGTTTATGTACTTCTCGTAAGTACAGTTCTATTGTCATACTTAATGGTGAGCACAGTGAAATATCCGAACTTCAAAAAAGCGGGTATTCCTAAAGCAGCAATTTGGATTACACCAATCATCGTTGCAGCAGCTATTTTGATTGCCATCAAATGGCCAGAGTCCATTTCCAAAATGATTTTCGTACCGCTACTGATGTACGCGCTGTACGGCCTAAAAAAAAACGTTGATGGATATTTCATCCGTCTCCGCAATCTTCGCAGAAAGAACAAAAGACGTGGCATGGACGACAGCAATTCAGTGAAATCTGACGTTTAAGCACATTGTTCGAAAATAAAAAGCATTTATTTTCTCCTGATTCTCAGGTAGAAAATAAATGCTTTTTTTTGTTTTCATCATCATGACATGTTGAATAGGCCCAATGTTGTACATTTCTTTGATTCGTTCTCAACGACTTGCTCCAAATTAATATCAAGAATGTTGCTTAGCGCAGACATATAGAAAAGATTTCTGCCTAGCTCGCTACTAACGACCTCAATGCATTGTTCACATAAGTGACCAGATACATGGGTGCGAAGAACATCCTTAGCCTCATCCAAGGTCATCTCTGGATGATACTCTTGCTTGGCTGCATGGACTTGAATACATCCACATTCAGTAATGGATTTCACGACGGAACGATTGGTTGCTGCGCCTGACTGCTGAAATTTCGATAACACGTCAAGCAGACTGCGGTGACGGAGTAACAATTCAGACACTTGATCCTGAAACTGCTTTAAAGTCAAGGAGCTCATTCCATCCACCTCGGGTAGGTTGGTAACTTCCATTTCATTATAATGGATGCCTTCTAATATTTCAATTTTCCGACTAAAGAAGTGATTAACGTTGCATAAATTGGAACATAATTGTAATAAGGTTCAAAAAAGTTGATGCAGGAGGTGAATCTGTGATGAAGAAATGGGTGCAAATCATTTTAGCCATCATGGGTGGCAGTTTAGGTTATAGGTGGAGCGATTCGTTCCTTCGAACAACGGATGTAACAAGTCAAGCAGGACAAGTATTTTGGATTAATAGTTTATGTGCGGTAGGAATGTTTTTGGTTTCAGCATGGGTAGCAAGCGTTGGTATGAAGCTGTTGATCAAAGGCGAACGCAATGTCACGGATATTCCCGTGTCGGACTTGCTTTCTGGTACACTGGGTCTGGTGATTGGATTATTGGTATCAGTCATGTTGTTCCCTGTGTTGGAGCAAGCCAAATGGGCGGGGCCATTTCTACCCTTCATTGCGTCGGCTGTACTCGGAGTTATGGGCTTCCGTATCGGTTACAGCAAGCGGGAAGAACTCGTTCAGGTCATAGCCAAGAGCCGCTCTGGAGGCCCGGAGAAGCAGACGCATCGTCCGTATGAAGAGCATAAGATTTTGGATACGAGTGTCATCATCGATGGCCGTATCGCAGACATTTGCAAGACAGGCTTTATCGAGGGAACCTTAGTTATTCCGGAGTTCGTATTGGAAGAACTACAGCATATTGCAGACTCGTCAGATTTACTCAAGCGAAATCGCGGACGTCGCGGACTAGACATTTTGAACAAAATCCAAAAAGAGCTTGAAGTGAAAGTCCTCATTTATGAAGGGGATTTCGAAGAAATTGCTGAAGTTGATAGTAAGCTAGTCCGCTTAGCTAAAGTGCTTCAAGGGAAAGTAATTACGAACGATTTTAACCTTAACAAGGTATGCGAATTGCAAGGGGTATCGGTTCTGAATATCAATGATCTTGCAAACGCCGTGAAGCCCGTCGTCCTGCCAGGTGAAGAAATTATCGTTCAAGTCATTAAGGACGGCAAGGAACATGGACAAGGGGTCGCTTATCTTGATGATGGTACCATGATCGTGGTGGAAGGTGGACGTGATTTCATCGGTATGACGCTCGAAGTGATGGTAACGAGTGTGCTACAGACATCCGCAGGCCGCATGATTTTTGCGAAACCAAAACTATTGGAAAAAGCACAGTAAAACCAGTATGATAAGGAGATGTAACATAGTTCTCTTATGGCCTATGCTTACGCAGAAAGCTTTCGTTTGGAAAGCGGCAAGTTGGAGGACTTATGGGGAAGCTAGGAGTTATCATCGTGGCAGCGGGCAAGGGTTCGCGCATGGGTACAGCAGAAAGCAAACAATACCTGCAACTGGGACAGAAGCCAATTCTGGTACATACCTTGCAATTATTTCAAAACATACATGAAGTGGATGAAATTATTCTCGTTGTTGGTGCAGATGATGTGAATCGCTGTAACGGCTATGTCACGAGCTATGTACTTACGAAGGTAACCTGTGTACTAGCCGGGGGCGCGGAGCGTCAGGATTCCGTTAGACAAGGTCTCCATGCCTTGCAAGAGGGAACGGAATGGGTGCTTGTGCATGACGGTGTTCGGCCTTTTGTCAAAAAAGAACATATGTTCGATTGCCTGATAAAGGCACAAGAAGTAGGGGCAGCGGTATTAGCCGTTCCAGTCAAAGATACCATTAAGATTGTTGATGCAGCAGATAAGCGCATTCAATCCACGCCAGATAGACGAAGCTTGTGGGCGATCCAAACGCCGCAAGCTTTTCGTCTTTCTCTCTTATTGGAAGCGCACGAGAAGGCGCAATATGAGGAGTTCATGGGTACGGATGATGCGATGCTAGTGGAGCGTTTAGGCGCTGCGGTGCATGTTGTAGAAGGGGACTATTATAATATTAAAATAACGACCCCAGAAGATTTACCATGGGCAGATTGGATATTACATAACGTTAGGGGAGAGGAACGTAAATGATTCGTGTAGGCAATGGATTTGATGTTCATCAATTGGTAGAAGGACGTAAGTGCATTATTGGTGGCGTTACGATTCCTTATGAGAAAGGATTGCTAGGGCACTCCGATGCGGATGTGCTGTTGCATGCAATTAGTGACGCGATCTTAGGAGCACTAGGTCTTGGCGATATCGGGAAGCATTTCCCGGATACGGCTGCTGAGTACAAAGATGCGGATAGCTTAGTCCTCTTGAAGCGGGTATGGCAATTAGCGAAAGAGAAGGGCTACAAATTGGGGAACGCGGATTCCACGATCATCGCTCAGAAGCCGAAGATGCTGCCATACATCTCACAAATGGTTGAAATTATCGCTGCCGCGTTGGAAGCAGAGCCAGATCAAGTGAACGTGAAAGCGACAACGACGGAACAGCTTGGATTTACGGGACGAGGCGAGGGAATCGCGGCGCAATCGGTTGTTTGTTTAATTCGAGATGTGATAAAATAGCAGGTATTCATGAGTGGGTAGAAAAGGGGATACATCGATGAATCAGCCATTACGCGTGCGTTATGCACCTAGTCCGACTGGACATTTACATATTGGCGGTGCCCGTACGGCACTGTTTGATTATTTACTAGCCCGCCGCAATGGTGGAGCGTTCGTTGTGCGTTTTGAGGATACCGATCAGACCCGTCATAAGGAATCAGGTATCGAGGACCAATTGAATGGATTGAGATGGCTTGGTTTAGAGTGGGATGAGAGCGTGGATATCGGAGGTCCATATGGTCCTTACCGTCAGATGGAGAGACTCGATATTTACAAGACCTATCTAGACAAGCTGTTACAGAGCGGTCACGCCTACGGGTGCTATTGCTCAGAAGCGGATCTAGAGCAAGAGCGTGCTGAGCAAGAGGCTAGCGGGGAAATGGGCGGTTACTCAGGCAAATGCCGTAACTTGACGCCAGAGCAGATAGCTGCTCATCAAGCAGAAGGCCGCGTGCCTGCTACGCGTTTCCGTGTGCCTGCCGATCGCATCATTGCCATCGAAGATAAAGTTCGCGAACATGTGGAATTCGATTCCAATGGGATTGGCGATTTCATTATTGCGCGTCCAGACGGGATCCCGACTTACAACTTTGCCGTTATTGTGGATGATCATTTGATGAAAATCAACTTGGTTATTCGTGGGGAGGAACATCTTTCCAATACGCCAAGACAAATCCTGATGTACGAAGCATTGGATATGCCGATTCCGGATTTTGCCCATTTGGCATTGATTTTGAATCCAGACCGCAAGAAGATGAGCAAACGGGATGAGTCCATCATCCAGTTTATCGAACAGTATCGGGAGCTCGGCTATTTGCCAGAAGCAGTTGTGAACTTCATCGCACTGCTAGGTTGGTCACCTGGTGGAGAAGAAGAGATGTTCACGAAAGAAGAATTGATCGCGCAGTTTGATTTGGATCGTGTATCCAAGAGTCCAGCTGTGTTTGATATGGATAAATTGAATTGGATGAACAATGCCTATCTGAAAAAGGCTCCGCTCTCCCGCGTTGTGGATCTCTGCTTGCCACATTTGCGCAAAGCTGGGTATATCCAAGGCGACTTGGATGCAGCTGCACAGGAATGGGTAGAGGCGCTTGTCAGCCTCAATCAAGAAAGAATGCGCTACGCGGCTGAAATCGTGGAATTATCGGCTCTCTTCTTCAAGGAAGAGCTAGTCATCGACGATGAAGCGGCAGCCGTATTGAAAGAGGAGCATGTGCCTGTGGTGTTGACGAGCTTCCTAACACAAGTGGAGCAAGCGGAAGTTTTCGCCGTTGAAGCGATACCGCCACTGCTGAAAGCTGTGCAGAAGGAAACAGGCTTCAAAGGAAAGCAGTTATTCATGTCTGTTCGCTCCGCGTTGACAGGTCAAGTCCATGGACCGGACCTGAATGTGTCTCTTTACCTATTAGGGAAAGAAAAAGTCGTTTCACGTCTACGGAGCTTATTGTAAAGCGAGACTCTTTTCGCTATACTTAACTCAATGAAATACGAAATGCCATGATCAGGAGAGTATGGTTAAGTGAGGATTTGTCAGAGAGGATAATCGGGGCCGAGAGGCTTCGGCTGTGAGTTATCCAATCCTTGTAATCAGAAATGCACCTGGGAGCAGCCGCGCCGAATACTCACCGAGTAGGGTAGGCGCAGCCGGAATACCCACGTTACGGGTTTTGAGTTGGGAGACTTCCGAGTCACCAAGCAGAGTGGAACCGCGATAACCACGCCTCTGTAGCCTATAGGCTGCAGGGGCTTTTTTTATTTGTACACGACATCATCCGGGATAATGACACACTCGTTTCTTTTTTTACGCGAAGGAGTTGTTAACCTAGGTACTCTCTATGAAGAAGGTGAGCATATGTGGTCAACGATCAAATCTGATATATCAGCTGTATTCGATAATGACCCTGCAGCACGCAGCTGGTTTGAGGTTGTTTTTACGTATTCCGGACTTCATGCGATTTGGTCACATCGTATCGGGCATTGGTTATATGCAAGAAGGATGTATACCCTGGCACGTATCGTTTCCCAAATTAGTCGTTTCATGACGGGAATCGAGATCCATCCTGGTGCGACGATCGGTAAACGATTGTTTATTGACCATGGGATGGGGGTTGTTATCGGGGAAACCTGTGAAATCGGGGACGATGTGATCTTGTATCAAGGCGTAACTTTAGGTGGAACGGGGAAAGAGAAAGGTAAGAGACACCCAACAATTGGAAATAATGTAGTTGTTGGTTCTGGTGCCAAAATTCTCGGCTCCTTCCTCGTGGGAGAAAACTCACGCATAGGGTCCAATGCCGTTGTGATTCAGGAGGTTCCTTCTAATAGCACAGTCGTCACGATACCTGCAAAGCTTGTGAAACGAGACGGCGTCCGTGTGAATCGGCTGGATCATGGCAATTTGCCGGATCCGATTGTTGATATTTTCCAAGAATTACAAAGTCAAATCAATGATTTGAAATACCAACTTGAAGAAGAACGGAAGAAGAATGGAGAACTGAGGAGAACATGACACTCAAAGTATATAATACATTAACTCGCAAGAAGGAAGAATTTGTTCCGATTGAGCCCGGTAAAGTGAAGATGTATGTATGTGGCCCAACGGTATATAACTACATTCATATTGGAAATGGCCGGCCTGTTATATTTTTCGACGTTGTTCGTCGTTATTTGGAATCGCAGCAGTATGAAGTAACCTATATAACAAACTTTACCGATGTGGATGATAAAATGATTCGTAAAGCCGAGGAGATGGCGGTTTCCGTACCAGAACTTGCTGAAACGTTCATCGCAGCTTTCATAGAAGATATCCAGTCCTTGGGTGTTCATGAGGCGACACTAAATCCGCGTGTAACTGAGAACATTCAAGAAATTATCGATTTCATTGCTGCGCTAGTGGAGAAGGATTTTGCATACGAAGCTCGCGGTGATGTGTACTATCGAACTTCTAAATTCACGGAATACGGCAAGCTTTCTAATCAAAATTTGGAAGAACTCCAGTACGGAATCCGTGTTGAAGTCGATGATCGCAAAGAAAATCCACAGGATTTTGTCCTCTGGAAAGCCGCGAAGCCAGGTGAAATTTATTGGGATAGTCCTTGGGGTCAAGGTCGACCAGGCTGGCATATTGAGTGCTCTGCCATGGTACGCAAGTATCTGGGTGAAACCATTGATATTCACGGAGGCGGGCAAGATTTAACGTTCCCTCACCATGAATGTGAGATTGCTCAAACCGAGGCGATAACAGGTCATCCTATGGCCAATTATTGGTTGCACAATGCTTTCCTTAATATTGATAACGAGAAAATGTCGAAATCACTCGGAAATGGTATTCTAATCCGCGATCTCATTAAACAGATTAAACCGCAAGTATTCCGTTTCTTCATGCTATCTGCTCACTATCGTAATCCGCTGAATTTCAGTGATGAGAGTTTGAAGCAAGCTGCGAATGCGTTGGAACGTATTCAAAATGCGTATGATAATATGAAGCACCGTCTGGCTACAGCATCTGCAACAGGAGAAGTTGAAGCGGGAATAGTAGATAAGTTACAGGCGATCTCGAAACAATTTGTGGATAAAATGAATGATGATTTCAATACACCAGATGCGATTACCGCGGTATTCGATCTTGTTGCCGAAGCTAACTTGTACTTGCAACAGGAGCGGGTGAATGCGGATGCAGTGAAACTTTACTTGGAACAACTAGAGGCGTTTGATGTGACGCTCGGCATTCTCTCCCAAGAAGGGAATGAATTGCTGGATGAAGAGATCGAGCAGTTGATCATTGAACGTACGGAGTCGCGAAAATCGAAGAACTGGGCACGCGCGGATGAAATCCGTGATTTGCTGACGGAGAAAGGGATATTCCTTGAGGATACACCACAAGGCATACGCTGGCGTCGCAAATGAGTGAAATGAATCTTGATGCTGCTAATCTGTTTGCGTTCCCGCCATCTAAAAGTCCGAATTTATTGAATCCATTGGTATTGGCGTATATTGGAGATGCTGTCTATGAGGTTTATATCCGACAATATGTCATCTCAGGCGCCAATCACCGCCCCAATCATTTGCATAAAGCATCAACGGGGTATGTCTCTGCCAAAGCACAGTCCAAATTGTTGACGGCGTTGATGCCAACGTTAACAGAAGAAGAAGTGGACATCGTGAAGCGGGGACGAAATGCCAAGTCAGGAACGACAGCCAAAAACGCGGATGTGCTGGAATACCGGCACAGTACCGCGTTTGAGTGCTTAATCGGATATTTATATTACAAACAATCCTTTGAGCGATTGAAAGAGATATTAGACTTCGCCATCACGCATAGTCAGAAGTAGAAGTTAGACAGAAGTTCTCAAGTACCATTAGGAGGAATTAGGATGGATGAAGACATTATCGGCGGGAAGCATTCCGTATTGGAGGCGCTTCGCGCAGGACGGACAATTAATAAAATATGGATTGCGGAGAGCGCTCAGAAGCAATTCGCAGGCCCGATTGTGGCAGAAGCCAAAAATGTAGGGATTATTGTCCAATTTACGGACAAGCGTAAGCTGGATCAAATGGCAGAAGGCCTTCAACATCAAGGCGTTGTAGCGCAAGTAGCTGCCTATGAATATGTAGAAGTTGACGATATCTTAGCCAAAGCGAAAGCGCTCGGGCAGGAACCGTTTATTTTAATATTAGATGAAATTGAAGATCCGCATAATCTGGGCTCTATCTTACGTACAGCTGATTGTACCGGTGTTCACGGTGTAATTATACCGAAGCGCCGTTCGGTTGGATTAACCGCAACGGTTTCCAAAACCTCCGCTGGCGCTGTTGAGTATGTGCCAGTTGCACGTGTAACGAACATTGCTCAAACGATTGAACAATTGAAGGAGCAAGGCGTATGGGTTGCAGGTACGGATGTATCGGCTGCACAGGATGTCTACAAAGCTAACTTTACGATTCCGATTGCTCTAGTTATTGGGAATGAGGGAAAAGGCGTTGGTCGACTTATTAAAGAAAGATGCGACTTCTTAGTTAAGCTGCCAATGGCCGGACATGTTAATTCGTTGAATGCCTCTGTTGCCGCGGGTGTATTGATGTATGAAGTGGTAAGACAACGTAATAAGAGTTAAATGGGATGGAACAGATCCTAATTGTAGATGGCTACAACATTATTGGCGCCTGGCCTGAATTGAGCAAATTAAAGGATACCGACCTCGAAGGTGCGCGTGACGGGCTGATCCACATGCTTGCTGAATTCCAATCCTTTTCGGGCATGAAAGTATATCTTGTATTTGATGCGTACATGGTGCCAGGGCTCGGTAAGAAATATGTGCAAAACAAGTTGGCCGTGCTTTATACCAAAGAGAAGGAAACCGCAGATGAGCGTATCGAACGATTGGTCACGAATCTGATGGGCAGACGCAAAGAAATTTTCGTAGCGACGTCGGATATGATCGAGCAGCATGTCATATTTGGCAAAGGGGCGCTTCGCATGCCTGCGAAAGAATTGCTAGTGAAAATCAAACAGAATCGTAAAGAGGTTCGCGAACGTATTGTTCCGGAGACAACAACCAAACGAAATCCTTTCGAAGGCAAGCTGAGTGATGAGATGAAAGCGAAGTTTGAACGATGGCGAAGAGGAGAGTAAATCCTCCAAATGCTAGAAATGGTGGGGTTCCCCGTTGACGGTGTGAGATTTCATCATGTATACTTAACCTAACTTTTATAGTGAAATCTGGGTAGTCTTGCAGGCCGGAGGGATTGTTGGTGAGTGTCGACCTCAAAGAACTGAGAATGTATGATTATGACCTCAAGCCAGATGAAGACATTGTCGAAGCAGTCCGTGAAGGCAGTAGCGAAGCTTTGGAATATCTTATCAATAAGTATAAGAATTTTGTACGTGCCAAAGCACGTTCTTATTTTTTGATAGGTGCAGACCGAGAAGATATTGTGCAGGAAGGAATGATAGGTTTATATAAATCTATCCGTGACTTCCGAGGAGACAAGCTTGCTTCATTCAAAGCCTTTGCTGAACTGTGCATTACACGACAGATCATCACGGCGATTAAGACAGCAACGCGTCAAAAGCACATACCTCTTAATTCCTACGTGTCACTGGATAAGCCCATCTATGATGAAGATTCTGATCGTACGCTGCTTGATGTCATTAGCGGTTCCAGGGTGACAGACCCTGAGGAGCTTGTAATTAATCAAGAAGAGTTTACGGGACTTGAAGATAAAATGGGAGAAATTTTAAGTGACTTAGAGCGTAGAGTACTGATGCTCTATCTCGATGGCAGATCCTATCAAGAAATTGCGGTGGATCTCGATCGCCATGTGAAGTCAATTGACAATGCTCTCCAACGTGTCAAGCGGAAGCTTGAGCGGTATTTAGAAGTCAGAGATTTGTAGAAATGCCCGTGCCGCTTGAGCTGTACGGGCGTTTTTCTTTGTTTGTATGTTTAGTAACCCTCGGGGGAGCCTATACTGATGATACTCTTGCATTTGTAAGACTTCTACCTTGACACTCGGGGGACAGTTGTGATAAAGTGTTTCAGGTAGCCCTAAAAGTCGCTTTCTTTTTGATGCGCTTAGAAGGGCTTTAATTAGAAAGTGTCTGTAGGAGGTGTACATCATGCGGGTCATCATCACATTAGCGTGCACAAATTGCAAACAAAGAAACTATGCATCCACTAAAAATAAGCGCAACAATCCCGACCGTATTGAGTTGAAGAAATATTGCAAATTTTGCAATGAACATACTGCTCATCGCGAGACTAGGTAGTTCTTTGGAGGTGTAGTTTGTGGCGTTCTTGGCTAGAATGAGACAAAGCTTCGGATCCACTTTTTCCTTCTTCACCGACAGTTGGACAGAACTCAAAAAGGTCAAGTGGCCAAGTCGCAAAGAGATGACTACTTATACGCTAGTCGTAATAGGTACAGTAGCTTTTGTTGCTATTTATTTTTTTGTGCTGGATCTAGGAATTTCTGAGTTGCTGCGCCTTGTTTTTAAATAAACAGGACTATAGGTGAATTTATTCATGGAAAAAAGATGGTACGTCGTACATACCTATTCAGGGTATGAGAACAAAGTGAAAGCCAACTTAGAGAAGCGCGTTGAGTCTATGGAAATGACGGACAAGATCTTCCGTGTGCTTGTGCCTATGGAAGAAGAACTGGTAAACAAAGACGGCAAGAAAAAAGTCGTTATGCGTAAAGTTTATCCAGGGTATGTCCTCGTGGAAATGATTCAAACCGACGACTCTTGGTACGTAGTACGTAATACGCCAGGAGTAACTGGATTCGTAGGTTCTACAGGATCTGGCTCTAAACCAACTGCATTATTACCTGAGGAAGTTGAATCGATTCTGAAGCATATGGGAATGGAAGAGCCGAAGGAAGTAATTGACTTCGAACTCAAAGAGACCGTACGCGTCAAGGTGGGTCCATTTGCAAACTTTGTTGGCTCTGTCGAAGAGATTATTGCCGATAAGGGTAAACTGAAGGTACATGTCAACATGTTTGGTAGAGAAACACCGCTTGAGCTCGACTTCGACCAAGTGGAAAAACTCTAAACATGACAACCAAAAGGTTCTACCAGGTCTATTCCTTGGGATAGACCTACGTTAGTGGGATCGTATCAGATTCCTGAGTAGTGAGGCTTTGATTCGTCAAAGACTCCTATATTAATGCAAGGAGGTGTCTATCATGGCAAAAAAGGTTATTAAAATCGTGAAGCTTCAAGTTCAAGCTGCGAAAGCAAATCCAGCACCACCGATCGGTCCAGCATTGGGTCAAGCAGGTGTGAACATTATGGCTTTCTGTAAAGAATTTAACGCTCGTACTGCTGATCAAGTTGGTCTAATCATTCCAGTTGAAATCACAGTTTTCGAAGACCGTTCCTTTACATTCATCACTAAAACGCCTCCGGCTGCAGTTCTTCTTCGCGTCGTTGCTGGTATCGAAAAAGGATCCGGTGAACCAAACAAAAAGAAAGTTGCAACTGTGAAACGCGCTAAAGTTCGCGAAATCGCTGAACAAAAAATGCCTGACCTAAATGCTGCATCCGTTGAGGCTGCAATGCGTATGGTTGAAGGTACTGCTCGTAGCATGGGAATCGTCATCGAAGATTAATTCCGCAAGGAATGCGACTGTGTAAGCTCGAAGCTTACAGAAATGTTTTCTACGAAAATATGGAGGTCGCTCGGTGGGAGGATTATCCGCTAATACCACTAAGGAGGATAAATATTATGCCTAAACACGGTAAGAAATACCGCGAAGTAGCTCAGCTTGTAAATGCTGAAACTTTGTACGATCCGTCAGAAGCAATCGAGCTTGTTAAGAAAACAGCTCCTGCTAAATTCGATGAAACTGTAGATGTTGCAGTTCGTCTGGGTGTAGACCCAAGAAAACAAGATCAGGCTGTTCGTGGTGTAGTTGTACTTCCACACGGTACTGGTAAAACGAAACGTGTACTTGTATTTGCTAAAGGCGAGAAAGCGAAAGAAGCTGAAGCGGCTGGTGCAGATTTTGTTGGTGATGCAGACATGATCAACAAAATTCAACAAGGCTGGTTTGAATTCGACGTTTGCGTAGCTACTCCAGACATGATGAGCGAAGTTGGTAAACTGGGTCGTATCCTCGGGGGTAAAGGTTTAATGCCAAACCCTAAAGCAGGAACAGTTACTTTCGACGTTACCAAAGCTGTTCAGGAGATCAAAGCAGGTAAAATCGAGTACCGTCTTGACAAAGCAGGCCAAATTCATGCTCCACTTGGTAAAGTATCTTTCGATGCAGACAAGTTGAACGAAAACTTCAAAGCATTGGTTGATGCACTTGTTAGAGCGAAACCAGCAGCGGCTAAAGGTGTTTACCTGAAGAACATTGCTGTATCCTCGACAATGGGTCCAAGCGTACGTGTGAACCTGTCATCCTTCAGATAAGTAAAAGCTTCCAGTTGACTTCGGTTACTGGGCGTGATACTCTATCAAAGGTCCTAAAAATGAATATGCAAACCGTAGACAGTAGGTGCTGAACAGCTTAATTTCCTACCGAGGTGTTATGATATATAACGATTTCTTTGTACATCAGGGAAAAAGTGAACACATCATGCCTTCGTAGCGTCTACGAAGGCATTTCTTATTCATAGATAAGAAATGCTAATGCTCCTACTGTTTGCGATCTTGAAAGATAAATGCATAAGAAGTGAGGTGTACTATGGCAAACGCGAAAATTCTTGCAGAGAAAGAACAAGCTGTAGCTGAAGTAACTGAGAAGTTTAAAGCTAGCACTTGTACAATCGTAGCAGATTACCGTGGTTTGAACGTAGCTCAAGTAACTCAGCTGCGCAAAAGCTTACGTGAAGCTGGTATCGAATTTACAGTTCTCAAGAACTCCCTAGCGAGACGCGCAACGGCTAACGCTGAACTGACTGGTTTGGATGAGTTCCTTACGGGACCAACAGCTATTGCTTTCAGCAAAGACGATGTAATCTCTCCAGCTAAAATCTTGACTGAATTTGCGAAAAAGAACGATAAACTTAGCGTGAAAGCTGGCGTGGTCGAAGGCCGCGTAGTTGGATCCGCTGAAATCAAAGCACTTGCAGAACTTCCATCCAGAGATGGTCTTCTCTCCATGTTGCTTAGCGTTCTTCAAGCTCCAGTTCGTAACTTTGCACTTGCTGTTAAAGCAGTTGCAGAGAAAAAAGAAGCTGAAGGTCAAGCTTAATTTTTACGCACTACCTGTTTTACAAACAAAAAAACTAATTTATTAATGATAATGGAGGTTTAACCATGAGCACAAATGCAACGATCCTAGAAGCAATCAAAGGCATGACAATCTTGGAATTGAACGACCTGGTTAAAGCAATTGAAGAAGAGTTTGGCGTAACAGCAGCAGCTCCAGTAGCAGCTGGCGGCGGCGCAGCAGTAGCAGTTGAAGAAGCTCAAACTGAGTTTGACGTTATCTTGACAAGCGCTGGCGCATCCAAAATCAACGTAATCAAAGTAGTTCGCGAAATCACAGGTCTTGGCCTGAAAGAAGCGAAAGACCTTGTTGACGGAGCTCCAAAAGCAGTTAAAGAAAAAGTTAGCCAAGAAGAAGCAGAGGCTGTTAAAGCTAAGCTTACTGAAGCTGGCGCTTCCGTAGAAGTTAAGTAATTCTTTTTCTTAGGAAACCTCTTGAAGCTTGACTTCAAGAGGTTTTTTTCAACATTTGAGAATGGATTGTTTCACAGGATATAGACGGTGTAGCCGTTTATTGTACCTAAGTTT
This sequence comes from Paenibacillus sp. J22FR5, assembly GCF_059691975.1. Classification (NCBI taxonomy): domain Bacteria; kingdom Bacillati; phylum Bacillota; class Bacilli; order Caryophanales; family Paenibacillaceae; genus Paenibacillus; species Paenibacillus sp. J22FR5. Next base: position 38,180 of record NZ_JCAUAN010000040.1, on the reverse strand, counting down.
TTACCCTTAGGAAAGCCTTAGGAACACACGTGGTTATTTGATTTTCCTATAGGTAGAAAAGGAGGGAATTCAAACGTGTCAGAGCATTATTACACACAGCGACCTTCGGTGAAGAGTGATGTTCACACCACACAAGAAATGCTTCGTGGTAGGACATTTACTTTCCTAACGGATGCAGGTGTATTTTCGAAAAAAGGTGTCGATTACGGAAGTAAGCATTTAATAGAGACGATGGATTTGCCGGAGAATGCTCGTGTTCTTGATGTGGGCTGCGGATATGGGCCGATGGGGTTGAGTGCTGCGGTTATGTGCCCGAAAGGGCATGTGACTATGGTCGATATTAATGAGAGAGCAGTTGAACTTTCACTAGAGAATGCACGACGCAATGGGATTGCGAATGTCACGATTCTACAAAGTGATCTTTTAGAGCAAGTGAAAGATCAGAAGTTTGATGTTGTGTTGACGAACCCGCCAATTCGCGCGGGGAAAGAAACGGTTCATCGGATCTTCGTGGACGCTTATGATTGTTTAAGTGATGGCGGTTCGCTATGGGTCGTTATTCAGAAGAAACAAGGAGCTCCGTCTGCAGTGAAGAAGCTTGAAACCCTGTACAGTGACGTGGTGGAAGTTTCGAAGGATAAGGGCTATCGGATTTTGAAGGCGACAAAGTAATTCGCCAATTCGTGGGAATTTGTTTGACTTGACATTTCAAATGTGATATTATTAAAAAATGTCAGTATTAAGATGGGACACATGTCTTTAGTTAGTAAAAATGTCAAGTCTTTTTTTCTTCCAGTATGAATAAAATTTGAACCTGTAACGTATAATGTTTGAATTTTGGGAAATTCTAACAGGATGAGAAGAGAATCTTGAAAAAGCCTTGTTGAATACAGAGAAAAACCTTCATCCATACAGTCGCTTATTCGGACGGGCTCCACTAACGGAGGCGTCCTGAGTGTACGTCGGTCGAAGTTTTTCTTCTTTCTTTTTATTTATTGAGTAGAGTTGAGGGGTGAATGAAAGTTGGCGGGACATCTTGTTCAATTTGGACGACGTAAACGCAGGACTTATGCACGAATTAATGAGGTTCTGGGCATTCCAAACCTGATTGAAATCCAGCAAAAATCGTATGAGTGGTTTTTGGAAGAGGGACTTCGTGAGATGTTTCAGGATATCTCCCCGATTCAGGATTTTACAGGGAACCTAGTACTGGAGTTTATTGACTATAGCTTAGGCGATCCTAAGTATTCAGTTGATGAATCCAAAGAACGCGACGTAACTTATGCGGCGCCGTTAAGAGTCAAAGTCCGTTTGATTAATAAGGAAACCGGTGAGGTCAAGGAACAAGAAGTGTTCATGGGGGATTTCCCTATTATGACTGATACGGGAACGTTCATTATTAACGGTGCGGAGCGTGTAATCGTCTCCCAGCTCGTTCGTTCTCCCAGTGTTTATTATAGCACGAAAGTGGATAAAAACGGCAAAAAAACTTACACAGCAACAGTGATTCCGAACCGTGGAGCATGGCTGGAACTTGAGACAGATGCGAAAGATATCATCTACGTTCGTATCGATCGTACGCGCAAAATTCCGGTAACTGTATTGCTTCGTTCATTAGGATTCGGTACGGATGCTGAGATTCTAGATTTGCTTGGTGATAACGAATATATTCGTAACACGCTCGATAAAGATAACACGGATTCTACGGAAAAAGCGTTGATCGAAATCTATGAGCGTCTTCGTCCAGGTGAGCCGCCTACACTTGATAATGCCAGAAGCTTGATCGTTGCTCGTTTCTTTGATCCGAAGCGTTACGATTTGGCAAATGTAGGCCGCTACAAAATCAATAAAAAATTACACATCAAAAACAGATTATTCAATCAACGTTTGGCTGAGACTTTGGTGGATTCTGAAACTGGGGAAATCATTGCTGAAGCTGGACAATTGTTGGATCGTCGTGTGCTGGATGAAATCCTTCCTTTTATCGAAAAAGGTGCGGGATATAAAGAGTTTACGATTCCTAAAGGTGTAACTGGCGCGGATACAATCCCTGTTCAGTGCATTAATGTATATTCACCAACGGAAGAAGGCAAGGTTGTTAAGGTTATTTCTAACGGTGTTATTGATAAAGCTGTCAAAAACATCACGCCTGCCGATATCATTTCATCCATTAACTACTTCATTAACTTACTGCATGGTATTGGAAATACAGATGATATTGACCATCTTGGTAACCGTAGACTTCGTTCTGTAGGTGAATTGCTTCAAAATCAATTCCGTATCGGTCTATCCCGTATGGAGCGTGTTGTTCGTGAACGTATGTCGATTCAAGATGCTAACGTGATCACGCCGCAAGCGTTGATCAACATTCGTCCTGTTATCGCGTCGATCAAAGAGTTCTTTGGTAGCTCCCAACTTTCTCAGTTTATGGACCAAACGAATCCGCTCGCTGAATTGACGCACAAAAGACGTCTATCTGCACTCGGACCCGGCGGTTTGACGAGAGAGCGCGCAGGGATGGAAGTTCGTGACGTGCATCACTCTCACTATGGTCGTATGTGTCCAATTGAGACGCCTGAGGGACCGAACATTGGTCTAATCAACTCCTTGTCTACGTTTGCTCGTATTAACGAGTATGGCTTCATTGAAGCTCCGTACCGTTGGGTGGATCCGAAGACTGGTTTGGTAACAGATCAAATCGCTTACCTGACAGCGGATGAAGAAGATAACTATGTTATCGCACAGGCGAATGCGAAATTGACGGAAGACAATAAATTCGTCGAAGACGCGATTATCGTTCGTTACAAAGATGATAACTTAACACTTCCGGTTGAACGTGTCGATTACATGGACGTTTCTCCGAAACAGGTTGTATCTGTTGCAACAGCGCTAATTCCGTTCCTTGAAAACGATGACTCCAACCGTGCGTTAATGGGTTCCAACATGCAGCGTCAAGCTGTTCCACTTCTTATTCCTAAAGCACCACTTGTAGGGACAGGAATGGAGCACAAAGTTGCTAAAGACTCAGGAGTATGTATTGTCTCCAAATTTGATGGAATTATTGAGAAGGCTGCTGCGAATGAAATTTGGCTGCGTCGCCAGGAAATGGTTGATGGCAAGCTAGTCAGTGGTAACATCGTCAAATATAAGCTTCATAAATTTATGCGTTCTAACCAAGGTACGTGCATTAATCAACGTCCAATTGTTAAAAAAGGTCAATTGATTAAAGCGGGCGATATTCTTGCTGATGGACCATCAACAGAACAAGGCGAATTGGCACTAGGCCGTAACGTAGTCGTAGCTTTCATGACTTGGGAAGGTTACAACTATGAGGATGCGATCTTGCTAAGCCAAAAGCTTGTTAAAGAAGATGTGTACACCTCCATTCATATCGAGGAATACGAGTCTGAAGCTCGTGATACGAAGCTTGGACCTGAAGAAATTACTCGCGACATCCCGAACGTTGGGGAAGACGCACTTAAGAATCTTGATGAGCGCGGAATCATCCGTGTTGGTGCCGAAATCGGCGCTGGCGATATCCTTGTTGGTAAAGTAACACCGAAGGGTGTAACGGAGCTGACAGCGGAAGAAAGATTGCTACACGCGATCTTTGGTGAGAAGGCTCGTGAGGTTCGTGACACGTCCCTACGCGTGCCGCATGGTACTGATGGTATCGTTGTCGATGTGAAAGTATTTACACGTGAGAACGGCGATGAGCTGCCTCCTGGTGTGAACCAACTCGTTCGTGTCTACATCGCTCAAAAGCGGAAAATTTCCGAAGGCGACAAAATGGCGGGACGTCATGGTAACAAAGGGGTAGTAGCACGTATTCTCCCTGAAGAAGATATGCCTTTCCTTCCAGATGGTACGCCGGTAGAAGTCGTTCTGAATCCACTAGGGGTTCCTTCACGGATGAACATCGGTCAAGTACTTGAGGTTCACTTAGGTATGGCTTCCAAGTATCTTGGTATTCATGCTGCTACACCGGTATTCGATGGAGCGCGTGAGTATGACGTATTTGATGCCATGGAAGAAGCAGGTATGCAACGTAGCGGTAAAACGATTCTGTACGATGGTCGTACAGGAGAGTCCTTCGAACGTGAAGTAACCGTTGGCGTTATGTACATGATCAAACTGGCACACATGGTTGACGATAAAATCCATGCCCGTTCCACAGGACCTTACTCTCTTGTTACTCAGCAGCCGCTGGGTGGTAAAGCGCAGTTCGGTGGACAACGTTTCGGGGAGATGGAGGTATGGGCACTCGAGGCTTATGGAGCTGCTTATACATTGCAAGAGATTCTTACCGTTAAGTCAGATGACGTTGTGGGTCGTGTGAAAACGTACGAATCCATTGTCAAAGGCGAGAACGTTCCAGAACCTGGTGTTCCGGAATCCTTTAAAGTTTTGATCAAAGAGCTTCAAAGCTTAGGCATGGATGTTAAAATCCTGTCTGGCGATGAAGAAGAGATCGAAATGCGCGAAGCTGACGATGACGACGAAGTGACGAGCGATAAATTAAACCTAAACATTGAGGGCTCTGAGCTTGGAGTCAACGAATAGTAACACCACAATAGAACGAGAACGATTCACTGTATAGTGGGTTTAAATTCTTAAAGGAGGGTTGCTCCTTGATGGACGTTAACAACTTCGAGTTTATGAAAATCGGCTTGGCATCACCCGATAAAATTCGCTCTTGGTCCCGTGGGGAAGTAAAGAAGCCGGAAACGATTAACTACAGAACCTTAAAACCTGAGAAAGAAGGTCTTTTCTGTGAAAAGATCTTCGGACCTACCAAAGATTGGGAATGTCATTGCGGTAAATACAAACGCGTTCGCTATAAAGGCGTCGTTTGTGACCGTTGTGGCGTTGAAGTAACCCGTCAAAAAGTACGTCGTGAACGCATGGGGCACATTGAACTTGCTGCTCCTGTTTCACACATTTGGTACTTCAAAGGGATTCCTAGCCGTATGGGTCTTGCATTAGATATGTCTCCAAGATCTTTGGAAGAAATTATCTACTTCGCATCCTACGTAGTAACGGATCCAGGTGATACACCACTTGAGAAAAAGCAACTATTGTCTGAGAAAGAATACCGTAGCTATCGCGAGAAGTACGGCTATGCTTTCCAAGCGGGTATGGGTGCGGAAGCTGTTAAGAAGCTTCTAATCGATATTGATATCGAACGCGAAGTAGAAACACTCAAAGAAGAACTCAAAACAGCACAAGGTCAACGTCGTAACCGCGCGATTAAGCGTCTTGAAGTTATGGAAGCATTCCGTAACTCCAAGAACTTGCCTGGTTGGATGGTATTGGATGTACTTCCAGTTATTCCTCCTGAGCTTCGCCCGATGGTACAACTTGATGGTGGTCGTTTTGCGACATCCGATTTGAATGACCTCTATCGCCGTGTTATCAACCGTAACAACCGACTTAAGAGATTGCTCGACCTAGGAGCACCTGATATCATTGTTCAAAATGAAAAACGGATGCTTCAAGAAGCGGTTGATGCATTGATCGATAACGGTCGTCGCGGCCGTCCAGTAACAGGTCCAGGTAACCGTCCTTTGAAATCCCTCAGCCATATGCTGAAAGGTAAACAAGGTCGTTTCCGTCAGAACTTGCTCGGTAAACGTGTTGACTACTCTGGTCGTTCCGTTATCGTAGTAGGACCTAACCTGAAGATGTACCAATGTGGTCTTCCGAAGGAAATGGCACTTGAATTGTTCAAGCCTTTCGTTATGAAAGAGCTTGTGAATAAAGGGTTGGCTCATAACATCAAGAGTGCGAAACGTAAAGTTGAGCGCGTAAGTCCAGATGTTTGGGATGTTCTAGAAGAAGTAATTAAGGAGCACCCGGTTCTTCTGAACCGTGCACCGACATTGCATAGATTAGGTATTCAAGCTTTTGAACCGATTCTGGTTGAAGGCCGCGCCATTAAACTTCATCCGCTCGTATGTACAGCATACAACGCTGACTTCGACGGTGACCAAATGGCCGTTCACGTACCATTGTCCTCAGAAGCACAAGCTGAAGCTCGTTTGCTGATGTTGGCATCAGGCAACATTTTGAATCCGAAAGACGGTAAGCCGGTTGTTACACCTTCACAGGATATGGTTCTGGGAAGCTTCTATTTAACAACGGATAACAAATTTGCTAAAGGTGCAGGTTCTATCATTAGAACCGTTCACGAAGCGGTTTCTTCATACCAATCCGGCAAAATGGCACTGCATGCACGTGTAGCGATCCCTGCTAGAGCGTTGAACAAAACAAGTTTCACAGAGAAACAACAAAACGCTATGTTGATTACAACGATCGGTAAAATCATTATGAACGAAATCTATCCTGCTGATTTCCCATTCATTAATGAGCCGACCAAAACGAACCTCTTGAACGGCATTCCTGATGCGCATTTTGTATTTGAAAAAGGTGCAGATCTAAGAGCTATCATGCTGGAACGTGATGAGAACAAAGCGGTAGGTAAAGAGTACCTTGGATCGATTATTGCTGAGTGTTTCCGTAAGTATCACACGACGCAAACGTCAATGATTCTTGATAAAATTAAAGAACTTGGATTTACGTATTCCACCAAAGCGGGTATTACCGTAGCTGTCTCTGATGTTGTTGTTCCAACTGAAAAAGTAGCAATCCTTAAGGAATGTGAAGAGAAGGTACGCGTAGTTACGAACCAATACCGTCGTGGTTTGATTACGGATGAAGAGCGTTATGACCGCGTTATTGCGATCTGGAGTAAAGCAAAGGATGAAATCACAGAAATTCTGATGAAATCCCTAGATAAATACAACTCCATTTCCATGATGGTTGAATCCAAAGCACGGGGGAACAAATCTCAGATTACACAGCTTGGCGGTATGCGTGGTTTGATGGCGAATCCATCCGGTAAAATTATGGAGTTGCCGATTAAATCGAACTTCCGTGAAGGTCTGACAATCTTGGAATACTTTATTTCCACGCACGGAGCGCGTAAAGGTCTTGCCGATACAGCACTTCGTACAGCGGATTCAGGATACTTGACTCGTCGTCTCGTAGACGTAGCACAGGATGTTATCGTTCGTGAAGACGATTGTGGAACTGATAAAGGCTTTATGGTTAGCAAAATTCAAGACGGTAAAGAGGTTATTGAAGATCTCTACGATCGTATTGAAGGACGCTATGCCTATGAAACTCTTCGCCATCCACAAACAGGCGAAGTTATTGTTCAACGTAACGAGCTTATAGAATCAGGTATTGCAGATAAAATTATTGAAGCAGGTATCGAGAAACTTCAAATTCGTTCTGTACTTAGCTGCCGCACCAATCATGGTGTTTGTAAGAAATGTTATGGTCGTAACTTGGCTACTGGTCAATTCGTTGAGGTTGGTGAGGCAGTTGGTATTATTGCCGCGCAATCCATTGGTGAGCCAGGTACACAATTGACGATGCGTACGTTCCATACCGGTGGTGTTGCCGGAGACGATATTACACAAGGTTTGCCGCGTATTCAAGAGCTCTTTGAAGCACGTAATCCGAAAGGTCAAGCGATCATTTCCGAAATCGACGGTGTCGTTAAGGAAATTCGTGAAGCTAAGGATCGCCGTGAAATCGAAGTTCAAGGTGAAGCGGAGTCCAAAGTGTATGCAGTTCCTTACGGATCTCGTGTACGTGTATCGTTGAATCAACAAGTTGAAGCTGGTGACGAGTTGACGGACGGATCTATCGATCCGAAAGAAATGCTTCGCATCAAAGGTATTCGCGGCGTTCAGAATTATATTCTTCAAGAAGTGCAACGCGTTTATCGAAACCAAGGGGTAGAAATTAACGATAAGCACATTGAAGTTATGGTTCGTCAAATGCTTCGTAAAATCCGCATCGTAGACGCGGGGGATACAACGCTTCTTCCTGGTTCGTTTGTTGATATCCACGAGTATGAAGCAGCTAACAAGGTTGCTCTATTCGCTGGTAATGAGCCTGCAGTTGCTCGTCCAATCCTATTGGGTATCACAAAAGCTTCCCTTGAAACGGATTCCTTCTTATCCGCAGCTTCTTTCCAAGAGACAACTCGTGTCTTGACGGATGCAGCGATTAAGGGGAAAGTTGACCAATTGTTAGGTCTAAAAGAGAATGTTATCATCGGTAAACTGATCCCCGCAGGAACAGGAATGCCAAGATATCGTAACATTCGAATCACGAACCCTAACGAGGTTGTTGTTCTAGATGAAGATTTGGAAAAAGAAACAGTTGCTGTTGAGTAACTATAGATAGAGAAAAGAGGTAGCCACTTGTTTTGGGGTGGGCTATCTCTTTTTTGTTGAAAAAAGTCTCGTTACATTAATAGAAATCATGAAACTAACCCTTGACACTCGTAAATCAAAATGCTAATATATCGTAGTGTGCCTAAGTCGATATTCTTTCCTTTCTTTGAAGGGGGTGCCTAATGTCTTATGAAATAGTCAAACAGGCGAAGAGTAGATGTGTAGGCACGAAGAAAGTTACAAAAACAGTCGAGCAAGGCAAGGCGATAGAAGTTTTTGTTTCTAAAGATGCAGATCCGCGATTGACGATAAATCTGGTAGCCCTCTGTACGCAGAAGGGTGTGCCTGTAACCTACGTAGATTCTATGAAGATGCTAGGTAAAGCATGTGGAATTGAAGTTGGAGCTGCGGTAGCAGCTGTTGTAAATGAATAATTGCTAAAGACGTTTTTGTTGGTGGAACAAGCTAGCGTAAGTACTAGTGACTTTGACAGCTATCCATAACAAAGACTTTCTCTTTGCTCATTTATGACTCGCCTGGATCTGTGGGCTTGCAAGAAACACATCATGTTATGAATGTAGGGAGGAGGTGGCGATATGCCAACAATTAACCAACTAGTACGTAAAGGTCGTCAAGCGAAGGTGGATAAGTCCAAATCACCAGCTTTGCAAAAAGGTTTTAACGCTTTGAAAAGAGAAGCAACGGATTTGAGCGCTCCTCAAAAACGTGGTGTCTGCACGCGTGTAGGTACTATGACTCCTAAGAAGCCTAACTCCGCACTTCGTAAATATGCACGTGTTCGTTTAACGAACCGCGTAGAGGTGACAGCTTACATTCCAGGTATCGGTCACAACCTGCAAGAACACAGCGTTGTATTGATCCGTGGAGGTAGAATTAAAGATCTTCCAGGGGTACGTTATCACATCGTACGTGGAGCATTGGATACTTCCGGTGTTAACAACCGTAAGCAATCCCGTTCCAAATACGGTACAAAACGTCCGAAAGTTAAAAAATAAGAGATAATAATCAGGAATGATTCTTATAAGAAAGGGGGATAACTATGCCTCGTAAAGGTCCAGTTACTCGCAGAGACGTATTGCCAGATCCAATTTATAATAGCAAACTAGTTACTCGTCTTATCAATCGCATTATGGTTGATGGAAAAAGAGGGGTAGCACAAACCATTCTATACAACGCTTTTAACCTCGTGAAAGATCGTACAGGTAAAGAGCCAATGGAAGTGTTTGAGGCTGCTATCAAAAACATTATGCCAGTACTAGAAGTAAAAGCTCGCCGTGTTGGTGGAGCAAACTATCAAGTACCTATCGAAGTTAGACCTGACCGTCGTTCGACTTTAGGTTTGCGTTGGTTGGTTAACTATTCCCGTCTTCGTGGTGAGAAGACGATGGAAGAAAGATTGGCTTATGAAATTATCGATGCTAGCAATAGCACTGGTTCTTCCGTTAAGAAACGTGAAGATACACACAAGATGGCTGAAGCTAACAAAGCTTTCGCTCACTACCGTTGGTAGAATTCTAATACAATTAACAGAAAGGAGACATAACGACTTATGGCTAGAGAGTTCTCCTTAAAAAACACACGTAATATCGGGATCATGGCTCATATCGATGCTGGTAAAACGACAACAACAGAGCGTATCTTGTACTACACTGGTAAAGTTCACAAAATCGGAGAAGTGCACGAAGGTGCAGCTACGATGGACTGGATGGAGCAGGAGCAAGAGCGCGGAATTACGATTACTTCCGCCGCTACAACTGCGCAATGGGAAGGTCACCGCATCAATATTATTGATACCCCAGGGCACGTTGACTTTACCGTTGAGGTAGAGCGTTCCCTTCGTGTGTTAGATGGAGCAGTTGGTGTATTTAGTGCGAAAGAGGGCGTTGAACCTCAATCGGAAACAGTTTGGAGACAAGCTGATAAATACAACGTTCCACGTATTGCTTACGTAAATAAAATGGATATCATCGGTGCAGACTTCCTGCAAGTTGTTGAGTCCATGCGTCAAAAACTTGGTGCAAATGCAGTAGCTATTCAACTTCCAATCGGTGCTGAGAATGAATTCAAAGGTATCATCGATTTGGTTGATGAAGTTGCGTATATGTACAAAGACGATCTTGGTAAGGATATCGAGAAAATCGAAATTCCTGCTGAGTTCACAGATCAAGTTGCAGAACTTCGTTTGGAACTAATCGAGAAAGTTGCTGAGCTTGATGAAGAGCTTACAATGAAATATCTCGAGGGCGAAGAAATCACTGTTGACGAGATCAAAGCAGCTCTACGTAAAGGTGTCTGCGAAGTGAAAATCTTCCCAGTTATCGTAGGGTCTTCTTACAGAAATAAAGGTGTTCAATTGATGTTGGATGCAGTAATTAATTACCTGCCATCACCTCTTGATGTGCCTGATATTAAAGGTGTACTTGACGATGGTACTGAAGTGGTTCGTAAGTCTGCTGATGATCAACCTTTCTCAGCGCTTGCATTTAAAATCATGACTGATCCTTTCGTTGGTCGTCTTACGTTCTTCCGTGTATACTCTGGTACCTTGAACTCCGGTTCCTATGTCTCTAACGCGACAAAAGGAAAACGTGAGCGTGTTGGTCGTATCCTGCAAATGCATGCGAACAGCCGTCAAGAGATCAGCATTGTATACGCTGGTGACATCGCCGCAGCTGTTGGATTGAAAGATACAACGACTGGTGATACACTTTGTGATGAGAAAAACCCAGTTATTCTTGAGAAAATGGTCTTCCCTGAACCGGTTATCCAGCTTGCTGTTGAGCCGAAGACGAAAGCCGACCAAGATAAAATGGGTATCGCATTGCAAAAGCTTGCTGAAGAGGATCCTACTTTCCGTGCTTCCACAGACGAAGAAACAGGACAAACGATCATCGCAGGTATGGGTGAGCTTCACCTTGAGATCCTCGTTGACCGTATGCTTCGCGAGTTCAAAGTAGAAACCAATGTAGGTAAACCACAAGTTGCTTATCGTGAAACATTCCGCGCGGCAGCTAAAGTTGAAGGTAAATTCGTTCGTCAATCCGGTGGTCGTGGTCAATACGGACATTGTTGGGTTGAGTTCGAACCTCAAGAAGCTGGCACAGGTTTCATTTTCGAAAGCAAAGTAGTGGGCGGTTCCATTCCAAGAGAATATATCGCACCTATTCAAGCTGGTATCGAAGAATCCATGAAGAACGGTGTAATCGCAGGATTCCCGCTTGTGGATATCAAAGCTACTGTTGTTGATGGATCGTACCATGATGTTGACTCCAATGAAATGGCGTTCAAAATCGCGGGTTCCATGGCACTTAAAGCTGCAAAAGAAAAATGTAAACCGGTTCTTCTTGAGCCAATCATGAAGGTTGAAGTTACTGTACCAGAAGAGTACATGGGTGATGTTATGGGTGACCTTAACTCCCGTCGTGGACGTATCGAAGGTATGGATAACCGTCATGGCGCGCAAATCATCCGTGCTAAGGTGCCTTTGTCCGAAATGTTTGGATATTCCACTACACTTCGTTCAAGAACACAAGGCCGTGGTGTTTACTCCATGGAACTTTCACATTATGAAGAAGTTCCTAAGTCAATTGCAGAAGAAATTATTGCAAAAGGCAAAGGCGCTTAATATAAAAATATTAGTCACTCTAAGGAGGAATCGTTTAAAATGGCAAAGGCTAAATTTGAACGTAACAAACCGCATGTTAACATCGGGACTATTGGTCACGTCGATCATGGTAAAACAACTTTGACAGCTGCAATCACAACTGTACTGTCCAAAAGATACGGTGGAGCTGCAGTAGCATTCGACCAAATCGATAAAGCACCAGAAGAGCGCGAGCGCGGTATCACAATCTCCACAGCTCACGTTGAGTACGAAACTCCAAACCGTCACTACGCACACGTAGATTGCCCAGGACATGCTGACTATGTTAAAAACATGATCACAGGTGCTGCTCAAATGGACGGCGCTATCCTAGTAGTATCCGCAGCTGATGGCCCTATGCCACAAACGCGTGAGCACATTCTTCTTTCCCGTCAAGTAGGCGTACCTTACATCGTGGTATTCCTTAACAAATGTGACATGGTTGAAGACGAAGAGTTGCTTGAATTGGTTGAGATGGAAGTTCGCGACCTTCTTAACGAATATGAGTTCCCAGGCGATGATACTCCAATCATCCGCGGTGCAGCTCGTGAAGCTCTTCAAAACCCAGATGGTCCTTGGGCTGACAAAATCATCGAGTTGTTCGAACAAGTTGATACTTACATCCCAACTCCTGAGCGTCAAACAGACAAACCTTTCCTTATGCCAGTTGAGGATGTATTCTCAATCACTGGTCGTGGAACAGTTGCAACTGGTCGTGTTGAGCGTGGTACTGTTAAAGTACAAGAAGAAGTTGAAATCGTTGGTATCGCTGAAGAAACTCGCAAATGCATCGTAACTGGTGTAGAGATGTTCCGTAAATTGCTTGATTCCGCTCAAGCTGGTGACAACATCGGAGCTTTGCTTCGTGGTGTTGATCGTAAAGATATCGAGCGTGGACAAGTTCTTGCGAAACCAGGTTCAGTTAAACCACACACGAACTTTACTGCACAAATCTACGTTCTAACTAAAGAAGAGGGTGGCCGTCATAAGCCTTTCTTCACTGGTTACCGTCCACAGTTCTACTTCCGTACAACTGACGTAACGGGTATCATCTCCCTTCCAGAAGGTACTGAGATGGTTATGCCAGGTGATAACATCACAGTTACTGTAGAACTAATCAACCCAATCGCAATCGAAGAAGGAACACGCTTCGCGATTCGTGAAGGCGGACGTACAGTTGGTGCGGGCGCGGTTGCTACAATTCAAAAATAATCTCTCTTTGAGAGATAGAACCATCCATCGAATTTTCGATGGATGGTTTTTTATGTTAATAGAGCTGCCGCGGGAATCAATTACTATTACGCAAACATGTGGATTGGAAACAGAATGCAGTGGTTATAATTAAATGCTTTTATTATAATGTAGAAACGGATTGAGGAACGACACACGAGCGTTAGAAATGATGCGAAATTAGCGAATAAATAATTTTGTGCATCTGCCTAATATTTCACTTGCTTTTCGTTTTATAATTTTATATAATATTAAACGTTGGTCTGTGACGTTGCGATGATGCGAAAGGTTGCCGACACACCAGGCCCCTTTGCCATGGGGATGGCTGTTGGAGAATTTTCGCGGAGTATGTCCGATACTAAATTGGGCGATAGAAGGAGGGGTTTTAAATGGCAAAGCAAAAAATTCGTATCCGTTTGAAGGCGTATGATCACAGAATTATTGATCAATCAGCTGAGAAAATCGTGGAAACTGCCAAGCGTTCCGGTGCAGGTGTATCCGGTCCGATTCCGCTTCCGACAGAGAAGCAAATCATCACGATTCTTCGTGCGGTGCACAAGTACAAGGATTCGCGTGAGCAATTCGAGATGCGTACGCATAAGCGTCTAATCGATATTGTGAATCCAACACCACAAACAGTTGATGCTTTGATGCGTCTGGACTTACCGTCTGGCGTTGACATCGAGATCAAACTGTAAAACAACTATAGAGTTAATACTGGAAGGAAAAGAGGTGTCAACGATGAAAGGTATCTTAGGAAAAAAACTTGGGATGACACAATTGTTTACTCCGGAGGGTAACGTAGTTCCGGTAACTGTCATTCAAGCGGGACCATGTGTGGTACTGCAAAAGAAAGATGTGGATAACGATGGTTATGAGTCGATCCAAATCGGTTTTGATGATGTTAAAGCTAGCCGAATCATTAAACCAGAGCTTGGCCATGCGAAAAAAGCAGGGGCAACGCCTAAGCGCTACGTTAAAGAAATTCGTGGCATTCAGTTGGGTGACTATGAAGTAGGTCAAGAACTGAAAGCAGATCTGTTCGCAGAGGGCGAATTCGTTGATGTAACGGGTACTTCCAAAGGTAAAGGTTTCCAAGGTAATATCAAAAGACATAACCAATCCACTGGGCCAATGGCACACGGATCACGTTATCACCGCGGACCAGGTTCGATGGGTTCCATTCAAGCAAACCGTGTTCCTAAAGGCAAGAAATTGCCAGGACATATGGGTAACGAAACGGTAACATTGCAAAATCTTCAAATCATCAAAGTAGATGCTGAGCGTAATGTATTGCTAGTTAAAGGTTCCATTCCGGGCCCTAAAAACAGCTACGTTAGCGTGAAGTCTGCTGTGAAAAAGTAAGAAAGGAGGAAGACAGATGCCAAAAGTAGCTTTATATAATGTAACAGGTGCTCAGGTAGGAGAAATTGAACTGTCTGACGTTGTTTTCGGAATTGAGCCTCACGTTCATGCGATTCACGAAGCTGTTCTTTTACAACAAGCAGCTGTGCGTCAAGGAACTCACAAAACAAAAGGTCGTTCAGAAGTTCGCGGCGGTGGTCGTAAACCTTGGAAACAAAAAGGTACAGGTCGTGCGCGTCAAGGTAGTATTCGTGCTCCACAGTGGAAAGGCGGCGGTACCGTATTCGGACCAACTCCTCGTAGCTATGGTTTCAAATTGCCAAGAAAAGTTCGTCGCTTAGCGATCAAATCCGCTTTGTCCTCGAAACTTATCGATAACAACTTGATCGTTCTGGATCAACTTCAATTGAATGCTCCGAAAACGAAAGATTTCGTTGCTATTTTGAACAACCTGAAAGTAGATCGCAAAGTACTAGTTGTGGGCGTTGCTAACGACTCCAATGTTGCTTTGTCTGCTCGTAACATCCCAGGTGTGAAATTTGTTGCTGCTGATGGAGTTAACGTTCTTGATGTCATGCTATATGACAAATTGATCTTAACACAAGAGGCTGTACAGAAAGTTGAGGAGGTGCTTGCACAATGAAAAATCCACGCGACATTATCAAGCGCCCGATCATCACTGAGCGTACAAGCGACCTAATGGCTAACAAAAAGTATGTTTTCGAAGTGGATCTTCGCGCTAACAAAACAGAAATTAAACAAGCTATCGAAGCAATCTTCAAAGTAAAAGTTACAAATGTAAACACACTCAGAATGCCAGCTAAGCCTAAACGTTATGGCAAACACTCTGGTTACACTTCCATCTGGAAGAAAGCTATCGTGTCCCTAAGCGCTGAGAGCAAAGAATTGGAATTCTTCGAAACGGTATAACCCATTTCTTGAAGTAAGGAGGAAACAGAGTGCCAATTAAAAAATACAAACCAACCTCACCAGCTCGTCGTGCGATGTCGGTTTCTACTTTTGAAGAAATCACAACGTCAACACCCGAGAAATCATTGCTTGCTCCTTTGTTCAAGCATGCTGGTCGTAACAACCAAGGTAAAATTACGGTTCGTCACCATGGTGGTGGACACAAGCGTAAATACCGTATTATCGATTTCAAACGTACTAAAGATGGAATACCAGGACGCGTTGCTACAGTTGAGTACGATCCTAACCGTTCCGCGAACATCGCATTGATTCATTATGCTGATGGCGAGAAAAAATACATCATCGCTCCTAAAGGTCTTAAAGTGGACGATCGTATCGTATCTGGACCACAAGCAGATATCAAAGTAGGTAACGCTCTTCCATTGGAAAACATTCCAGTTGGTACAGTTATCCACAACATTGAGTTGAAACCTGGTAAAGGTGCACAACTAGTGCGCGCAGCTGGTACTGAAGCTCAATTGCTTGGTAAAGAAGAATCATACGTAACAATTCGCCTTTCATCCGGTGAAGTTCGTAAAGTTCTAAAAGTTTGCCGCGCAACAGTCGGTTCTGTTGGTAACGAAGATCACGAACTAGTGAAAATCGGTAAAGCAGGACGTAATCGTTGGAAAGGCAATCGTCCTCAAGTTCGTGGGGTTGTTATGAACCCGAATGATCACCCACACGGTGGTGGTGAAGGACGCGCACCAATCGGACGTAAATCACCTATGTCTCCATGGGGTAAACCGACGCTTGGTTTCAAAACTCGTAAAAAAGGTAAAGCATCCGATAAATACATTGTACGTCGCCGTACGAAGTAATCACGATAAAATGAACCGAATAAATGTTTCAATTTATCACGGATATATGAATTTTCTTGAGGTTCAAGGAAGGGAGGAACACCCATGGGTCGCAGCTTAAAGAAGGGTCCATTTATCGATGGACACTTACTGAAAAAAGTAGAAGACTTGAATACTTCTGGCAAGAAACTAGTTGTCAAAACGTGGTCCCGTCGTTCTACAATTTACCCGCAATTCGTTGGTCACACTTTCGGAGTATATGACGGAAGAAAACACGTGCCAGTATATGTAACGGAAGATATGGTTGGGCATAAGCTTGGTGAATTTGCTCCAACACGTACGTATAAAGGTCACGATGACGATAAGAAAACTGGAAAACGTTAATTCATTTTTAACCGAGAGGAGGTACTACCATGCAAGCTAAAGCAATATTGAACCACGCTCGGATTGCTCCTCGTAAAGCAAAGCTAGTTGTTGACTTGATTCGGGGAAAAGCGGTAGGTGAAGCGATCGCAATTTTGCGTCATACACCAAAAGCGGCTTCTCCAATTCTGGAGAAACTATTGAATTCCGCAATTGCCAATGCAGAGCATAACTATTCACTTGATCCAAACAAACTTGTTGTTTCCGAGACTTTCGTAAATCAAGGGCCAACAATGAAAAGATTCCAACAACGTGCAATGGGCCGCGCTAGCGCGATCAAAAAACGTACCAGCCACATCACAATCGTGGTATCTGAAAAATAAGGAGGGGTAACGTGTGGGTCAGAAAGTACACCCGATAGGTTTTAGAATTGGTGTCATTCGTGATTGGGAGTCCAAATGGTTCGCAGAAAAAGATTTCGGAACTCTGCTGCTTGAAGACGTCAAAATCCGCGAATACTTAAAGAATAAACTTAAAGATTCTGCAGTTTCCCATATCGATATCGAGCGCGCGGCTAACCGTGTTAACGTAACGATTCATACTGCTAAACCAGGAATGGTTATTGGTAAAGGCGGAGCTGAAGTTGAAGTTATTCGTAACTACATCGCAGCTATGTCGAACAAAAAAGTTCATATCAACATTTCTGAAATCAAACACCCAGATCTCGATGCTATCCTAGTAGCTGAAGCTGTTGCACTTCAATTGGAACGTCGTGTTTCATTCCGTCGTGCTATGAAACAAGCTATGCAAAGAACAATGAGATCCGGTGCAAAAGGTATCAAAGTTGCAACTAGCGGACGTCTTGGCGGTGCTGAGATTGCTCGTACGGAAGGATATAGCGAAGGAACTGTTCCACTTCATACACTTCGTGCGGATATCGACTATGGTACGGCTGAAGCAGCCACTACTTATGGACGTATTGGTGTTAAAGTATGGATCTACCGTGGAGAAGTGCTTCCGACAGCTAAGAAAAAGGCTCAGCCGGAAGGAGGAAATTAAATCATGTTAGTACCTAAACGTGTAAAACACCGTAAAGAACACCGCGGTAACATGAAAGGTCGCGCTAAAGGCGGAACGGAAGTTGCTTTTGGCGAATATGGTCTGCAAGCAGTTGAACCGGCTTGGGTTTCCAACCGTCAAATCGAAGCAGCTCGTATTGCCATGACACGTTACATCAAACGTGGCGGTAAAGTATGGATTAAAATTTTCCCAGCTAAACCAGTTACACAAAAGCCGCTTGAAGTTCGTATGGGTAGTGGTAAAGGTAGCGTGGAAAAATGGGTTGCCGTAGTAAAACCGGGCAAAATTTTGTTTGAACTAGCTGGTGTAAGCGAAGAGGTTGCTCGCGAAGCAATGCGTCTTGCAGCTCACAAGCTTCCAATCAAAACGAAGTTCGTGAAAAGAGAAGAAGTAGGCGGTGAAGCAAATGAAGGGTAGTGAATTCCGGAACTTAACCACTGCTGAAATCGAGCAAAAAGTTAATGGTTTTAAAGAAGAACTCTTTAACCTCCGTTTTCAACTAGCTACTGGTCAATTGGACAACCCGACTCAGATTCGTGATTTGCGTAAAGAGATCGCTCGTGCCAAGACTATTTTGCGTGAAAGAGAACTGGGTATTGGGTAACCAAATCTAGAAGGGAGTGTTCCTTAGATGACTGAACGTAACGATCGTAAAGTTCTGATCGGTAAGGTTGTCAGCGATAAAATGGATAAAACCATTGTTGTTGCTGTTGAAACTTACAAAAAACATGAACTCTATCATAAAAGAATTAAATCTACGAAAAAATTTAAAGCACATGATGAAAACAACCAAGCTAAGATTGGTGACACTGTGAAAATCAGTGAAACAAGACCGTTGTCCAAAGATAAAAGTTGGAGACTGGTTGAAATTCTTGAAGTGGCAGTTGTTATCTAATATTCTAGATATGAACCCCGAAAGGAGGGAATACGATGATTCAACCATTTACTCGTTTGGCTGTCGCTGACAACTCAGGTGCGAAACAATTGATGTGTATCCGCGTTTTGGGTGGTACTGGTCGTCGCGTTGGTCACATTGGTGATTTGATCGTATGTTCAGTAAAAGAAGCAACACCAGGTGGCGTTGTCAAAAAAGGTGACGTTGTTAAAGCAGTTATCGTTCGTACGAAGAGCGGTGCTCGCCGTAAAGACGGTTCATATATCTCATTTGATGAGAATGCAGCTGTTATCGTGAAAGAAGATAAGAGCCCACGTGGTACTCGTATCTTCGGACCAGTTGCTCGCGAACTTCGCGATAGAGACTTCATGAAGATCGTATCCTTGGCTCCAGAAGTTATCTAAGACGTGTTACGATGTTGTTTTCCAAAGCGGAGAACCCCAGGAGGTGTAGAAGCTAATGCCAAGACTTAAAAAGAGACTAGAATCTCATAACAATAAATTGCACGTGAAAAAAGACGATACTGTTTTTGTAATCACGGGCAAAGACAAAGGTAAGAAAGGCCGCGTTATCGCTGCTTACCCTCGTCAAAATCGTGTTCTTGTTGAAGGTGTAAACATGGTTAAGAAACATGCGAAACCATCCCAACTTAACCCACAAGGCGGTATCTTGAATCAAGAAGCTGCTATCCACGTTTCAAACGTGATGCTGATTGATCCTAAGAGCGGCAAACCTACTCGCGTAGGATACAAAGTATTGGATAACGGAACGAAAGTTCGCATTGCGAAAAAATCCGGCGAAGTTATCGACTAATACACACATGTATGGAAAGGAGGCAATTGAGTCATGGCAGTAAGATTGAAAGATCGTTATTTGAACGAAATTACGCCTGCATTAATTCAAAAGTTCAACTACACAACAGTTATGCAAGTGCCGAAAATCGAGAAAATCGTTATCAACATGGGTGTTGGTGAGGCTGTATCGAACTCCAAAGTACTTGACACTGCAGTAGAAGATCTTCAAAAGATCTCTGGTCAAAAGCCAGTTGTAACAAAATCCAAAAAAGCGATCGCGGGTTTCAAACTTCGTGAAAACATGCCGATCGGCGCGAAAGTAACTCTTCGTGGTGAGCGCATGTACCACTTCTTGGATAAATTGTTTAACGTATCACTTCCACGTGTACGTGACTTCCGCGGTATTTCAAACAAAGCATTTGATGGTCGCGGTAACTACACACTTGGTTTGAAAGAACAACTCATTTTCCCTGAAATTGAGTATGATAAAATCGATAAAGTTCGTGGTATGGATATTGTTATCGTAACGACGGCTAAGTCCGACGAGGAAGCTCGCGAGCTTTTAACACAACTCGGAGCGCCTTTCGTAAAATAGGTTACCAGTTGTACCTATCAGGAGGTGTTATATTAAGTGGCAAAAACTTCGATGAAAGTCAAACAGCAACGTACCCCGAAGTTTAAAGTGCAAGCATACACACGTTGTGAGCGCTGCGGACGTCCGCATTCAGTGCTTCGCAAGTTCAAAATTTGTCGGATTTGTTTCCGCGAATTAGCACACAAAGGTCAGATTCCAGGCGTGAAAAAAGCAAGCTGGTAATCACCCTATTTTCGGGAAGGAGGTTTACACAAAATGGTCATGTCAGATCCAATTGCAGATATGCTAACACGCATTCGTAATGCGAACATCGTACGTCATGAGACAGTTGAAATCCCTGCGTCAAAAGTGAAGAGGGAAATCGCTGAAATCCTTAAAAAAGAAGGGTTTATCCGTGATGCTGAGTACGTTCAAGATAGCAAACAAGGTATCATTCGTTTGTTCCTGAAATACGGTTCAAACAATGAGCGTGTTATCTCTGGTTTGAAAAGAATTTCGAAACCAGGTCTACGCGTATACACTAAATCACAAGAAGTCCCTCGTGTTCTGGGCGGATTAGGGATTGCCATCATCTCCACGTCTCAAGGAGTTATGACGGATAAAGATGCTCGTCAATCCAAAGCTGGCGGAGAGGTTATCTGCTACGTTTGGTAATACAATTGTAATTGAATGGAGGTGCAAACATGTCTCGTATTGGTCGTAAGCCAATCACCATTCCAAGTGGTGTAAATGTAACACTAGACAATACTCAAATCACGGTTAATGGTCCTAAAGGATCCTTGTCCCGTGAACTTCATAAAGATATGAAAATCAGTGTTCTAGAAAACGAGATTTCTGTTGAGCGTCCTTCCGATAACAAGCTCCACCGTTCCCTGCATGGTACAACACGTAGTGTTGTTGCCAACATGGTAAGTGGTGTTACGGAAGGGTTCACGAAATCGTTGGATCTAGTAGGCGTAGGTTACCGTGCAAACAAAAGCGGTGACAAATTGGTTCTCAACGTTGGGTACTCCCATCCAGTTGAAATCAACCCTGAAAACGGAATTGAGTTCGATGTTCCAACGAACACGAAAATCATCGTTAAAGGTATTGATAAAGAACTAGTTGGCGCAATGGCAGCGAAAGTTCGTTCCGTACGTGAACCAGAGCCGTATAAAGGTAAAGGTATCAAGTATGAAGGCGAACGCATTCTTCGTAAAGAAGGTAAAGCTGGTAAGAAGAAATAAGATCGAAAGATCGCGGGTAATAGCTAAGAGTTTTCGAATGAAAACTTGCTACGTAAGCATAAGCCTCGCATCATAAGATGATGAAAGGAGTGTAAGTATAGATGATTACTAAAAGCGATAAAAATAAAGCTCGTCTGAAAAGACACCTTCGTGTTCGTAAGAAAATTGAAGGTACAACTCTTCGCCCACGTTTGAACATCTTCCGTTCATCCAAACATATGTATGCTCAACTAATCGATGATACAACTGGTGTAACAATCGTTGCAGCTTCGACTCAAGATAAAGAGCTGAAAAGTGAAATTGGTAACGGTGGTAACGTTGAAGCTGCTCGTAAAGTTGGCGCATTAATCGCGGCTCGTGCGAAAGAAAAAGGTTTAGACAAAGTGGTTTTTGACCGCGGTGGATACCTTTATCATGGACGTGTTCAAGCATTGGCTGACGCAGCTCGTGAAGCTGGTCTTGAATTCTAGAAATACATTAATAAGGAGGTAAAAGACTTGCGTGTAGATCCTAATACTTTAGAGCTAACAGAAAAAGTCGTAAATATTAATCGCGTAGCTAAAGTAGTAAAAGGCGGACGTCGTTTCAGCTTCAGCGCACTTGTTGTCGTTGGCGATGGCAATGGCTGGGTTGGTGCAGGAATCGGTAAAGCTTCCGAAGTTCCAGATGCAATCCGTAAAGGCATTGAAGATGCGAAAAAGAACTTGATTCATGTTCCTATCGTAGGCACTTCGATTCCTCACCTTGTTACTGGTAAATTTGGCGCAGGACGCGTTCTATTGAAACCAGCATCCCAAGGTACTGGAGTTATCGCAGGCGGTCCAGTTCGTGCAGTTCTTGAACTTGCTGGAGTAGGCGATATCTTGACAAAATCCCTGGGTTCATCGAACTCCATGAACATGGTTAACGCAACGCTTGAAGGCTTGAGCCGCTTGAAAAAAGCGGAAGAAGTTGCAAAGCTTCGCGGTAAAACTGTTCAAGAGCTATTAGGTTAGGAGGGGTAAACATGGCTAAACAATTACAGGTTACCCTAAAACGCAGCCTGATTGGCCGTCCTGAAACGCAACGCATTACTGTGAAAACGCTTGGTCTTCGCAAGATCAACCAAACTGTTCTTCACCAAGACAATGCAGCAATCAGAGGCATGGTTAATCAAGTGAGCCATTTGGTAGAAGTTAAAGAAATCGAAGCATAGAAATACGAATTTAAGATCTAGAGGAGGTGTGCAACGATGAAGTTACATGAGCTAAGTTCTGCTACTGGTTCTCGTCACACTCGTAAACGTGTTGGCCGTGGTACAAGTAGCGGCATGGGTAAAACATCAACTCGCGGACATAAAGGTCAAAACGCACGTTCCGGTGGAGGCGTTCGTCCTGGATTTGAAGGAGGACAAAACCCATTGTACCGTCGTTTACCTAAACGTGGTTTCACGAACCGTTTCCGTACGGAGTACGCGATCGTGAATCTTGAAGATTTGAACAATTTCGCAGCTGGTACTGAAGTTACTCCAGAAGTATTAATGGAGACAGGTATTGTTAAAGCTCCTAAAGATGGCATTAAGATTTTAGGAAACGGTGAAATCACAGTAAAATTAACCGTTAAAGCGAATAAGTTCTCTCAATCAGCGATTGAGAAAATCCAAGCTGCCGGCGGTCAAACCGAGGTGATTTAATGTTCAATACCATAGCCAACATCTTCAAAGTAGAAGATTTACGCAGAAGGATTCTCTTCACGCTTATCTTGCTAATCGTCTACCGTGTGGGTGCTTTCATTCCAGTGCCCAACATTAATACAGATGTTCTGAAACTTCAAGATCAAGCGAATCAGAGCGATGTCTTTGGTTTGCTTAACACGTTCTCCGGCGGTGCGCTCTTCCAATTCTCCATCTTCGCGATGGGAATTATGCCTTATATCACGGCTTCGATCATTGTTCAGCTTTTGTCCATGGATGTTATCCCGCGCTTCGCGCAATGGGCGAAAGAAGGAGATGTCGGAAGAAAGAAAATGACGCAGGTGACTCGATACGGTACGATTGTTCTAGGGTTGATTCAAGCTTTCGGTTTATCCATCGGCTTTAACCGCCTTTACAGCGGTTTGGTAATTGATGCCGGCTTTACAACCTTCGCCTTAATCGCTATCGTATTGACCGCTGGTACAGCTTTCTTGATGTGGCTAGGTGAGCAAATCACGGAGTACGGGATTGGTAACGGTATTTCTATTATCATCTTTGCTGGGATCGTTTCAGCGATTCCAACAAGTATTCAGCAAATATACAAATCAATCTTTGCGGCGGATGGAGCGTTGTTCCTGAATATCGTGAAGTTGATCATTATTGCTGTGGTTATTGTTCTGATTATTGCCGGTGTTATATTCGTACAACAAGGTGTTCGTAAAATACCTGTACAATATGCTAAGCGTGTAGTTGGACGTAAAATGTATGGTGGGCAAACAACACACATTCCACTTAAAGTGAATGCTGCTGGTGTTATCCCTGTAATCTTCGCATTATCACTTTTGATGTTTCCTCCAACCATTGCAAGTTACTGGAGAGGGAATGTAGTTGCAGAATGGATCATCAATAACTTGAGTATTAACCAAACTGCACCATTAGCGATTGTACTTTATGTACTGCTGATTATTGGGTTCACATACTTTTATACGTTCGTACAAATTAATCCAGTTCAAATGGCCGACCAGATGAAGAAAAATGGTGGATACATACCTGGGATTAGACCGGGTAAAACCACATCGACTTATCTGACTCGCGTAATGACTCGTATTACTCTTTCTGGAGCTTTGTTTCTCTCAGCAATCTCTATTCTTCCAATGTTGTTTGGAGGACTTGCCGGGTTGCCTAGTTCGGTTAAGATAGGTGGTACATCTTTACTTATCGTAGTAGGCGTTGGTCTTGAGACTATGAAGCAAATCGAGAGCCAATTGATTAAGCGTCATTACAAAGGATTTATCAATAAATAGCTAATAGGTTCTGATGGGGCAAGTTCTGCGACATCGGCACCTATTGTGCTGTTCGTAATGCCGAGTGCGATGGGGAGGTTTTAATTGTGAACGTAATATTTATGGGGCCTCCTGGTGCAGGCAAAGGTACGCAAGCAGAGAAAATCGTTTCTGAATTTCAAATTCCTCATATCTCTACGGGCGACGCTTTTCGCGCAGCCATGAGTCAAGGTACTCCAATGGGTATCGAAGCTAAAGGATATGTAGATAAAGGACTTCTAGTTCCTGATGAAATAACGAACGGTATTGTGAGAGAGCGTCTTGCCCAACCGGATTGCGATAAAGGATTTTTGCTTGATGGGTTTCCACGTACGGTAGCTCAAGCAGATGCATTGTCTGACATCGTTGATTCACTTGGTAAGAAGATTGAGATCGTAATCAATCTAGCTGTTGATCGCAGTTATCTGTTGGCACGACTAACTGGCCGAAGAATTTGTAAATCCTGTGGTTCTACGTATCATGTCATCTTCAACCCACCTCAGCAAGAAGGCGTATGCGATAAATGTTCCGGTGAGTTGTACCAACGATCTGATGATACGGAAGAGAAAGTCGGAACACGTTTGGATGAATACATCAACAAAACGGCTCCGCTTCTGGATTACTACCAAAAGAGGGAATTATTGCGTGAGGTTAACGGGGAACAAGACATTCATGCGGTAACCGAACAAATTAGCTCACTGCTACGAGGTCTAGCGTAATGATCATTTGTAAGTCCGAGGTTGAACTAGACCTAATGCGAGAAGCTGGTCGTATCGTAGCCGAAACGCACCGCTTATTGGCAAGGGCGATTCGTCCGAACATTACAACGAAAGAACTTGATCAGATCGCAGAGGAATTCATTCGCAGTCAGGGAGCGATTCCATCTTTCAAAGGTTACAATGGTTTTCCTGGGAGCATTTGTGCTTCAGTCAACGAAGAATTAGTTCATGGTATTCCTGGTCCAAGAAAGCTGATTGAGGGCGATATCATCAGTATTGATATTGGTGCTCAGTATAAAGGTTATCATGGAGATTCTGCTTGGACATATCCTGTCGGTGAAATTTCTGAAACTGCTCAACGATTGTTGAAAGTTACAGAAGATTCACTCTATCGAGGCATTGCAGAAGCTAAACCGGATGCTAGACTCTACACGTTGTCGCATGCAATCCAAACTTGTATTGAAGACGCAGGCTTCTCCGTGGTTATAGAGTATGTCGGTCATGGTATTGGAACGGATCTTCACGAAGAACCTCAAATTCCGAACTATGGTATTCCTGACAAAGGTCCTCGACTCAAACCAGGCATGGTCCTAGCCATTGAACCCATGGTGGTTGTTGGCGAAAGATTTGTCCAAACACTCGAAGACGATTGGACTGTAGTCACTACGGATCGTACCCTATGTGCTCATTTCGAACATACGGTTGCTATAACGGCAATTGGTTATGAAATATTAACTTTGCCTAGATCGTAGGTGAATTGAGTGGATAGTAAGATTCCGCAAGTGGGTCAAATCGTAAAGGTGCTTCGCGGTAGAGATCCCGGAGAATATGCGGTCGTGATTGGCATTGTGGATCATCGTTTTGTCTGGCTTGCCGACGGCGATCATCGCAAATTCGATCAACCGAAGAAGAAGAACCTGAATCATCTTCAGTTACAAGAAACGATTAGCAGTGAAGTAGCGTCAAGCATTAGGGAAACAGGTCGTGTAACTAATGGGAAATTGCGCTTTGCAATCGCCAAATTCGTTGAACTTATGCAAGTTGAAGCACAAGAGAAAGGAGAATGACTGTGGCCAAAGAAGATGTAATTGAAGTAGAAGGTACAGTGATTGAACCTCTTCCTAATGCAATGTTTAAAGTTGAATTGGAAAATGGTCATAAAATCCTAGCCCATGTTTCAGGAAAAATCAGAATGCATTTTATCCGCATTTTGCCTGGAGATAAGGTTACCGTAGAATTATCGCCTTATGATTTGACGAGAGGCCGTATAACCTACCGTTTTAAATAAATGTTCGGCTTGGAAGTAAGTTACTCTCTCAAGGCGTATGCTTACGAAGCAAGTTTTCTAACGAAAACGCAACATGGTTGCTTACGATGAAAAGGAGGGCTTAAAATGAAAGTAAGACCGTCAGTAAAACCGATTTGTGAGAAATGTAAAGTCATTCGTCGTAAAGGCAATGTTATGGTTATCTGTGAAAACCCTAAGCACAAACAAAAACAAGGTTAAAAGGAGGTGCATTCTGTAGATGGCACGTTTAGCTGGAGTTGACTTACCTCGTGACAAACGAGTTGTAATCGCGTTGACTTACATTTTCGGTATCGGCACTACAACTGCTCAGAAAATCATTGCTTCCACAGGTATCGATGCGAGTACTCGCGTTCGTGACTTGACTGAAGATGAAGTGAGCAAAATCCGTGATGTAATTGACAAAACCCTAAAAGTAGAAGGCGATCTTCGCCGTGAAATTTCCCTAAACATCAAACGTCTGATCGAAATCGGATCCTACCGTGGTCTTCGTCACCGCCGTGGTCTTCCTGTTCGTGGTCAACGTACTAAAACGAATGCTCGTACACGTAAAGGTCCTCGTCGTACAGTAGCTAATAAGAAGAAATAATAAAGGGGGTTAGAGCTAATGGCAAAACCTAAAAAAGTCGTCCGTACGAAACGTCGTGACCGGAAAAATATTGAGAGCGGTGTAGCACACATCCGTTCAACATTTAACAACACGATCGTAACGATCACGGATCCGCATGGTAACGCAATTTCTTGGGCAAGTTCAGGAAACCTTGGATTCAAAGGTTCCCGTAAAAGTACTCCTTTCGCAGCACAAATGGCAGCTGAAAAAGCAGCTAAAGCAGCAATGGAGCATGGCTTGAAAACAGTTGAAGTTATGGTTAAAGGTCCAGGCGCTGGCCGTGAAGCAGCAATCCGCTCTTTGCAAGCAGCAGGTCTTGAAGTAAACCTGATTAAAGACGTGACGCCGGTTCCTCATAATGGCTGCCGTCCTCCAAAACGTCGTCGCGTATAATTCAGGATCACTTTGTAGTATAATTATTCCAAAATCGTGAATAATGGTTTGAAGGATAGGTATACTATGAAATTTTCAACGAAGTATCCAGAGGGAACCGACGTATTGAATGGAGGGTACATTTCATGATCGAAATCGAAAAGCCAAAAATAGAAACTGTAGCATTAAGTGAAGATGGCGCTTATGGTAGATTTATCATCGAGCCGTTGGAGCGTGGCTACGGTACAACCTTAGGAAACTCACTACGTCGTATCTTACTGTCCTCCTTACCGGGGGCAGCTGTAACCTCTGTCCAAATCGATGGCGTTTTGCACGAATTTTCAACGATTCCTGGCGTGCTTGAGGATGTAACGGAAATTATCCTCAATCTTAAAGGTCTATCGTTGAAGATTCACTCCGATGAGGAGAAAGTGCTAGAAATTGATGCAGAAGGAGAAGGTAACATTACTGCGGCTGATATCCGTGGTGATAGTGATGTTGAGATCCTTAACCCGGATTTGCACATCGCTACCTTGTCTCCAGATGCACGTCTTCATATGAGGATTCATGCGGGCAGAGGGCGCGGTTACGTCCAATCAGACAAAAATAAGCATGAAGAGCAACCAATTGGTGTAATTCCAATTGATTCGATCTACACGCCTATTACTCGGGTAAACTACGCTATTGAGAATACTCGCGTCGGCCAAGTGACTAACTATGATAAGTTGACCCTCGAAGTGTGGACTGATGGAAGTATTCGACCAGAAGAAGCAGTTAGCTTGGGCGCGAAAATCTTAACTGAACATTTGCTCTTGTTCGTCGGTTTGACGGATGAAGCGAAAGACGCTGAGATTATGGTTGAAAAAGAAGAAGATAAGAAAGAGAAAGTTCTTGAGATGACGATCGAAGAACTAGACCTTTCCGTTCGTTCTTACAACTGTCTCAAACGTGCAGGGATTAATACCGTACAAGAGCTGATTACCAAAACAGAAGAAGACATGATGAAAGTTCGGAACTTAGGTCGCAAATCCCTTGAAGAAGTTCAAGAGAAGCTCGAAGAGCTGGGTCTGGGTCTACGTACCGAGGAATAATCTTGTCAGAAGGAGGTTAACTCAATGAACTACAGAAAATTGAACCGCGATTCCAGTAATCGTAAAGCATTATTTCGTGATCTGGTAACGGATCTGTTCATACATGAGCGCATTCAAACTACAGAAGCAAAAGCAAAAGAAATTCGTTCAATCGCTGAGAAGTTAATTACTCTTGCGAAACGCGGAGATCTTCATGCACGCCGTCAGGTTGCTGCTTTTGTTCGTAGAGAAGTTGCTAACGAAAATCAAGATGCGATTCAAAAACTATTCTCTGAATTGGCACCACGTTATTCCGAGCGTCCAGGTGGATACACACGTATTCTTAAACTGGGACCACGCCGCGGTGACGCAGCACCAATGGTTTACCTAGAGCTAGTAGATCGCGCATAGAAGACGGATGGGAAAGGGTGGACGGAATCACTAGATTCTGGTGAAGCCCTTTTTTTGCAGTCTTGGATCGCATTCTACTGACGAGAGCTGTTTATAGCTACTCAGACTAGGTAGGAAGGATGACTCATGGAGGAACAAGCCTTGAGAAATCTACGTTTTACCATAAGTTATGATGGCACATCTTACTCTGGCTTCCAGGTACAGCCTAAATCAGACACAGTGCAATATCGGTTAGAGCAGGCTGTGTTTTTGTTGACAGGTGAGAAAGTGAAAGTCATTTCATCAGGGCGTACTGATGCCGGTGTTCATGCGAAAGCGCAGGTTATTAATTTTACAACGAGTTCTAAGATTCCCGTGGAACGTTGGTGTTTAGCTCTAAATGCTAGACTACCCAAGGATATCGTCGCACATACCGCGGAAGAAGTCCTTCCTACTTTTCACTCTCGCAAAGCCGCGAAACGTAAGACTTACTGTTATACGATTCGTTCGGCGCGCTTCCCTGATGTCTTTCACCGCAACTACGAGTATCATCACCCCACGCTTCTGAATGTGGAAGCCATGAGAGAGGCGCTCCCTTGTTTGCTAGGTGAGCATGATTTTACTTCGTTTTGCACGGTGAGAACGGATAAGGAAATCAAAGTGAGAACCTTGTATGAGGTACGTATGGAAACAGAAACTGACGCGATAATGGCGACGGGTAAAGTAGATCGGATCCGGTTGATTATTACGGGAAATGGTTTTCTTTATAACATGGTGAGGATCATCGTAGGGACGTTGATTCAGATAGGTGAAGGTAAGAGACCATCCAGCGATATGCAGCGTGTTCTCGATGCCAGAGATCGGTCTCAAGCGGGTCCTACAGCTGAAGCCATGGGATTAACCTTGTGGAAAGTTGACTATTAAAAAGTTCATCTCGCTACTTGATTCTTTAGACATTATCGTGTAAAATATAACTTGGCGTTTCGTGATCGGCTACCCCACAGCCCCTGATCACAAATGACCATAACTATCCATCGCTTATGTTAAATTAACAACTATAACTTATGTATTTCAGATATATTTTTAGGAGGATTAAGCATGCGCACCACATATATGGCTAAGCCAAATGAAGTAGAGCGTAAATGGTACATTGTTGACGCTGCAGGCCAAACACTTGGCCGTCTTGCAAGTGAAGTTGCTAGCATTATCCGCGGTAAGCACAAACCGGAGTTCACTCCACACGTAGATACTGGTGATTTCGTTGTTGTTATCAATGCTTCCCAAATTAAGCTTACTGGTAAGAAAATGCATAACAAAATGTACTACCGTCACTCTTTGTACCAAGGTGGTTTGAAAGTGACTTCCGCTCAGGACCTACTTAACACTAAGCCTGATCGTATGATCGAATTCGCAGTTCATGGTATGCTTCCTAAGAACCGTTTAGGCGACAGCTTGAAAACTAAGCTTAAAGTCTACGGTGGAGCAGAGCATCCGCACCAAGCACAACTACCAGAAGTCTGGAATCTTCGCGGTTAATATAAGGAGGAACGTTTCGTGGCACAAGTTCAATATTATGGAACGGGTCGTCGTAAACATTCGGTAGCGCGTGTTCGCTTAATACCGGGTGAAGGACGCATCATCATCAATAAACGTGATCTAGATGAGTATTTCGGTCTAGAAACATTGAAGCTAATCGTTAAACAACCACTTGCTCTAACTGAAACTATCGGTCAATACGATGTTCTAGTACTTGCAAATGGCGGCGGAATCAGCGGACAAGCTGGAGCAATTCGTCACGGTATCTCCCGTGCGTTGTTGAAAGCTGATCCGGAATACCGTGGATCCTTGAAAAAAGCTGGATTCCTAACACGTGATTCCCGGATGAAAGAGCGTAAAAAATACGGATTGAAAGCAGCACGTCGTGCTCCTCAATTCTCCAAACGTTAAGATTTTGTGCCTCAGGCACGCAAGGAAAACCTTTTCGGCTACATGGCTGCGAAGGTTTTCCTTTTTTATTTGAGTTATCTTCGCAAAGATCCCAATTTGAAGCATATAAGAGAAGTTAATACCAAAATGATAAAAAGTCATTGACACCTTGTAGAAGTCGGATATAATAAAATTATAAATCATACAATAACAGTCGGGATTATCGACTAATGGAGGAATCGTACGATGAATCTATTTGAAAAAGAAGCATTTGTAACGAAAGCTGCGGAAGAATTCGAAAATCAATCGCCTGAAGCCATATTAAAATTAGCTGTAGATACTTTCCAAAGCTTGACACTTGCTTGTAGCTTTGGGGCAGAAGATGTGGTCTTGGTTGACATGCTTCAAAAGATTAACCCGAATGTAGATATTTTCTACCTGGATACAAATGTACATTTTGACGAAACGTATGAAACGAAAGAACGTCTTGAGAAACATTACGGAACGAAATTCGTTCAAGTGTTGCCTAAATTAACGCTCGAAGAGCAAGCGGAGAAATTTGGCGATGAACTTTGGAAAAGCGACGCGAACCAATGCTGTAACATTCGTAAAGTTGATCCATTGACTGACATTCTTAAAAACTATGATGCTTGGATTACAGGCATTCGCCGTGATCAAGCGCCTACTCGTGCAAATGCCAAAAAAGTTGAGTATGATGTGAAATTTGGTTTGATCAAATTCAATCCGCTTGCTGGCTGGACATCAGAAGATGTATGGAAATATATCCGTGATAACGATGTGATTTACAACCCACTTCATGATCGTAACTACCCTAGCATCGGTTGCACACATTGCACACGTCCTGTAGCTGAAGGTGAAGATCCGCGTGCTGGCCGCTGGGCAAGTATTGAGAAAACAGAGTGCGGACTTCATAAGTAAGTTAGGAAAGATTCAGGTACTGTCAGAACTACACATCTGTTATAGAAACAATGCGTTTGACAGATGGAACGGTGTGGAGCATCCCCTTAACACTTTCGGTATTGCCTGAACTCGCGGCTACACTTTCAGTTGGTGTAGAAGATGATGTTGTGTATGCGATTATGGATCTAACAAGTATCTATAAAGTGAACCAACAAAATGAAGCTGTTAAGGTTTTCAAGACAGACGACATGGCTCACCCCGGTGTGGATAAGCTTTTCTCACGCTCTTCAACTAATGTAGGTGGACCAATTCAGCTGCTGAATCGTCCTAAGCCCAAGAAATTCGAAGAATTCTATCATGATTCAGCGGAGACTCGCCGCATTTTCGCTGAAAAAGGTTGGAAAACTGTAGTAGGCTTCCAAACACGTAATCCTGTGCACCGCGCACATGAATATATTCAAAAATCAGCGATGGAAATCGTTATCCGGCTGCTATGCGCTATGCAGTCCCTCGTGAGGCGATTCTGCATGCGATTGTACGTAGAAACTACGGTTGCACTCATTTCATCGTAGGACGCGACCACGCGGGTGTGGGTGACTATTACGGCACATATGAAACGCAAAAGAATTCCAGTAATTTCACGGCTGAAGAAATGGGGATAACACCATTATTCTTTGAGCACAGCTTCTTCTGCACGAAGTGTGGTAACATGGCTTCAAGCAAAACATGTCCACATGACAAGTCTCACCATATGACGCTTTCAGGAACGAAAGTTCGTGGCTTATTAAGAGACGACCAATTTCCACCTCCTGAGTTCACACGTCCTGAAGTAGCAGAAGTACTTATTGAAGGTTTAAGAGTCCCTGAATATCAAGTGTAAGTCTGGTATATTTGTCCACCCTGTCCCATATAGATGTTACAGAGTCTATAGGGGAACAGAGGTGGATTTTTTATGCGTAAAAGGAAGAAAAGGTTAGTGGTATGGCTAACCTTTCACAGTAGTCTGAAACTAATGCTTTCTGCCCTTTTGATTGCGTTGGTTGTCTTTATTTATGCGTACGAGCTCCCTACAACGAAGACATGGTCAGATTGGACGCTGCCTCTATCGGGTAAGACAATTGCGCTAGATGCAGGCCATGGTGGCCCAGACGGTGGGGCAGAGAGTAAGGATGGTGTCATTGAAAAGGATATCAATTTGGCGATCACCCTGCGGTTGCGTGATTATTTACAACAAGCCGGGGCGGTCGTTGTGTTAACAAGAGAAACCGATACTGATTTGGCGGAGTCTGGCACCAAGGGCTATAGCAAACGGAAGACACAAGATCTACATAACCGCGCCGACTTGATCCAAAACAATAATGCCGATATGTTTTTGAGTATCCATTTGAACAGCATACCTTCGGTAAAATGGAGAGGCGCACAAACGTTCTATTATTTGAATAATCCAGCCAATCCAAACCTAGCTGCACTCATACAGGCTGAATTAAGGCGAAACCTAGAGAATACTGATCGTGTTGCGAAAGTAGCGGATAAGTCGGTGTATTTGTTAAAAACGTTGAAAATCCCGAGCGCACTTGTCGAGGTAGGCTTTCTCTCAAATCCGGAAGAAGCTAAATTACTTGCAGATGAGAACTATCAGAAGATGCTGGCTGCATCCGTCTATCAAGGGATTTTGAGATATTTTGCTGGGGAAAAAGTGGGATCTGCTTCATAATGTGTTATAATTAAAGCCGCGAAGACAATGTCCCAATAAAGGTGTGATGTGGCTATGGTACATAAAGATCAAATACTAGAAGCGTTGAACACGCTAATAGAACCTCAGTTCAATAAAAGCGTAGTAGAATTAAATTTGATTCGTGATGTAATGGTGAAGGAAGATGCCGTATCCTTAAGTTTAATCGTCGTAACAGAGGATGAGGGATACAAAGAGCAAGCCAAAGCATTCATTCAACAATCTTTAGCCAATATAGGAGTACCTCAGGTTCATATCCGTTTTAGATTGATGACAGATCATGAACGGAGTCGTTTGGAAGGTCCTGCGCAGCAGTCGGATCAAACAAATCCGCCAAAACCGGTGCAACCTCCCATTCAGCAACCGATTCTTGGACAATCCTCTACGGTTGAGTTCATTGCTGTCGCGAGTGGTAAGGGTGGAGTGGGTAAATCAACTGTTACGGTTAATCTAGCAGTCGCCTTAGCTCGTAAGGGGAAAAAGGTTGGGATCATCGATGCGGATATATATGGCTTCAGTATCCCGGATATGATGGGGATTGAAGAACAGCCGCAACTCGTTGAGAATGTGATTATTCCTGTTGAGAAATTCGGAGTGAAAGTAATTTCGATGGGCTTCTTTGTCCAAGACAATGCACCTGTTGTTTGGCGTGGACCGATGCTCGGCAAAATGCTTCGTAACTTCTTCAATGAAGTCGATTGGGGGGATGTGGAGTATATCTTGTTAGATCTTCCTCCAGGTACAGGGGATGTTGCACTTGATGTGCATCAGCTCATTCCTCAAAGTAAAGAAGTCATTGTCACCACTCCGCATGCAACCGCTGCTTTTGTAGCAGCAAGAGCAGGTGCAATGGCCATTCAGACGAATCACGAAATACTGGGTATCGTTGAGAATATGTCCTATTATGAAAGTAAGGATGGCAGTATAGACTACATTTTTGGTAGAGGTGGCGGGGCTAAGCTTGCGGAAGACTTGCATAGCGAGCTTTTAGCGCAGATTCCATTGGGCGCTCCTGACAACCATATATCCGAAAAGGATTACTCGCCATCCGTGTATAAGGCAGAATCCAAAGCTGGGCGAATTTATTTGGAAATAGCAGATAGAATTATTACGAAGCTTGACGCATAACAAAAGGAAGAGGGAGCAGAGAAAGTCTGCAACCTCTTCCTTTTTTGCTTAAGAACCAGAATCCGAACCGCTATCCTTTTTCTCTTCTCCTTGTTTTTCGGAGTCACCGGAAGAATCATCCTTCTTCTTCTCATCTCCACCTCCGCTGTCGCCTTTCTTATCGCCTTCTTTTCCTGAATCGCCGCCTTTCTCTGCGCTTTTCGCAGAAGGCATTTGATCAGGCTTACTTTGTTGCGCGATAGCGGACTTAAGTAATTCAACCATTTGAGCACGAAAAAGTGGACTTTGTATCGATTCTTCCATGACTGTCATCATTTGCTGGCGGTAGGGTGCTGTTTTCATGACATCAAGTACCATTTTCTCGTAGTCCGGGTTTTTCATCACATCAATAAGTGATTTTTGGTACGTAGGATCTTTCAATAATTCTTTGAACATTTGTTTAGTTTCTTTTTGAATGGCAAGAGCAAAGTCCCCTGCGAACTTAGGGTCCTTCATCATATCGGTCAAGAACATATTATTTTCTTTAGCAGTCAGAACATCCTTAACAGCCATCTGAAGTTGAAGGGATTCATTTGCGGACAGCAGCTTAATTTGAGACTGTCCAGCAATACTATTTGTGCCAACGTCGCCATTCATAATACTTCGATTTGCCGCGCTGATCGCTTTTTTACCATCATCGGATTTAAGGATATCAAGGATCATTGTTTTTTGTTCTTTATACGTATTCGCTTGTGATTGACCTTGAGAGGAGTTATCGGTTCCGCAAGCAGCGAGAAGTAAAGCCATTGAAATAACCGGTAGGACGTGAAGCTTTCTAAGTCTTGTTTTTAGCATAACTACATGCTCCCTTCCCTTAACTTTAATGGTCTTAGTATGTGTGGTTAGGGACAGAATATAAGGGGTCATAATTGGCTTTTTATCGCAAAGGTTGGTACAATTAACAATTAGAGTTGATGTGTGGAGGTAATTGGACGTGACTTTGCGTAAATGGTTTCACTTATTTTGGACAACAATGTTATTAGGAGTGGTTGTATCCACTGGGATTGGACTTATCCTTCAATTTTCCGACAAAGAATTTTCCGTAATGGGTTTATCGGCCGTAGGATTTAACCTGATAAATATGATTCTCGGTGGAGCTACCATAAGCGTTTTGAGTCAAATGGGCTTTTTTGCTTATTTAATCGTTAGATTTATTGCTGTTGGCATTATACGTTCCAAAACAGTTTGGGATTTACTGCAGCTAGCCGTTGTCATTGTTGTCCTATTCGACCTTGTCTACTTGAGGAAGACTAATTTTGAAAGTTCAGAATCTTTAATCGGTTACTTCGTCTTACCAGCAATTGTTCTGGTGATTTCCTTGGCCGTAAGCTATTGGAAGGTAAAAATGACGAATCGTAATGCGTTCATTCCTACCTTGTTTTTTATGTCTGCAGTAACTGTACTTGAGGCCGTACCTGCATTGAAGTTGGATAACTCAGCGTCAAGTCTATTTATGTTGGCACCGTTATTCGTATGTAATTCATGGCAAATTCTGACCCTACATAAAATATTGGATAACAAAAAGAGCTAATTCAATTAGCTCTTTTTTCAATCTATTCATTGTATTTGTTTCATTGCTTGATCCTCGACAGGCGTAGTTTCAACCTGGGTTTGTTTAATAAGCTCACTTACGCTCACGAATTGATAACCTTTTGCACGTAATTGTTGAATGATAGCAGGTAAAGCCTCATGTGTTTGTTGAGAGGAATCGCTCGCATGAAGTAGAACGATGTCCCCGGGATGTGCCTTACTTACTACGCGGTTAACAAGGGTGTCGACACCTTTATTCAACCAATCCTGAGAGTCTGTATCCCATTGAATGACTGAATATCCGAGATCATCTGCAATACGTAACACACGTTTGTCGAAATCACCATTAGGTAGACGGATGAGATTAGGCTCTTTTCCAATCAATTCTGTCAAAATCCCATGAGCAGTTGAAATTTGGCTTCGGATTTCCTCATCACTAAGTGTGCTGTAGTTATCGAATTTATTGCCGTGACTGCCAATCTCGAAACCATAGCTTTTGATGTGCGCAACAATGTCAGGATGACTCTTGCTCCAAGGTGAAGATAAGAAGAACGTTGCATCCTTAACGCCATTGTCCTTTAGGATTTTCAGGATGGGTTCTGCACGAGTATCTCCCCAGGAGATATCAAAAGTTAGAGCTATAACCTTTTTTTCGGTTTGTACGCTGTAAATAGCGGATGGTTCAGAGTTCATAAAGACAGATACGTTACTCTGTTCGGAATATACAATGGCTGCTGAGAAGATAATGGCGAGAGCAATGAATAAGTATTGTTTGAATTTTCGTGCGTTAATGACGAAGAAGTAGTTCATGAATAGCTTGTACCTCCTTTATGTCAGGCAGTTGATAAGCTTGTTTACCCTTTAGTAAATAATGTATGCTCGTACACATAGTACTTATGCTTCCGAAATTGGAGGAATTAAAATGAATTTTAAGGGATTAATTAGACATTTTAAAGAAATGAAACATTACTTTATTGTGGGTGTACTTGTATTTGGCTTCAGCTTTTATATGGGATGGGCAAACTCTGAGCAGTTTTCGCATTTTTTGGAAAAGCAGTTAGCGGGACTCCAGCCTATGATTAAATCGATAAGCACCAAAGAGAACCCGCAGGTATGGTTATTCATTTTTATCTTTTTGAACAATGCAATTAAGTCCGTTATTATTGTATTCTTTGGACTTTTCTTAGGTGTACTGCCTCTTTTTATGCTAATTGCCAATGGGATGATTCTTGGTTACGTACTCTCCCTGCAGACGAATGGCAGTACCTGGTCTATTGTACTGAAGGGGATATTACCACATGGTATCATCGAGATCCCTGTCATATTACTTGCCTGTGCATATGGACTGAAGTTAGGAATGCTAGTTTGGAAAATGGCTGTACAGCTTCTAGTACCGGCCGAGAAAAGAAGTGCTCGGATTGAATTCATGAGAATACTCCAATTAACCAAGCCGCTTAGCGTTGGAATCGTCGTTCTTCTATTAATTGCAGCCATAATTGAAAGTACACTTACCTACTGGTTGGTGCATTTGTAAAATATTTTCAATCTCTCTGTCATAAAACTGGCAAAATCTGAGCATAACAATAAGGCGGAAATGAAGAAGGTACATGATTGGCCTACTTATCTGCCTAACAAACTGTTAGTGCCATGAATCTCTACAGTCGAGAGGGGTTTGGATGGATGTATGCTCGGATTTTTGTTCAATGAGAGAGAATGTAGAGAATTAGATTATGTACTGCGCAAAGAATTAGATGAAATGTTATTCGATCTCAATGATAAGAGAATTGATCAAGAGATAAAGGGAGCTATAGAATCCAGGTACAAGGTCATATTTAGGATGTATGCTCGCCTGGCGACACCGAAGGAAATATCGAAGTACGCGAGAAACCGTAATTACCAAGCTCAAAAAAAATAGGGGGTAAGTGCTTGACTTACCCTCTCTACCTGTGTTATTTTATAACTCGTCACTTCGAAACAATGCGAGCGAGTCATCTCGAAAGCGATGTTCACAAAAATCTTTTCGAAAAAAAAGACTTGCAATCTTCGCTGAGACTGTGATATATTGAAAAAGTCGCCGCTAAACGGACGACGAACAAAATGAAAGAAATTGATCTTTGAAAACTGAACAACGAGTGAGTAAGCACGAACGAGAAATCGTTCAAAAAAGAGATTGCAAAATCTCGCTAGCAACGCAAATGAGCAATTAAGCT
>NZ_JCAUAN010000039.1:0-60897 GCF_059691975.1 Paenibacillus sp. J22FR5 | reverse complement strand
GTGCTGTCTTATCTACTTTTACGGTTACCGAGTGTGGTGCTTCTACATTTCCTGCTCCGTCTACACTCCAGTAAACAAGCGTATGAACACCTTCTGTCGTCAGAGCAACAGCATTCCCTGCCTGTTGAACTCCACCATCTACCTGGTAGTAGGTAGCAGCTACTCCCGAACCGCCATCATCGCTAGCGCTCAGGTTTACCGTTACCTCATTGTTTACCCATTCGGTTGGTGCGTTATCTGTAGTTACCGGTGCTGCAGTATCTTTCACTGTTTGCGCTGCTGTCAATTTATTCAGTACAATATTCAGACGGCTCTCTAAATCTGTTTTATTTGTGCTATTTGGCAAATTATTAACTAGTGCTAAAGCTTGATTATACGCATCTGTTGCTGCTTTAATGAGTTCCGGAGTACTAAGATCGCCACTGACTAACAACTCCGCAGCTATAACCGCATTCGTTGCATTCGTTAATTCTTGTGCACCATCCAGAATCTGTTTGACACTGTCTAGACGCGTCATCAAATCTGATTTTTCCGAACTTTCTAGAAGATCAGCAACAAGTTGTGATGCATCATCGTATGCAGACTGCGCTTGCTCTAAGTTGTATTGAATTGTAAGATCTGCACTTGCAGCCTCCTCAGAAAAAGCCACTGCATCTTGTGCAGCCAATAATGCCTCATCCTCTAAAGGAGGGGTTACTGTATCTGGCTCTTCTACTACTTGGCCATCAGGAAGATTGATTGTTAACCCACTGACGGGTACAGGGGTTTTCTTATTAATAGCACTACCATCACCTATTTGGCCGTTGTTATTGTAGCCCCAGGCTACTACCGTATCATCACTTTTCAATGCTAGATTATGATTGCGTCCGGCTGAAATTTGATTGATTCCTGCCAGATCTTTTACTTTAACAGGTAACTTCCTAGTTGTTACAGTCCCATCTCCAAGTTGACCGTAGCTATTTAGGCCCCATGCCCATACAGTCCCGTCATTCAACAAAGCAATGGTATGATTATAGCCAACCCCTACGGAAGTAACGTTAGATATTTGTGCTTGAACAGGGGTTTTGCGAGTGAGCACTGTATTATCACCAATTTGGCCGTACCTATTGTAGCCCCATGCCCATACGGTTCCATCTTTTTTCAATGCAACTACTGTATAATTGCTCGCTGAAATTGCTTTTACATCCGTTAGATTTGAAACCTTAACAGGCGTTTTCCTTGTTAATGTAGTGCCATCACCTATTTGTCCGTAATTGTTCAGACCCCACGCCCATACGTTTCCGTCCGCTGTAACAGCATAAGAGGCATTTGTCCCCGCTGAGATGGCTATGACAGAGGAAAGGTTCTTTACTTGGACTGGCGTTTTTCTAGTTGTGACAGTTCCATCTCCCAATTGTCCAGCATTGTTATAACCCCACGCCCATACAGTGCCGTCTGCTTTGAGAGCCAAGGTGTGGTTTGCACCGGCTGACACAGCAGTAACATTCGTCAGACCAGACACCTTTACAGGTAATTTGCGTGTAGTAACCGAATTGTCTCCTAGCTGACCGTAAGAATTCGCTCCCCAACTCATTAAAGTTCCATCACTTAAAAGAGCCACCCCATGGTTGATTCCAGAGGCTATAGACACAGCATTTGTTATATTCTTGACCGGACCAATGACCTTTCTCTTGATAACTGTTCCGTCACCCAACTGTCCCACATTATTATAGCCCCATGCCCGGATCGTCCCATCCTCTTTAATCGCATAAGAGTGATATAGACCCCCTGACAAGATCGGCTTTTGGCCAAAATTCGACTCTGAAGCAGTCGCCTTTCCATCCGATAGAGTTACTGCTTGTAAAATAAAAATACTTAAAACCAGTAATCGCAACAACCAATGCTTCATCACGTTTCACTCCCTAAATTTATTGTTTTTAGGTCGTTTTTACCAACAAAAAGAAGTCCAACAAGAATTGGACTCAAATCAAGTCAATATTCTTGTGGCAACCGACTACCATGTCACCGGAGGTGATTTAGGCTCTTGGCTTTGCGTCTCATAATTTCTTATGATTTGCCTTTTTCACTTAGTAAAATATACCTAGATTAACAATAGAATTATAGGCCATAGTTGTCAACCAAAGAATTTTTTCTGTGAAATTTCTCACAAAATGTCGGGATATTTTCCTCTTTTGGTTGAAAAGAGAGCTGCAAGCGCTGATTTGCTGAGTCGGTATTTTTCTATTGCATACTAAAATCTACTAATCTACTTTTTTCGCACAAATCATTCGTAACAAAATAGAAACCGGCTATCCATAAAGCCATAAGGAGAGCCCTCTACTGCGTGCAACATTTTGGGGCACCGAAGCAAACGACTTTTCTTTCTATTGGGTTAATTCACTGAAATAATTCTCCAAATATCCCCCTGAATGGTAGGAATAGTTTTCCCAATCCCACTGATCATTATATTTGGAGGGTTGGTCCAGAAGACTGATTGTTCCTGCTTCGCCATATGTCTGACCGCCGTTATTCGTGATTATCACTTGAAAGTCCAAGCCTGTCATTTCTTGAAGTGCATAATCTCCATGTGATTCCTCGTATCCATTCCAACCTCCATTGGTATAGATTCGAATTGAACTCTAGCTTGCATTCTTGGAAATGTGGAGCGTATCGCCGTATGTTTCAGTAGCAACCGTAACAAAAATACCAGCATCATTATTCTGGTAGATATAGTATCCGTACAGTTCGTTCCATTGAAATGCCGAAGCGCCGAAGGAATAGGATTGCCCGCTTCCGTTACCGTAACAGTGACACTTCCACCGTTCAGAACACCTCGCCAAGGCATCTTCCCTAATGGTCTTCCGCCATCTGTTGTAAACCTAATTGATATGAATTATCGTAATTAACCAACTCTAGAATTGGGCTATCATAGATTCTAACGTGAAATTCAGTTCGCGAAAGAGATGCGCAAGAAACCCTTCAAGTAGACATACGACTCGAAGGGTTTCTTCACTATGTTTCTTATTTCATCTAAGGTGTGGTAAGGATATGAGACATATTACCATATGGAAGTTTAATGGCAATTGAACTGCCGTTACTGAAAGCTCCTGTTACTTGTAATGTACCTGAACTATCCGTTGTATGGGTCTCCCAGGTGCTTGAAGCAAATATACTAAGCTCAAAAGTAGTGTTAGGCGCTAGACCCGTAATCGTGCCTGCTGCCGCAGACGCTACTGCGTTTGTAATATTTGGAGCATCCGGGAAAGGAAGGTATGGTAAATCAGTTCGCAATCCGGTTGTTGCAATCGCCACGTTTTTGTTGCCAAATAGATCTTGTACCGTACCTGCAGCAACTTTAAATTTCATTGTCGAAGCGGGAAAAGCTGCGAACGCAACAATTAATTGATTGCCATTGACCGTTACGGTATCCCCGGCAGCTAATGCTGTAAACGTTGTTCCACCGCTTGCAGATATTGTTACAGCCGCTTTAAGCGTTGTTGCTGAAACTGCGCTGATGTCTCTACCAAATGTGAACACAACGCTTTTATCATCGAAGCCCCTCTGTGTAACACCTGTAAGCGGAGCGACAGCACCTTTAACTTGTGCCGCTGTTATGGTAAGCTGTACAAATTTTACAACTCTATTTTGGCTGTCCACTTCATATACGCCCAAATATTTCTTCGTCATTCCGGTAATATCACCGCCAGACGTATAAGAAAATACATCCGTTCCTGTCGGAGCCGTATCGTAAATTTTAGGTGCCGTAATCACTTCCGAAGATTTCTTCACGACCAGATGGTTGCCATTAGCAACTGTCGATGTAACTTTGCTCGATAAATCATTAGTGCCTACCGCTGCTGTCGCCGTTAATGCCGGTGCACTTGCTGTTGCCGCTCCGATGGTTTGCGTAACAGTCTCTAGATCATAACCGGTGGATGTAACGCTGATCGTGTATGTTTTTGCTGCCAGAACGCCCGAGTTAATTGTAATTTTACCGGCGGAAAGTGTGTAGTTTGTGCTGGCCAGCGCTACCTTCGGAACGTCACTAGCTTCTACTTCTACCTTCGAAATATTGCTACCGTAGTTCTTGAATGTATCTGAGTAGGTAATATCGATCGGATTTCCAACGATAGCTAATGTCGTATCGGCTACCAAGGTAATGGTGCTTATGGTGTTAAGCGCACTGTTCTCCGCAGTCGTATCCTCGTAAACATTCATGGCCGAATCTTGCACCACGATAACCACCTTCTTGCCAGCCAAGGGTGCCGTGAGCTTAATACTGAACGTAAAACCAGTTGTCGGAGCGGTTGCTTTGGTTCCTTTGCTTGAGCCTAGCAGTTTTCTTATGCCATTATTTACCTCGTAAGCGGTCACGATAGTTGCATCTGAGCCAATAGTTCCTTTAATTTCAGTAGTATCCGACGCAAGGGGGGTACTTAAGCTATAGCCTAGCTTGTACGCATCTGCGTTAGCCCAAGCCTGAGTTATACTTCGATCCGTAAATGTACCTACCGTCTGAGCTGCGGCTACAGTTACGGTGTCGAGCGTATTTTGATAGAATTCAGCTGTGGTTGAATTCGCAATATCGGTGCCTTTAACCACTAAAAAGTACTTGCCTGCAGGCAAGTAAATGCGATAGTTGCCGTTAACGTCCGCCTTTGTCTCCCACGATTGAGTAGAAGTGTTCGCGGATGTTCCATTGTACGCAGTTACGACGGCGTCCTTCACGGCGCCTGAAGCGGCTATGAGGTGTCCGGCAATCGAGCCGTATTTGGCTGTTTTTACAGTTCCGGCTTGAAGATCGTCAGCCAGCTTCGATGCGTTAGCAGAGCTGATGAAGGTTACGGTTACTTTCTTGTTCGGCCCTAAGGTAACCGGAAGCTTAATGGTTTGAGCATCATTTCCTTTGACAAATGTAAATATGTAGTCACCGGCATTCTTAAGTCCTGCAATCGTTGTTACATTACCCACTCTGTCTGAGGTGTAGCCGCCGGAAAGTATAGCGAGCTCTCCCTCTTTCACTGAGCTTACAGATATGTAGTCAACAAACTCTTCCGTTCCTTCTCCGTTAACAACGGTAAACTCTACCCCTCCAGTTGTAACTGGAGTTGTTGCGGCAATCGCTGCTTGAGGGAAAATTACAGTACTAAGTGAAAAAACAGTTGCTACGCTAAGCGTGACGGCAAGTAAAATTGATTTTGCCAAATTACGCTTTCGATTTGTTGGAATTGTTTCCATGTTAATGCCCTCCCGAAATTATTTTATTTTTATGATAAAGTGTTCACGACAAACGTCGAAAGTCCCACTCCTTCTTGTCGAATTTTGACATTCTATTATAACTATAAGACTATTTCGACAAAAAAAGAATCCCCCATTTGGGGGAGAAGCAGTGCTTGCACTGGATTTTATATACCAATCTTTCAGGACAGCCGATTTTTCCAAAGTCAACTTTACTATTGTGGTACTATATCAGTGTTTTCTAAGCTTTCAAATACGTTTAATTCTTTTGCCCGCTGCAACGCTTGCACTCGATTGTTTACTCTAAGCTTTCTATACAAATTTTGTTTCATCCATTACGAATAGGCGTATTGCGATATCCTTGTTCGATAACCCTTCTGTGATCAGCTTTAATATCCTTATTTCTTTAAAATTTCATGAAGCAATCTATTGAAAAATAACTTCATTATACCATTGAGGTAGGAGTATTTGATATCTACTACTAGCCAGAACGACAGGACCTATTTCCTGATTCCCCTTCTGTAAGGTACTAGAATAACTTAGTACTATAAAATTGACCTGATATAGACGATGATAGGTTATATTATAAAATTTTCCACAAAGGAGAGTTCCCATGAATTCCGTTTATATAACAAGTATCGGAAAGTTCTTGCCGGGTATGCCCATCGATAACGAGGAAATGGAGGAATACCTCGGTAGAATAGGTGGAAAAAGCTCGAAATCTATGCGGCGCATTCTTGAGCAAAACAAAATTCGATATCGTCATTACGCCATAGATAAAGATCAAAAAAGTCTTTATTCTAATGCAGAAATGGCAAACAATGCAATTCGCGATGCGCTTGAGCGGAATCACGACGATTTATTTAACCAAATAGACTTTCTAGCTGTTGGCACGACCCAAGGCGACCTGTTGGTGCCCGGTTTTGCCAGTATGGTTCATGCCGAAACCGGCCTGCCCGTCATGGAAATTGCGACACATCATGGCGTCTGCGGCAGCGGTATGCAAGCGATCAAAAATGCCTACCTGCAGGTACAGTCTGGCGAGAAAAAAGCCGCCATTTCCTGTGCCAGCGAGTTTCCAAGCCG
This sequence comes from Paenibacillus sp. J22FR5, assembly GCF_059691975.1. NCBI lineage: Bacteria > Bacillati > Bacillota > Bacilli > Caryophanales > Paenibacillaceae > Paenibacillus > Paenibacillus sp. J22FR5. The sequence goes on along the minus strand of NZ_JCAUAN010000039.1, from coordinate 54,594 downwards.
TGTATTCAAACATACTCGCTTTGAAGCGCAGGCCAAATTTATGGATCATCCGATTCCTTTTGATACTGATTTCCTTCGGTTCATGTTGTCTGATGGCGCGGGTGCCGCCGTGCTTCAGCATAAGCCAAGCGATCATGGATTATCCCTCAAAATTGAATGGATAGACAATAAATCTTACGCCAATCTATACGACACTTGTATGTATGCAGGCATGAATAAAGAGGGTTCTAAGGAAAAGCAAAACGGTTGGCTTGATTATTCTTCCATCCATGAAGCGGCCGATGATGGGGTAATTAATTTGAAACAGGATATTCGCCTTGTGGGCGAAATGCCGAAAGTCGGTGTGAAACGTTTTTTTGAACTCGTGGACGAAGGAAAAGTGAATCCTTCTGCTATCGATTGGATGGTGTGTCACTACTCCTCCCATTATTTCCGTGACGAAATTTTCCGTCTCATGCAGCTTGGCGGGATGACCATTCCTGCAGACAGATGGTTTACAAACCTATATACGAAAGGCAACACAGGAGCCGCCTCTATATATATTATGCTGGAGGAACTGTTCAACGAAGGGCATCTGAAACCAGGCGAAAAAGTGCTTTGCATGGTTCCAGAGAGCGGAAGATTTCAGACCTCGTATATGTTATTAACTGTAGTCGGCACAGGTAACAGGACGGTCACCGAGTACATGGAGCGACAGCCAGAAGCGCCACATTTGGAATTTGATAATGCCAATTTGGTTCAGTCCCATTTAGTAAGGCAGTTAGTCAACATATGGATTGATTTTGAACAAAAGCTTGCTCACGTTCCGATCATTCATAAACTGTACAGGGGCAAATTTACACTTGAAGATTACATGCTGCTCATGGAAAACATTCGTCAGCAGGTGATTGATGGGTCGCAGTGGATTGCACGCGCAGCCTCTTACATTGCGATTGAGCATATCGAGCTGCGCTCCATGTTTATCGCCCATGCCCGCGACGAGCACCGCGACTTTCAACTATTGGAACGCAATTACGTGGCCGTCGGAGGAAATCTTGCAGATATTCAATCCGGTGAGAAAAATATCGGCAGCGAAGCACTGTCCGCCTATTTGTTTCAGCGGGCAAGCCGAGAAAATCCTGTTGATCTGATGGGTGCGATGTGGATTATTGAAGGTCTTGGATGTCGTATGGCGAGGTACTGGGGGGAGGCGATCCGTGATCAACTCCGTTTAAATGACGACCAAGTATCATTTTTACTCTATCATAGCGACTCGGATGAAAAACATTTCGAGCGTCTAGAAGCTGGCATTCAGCATCCGATGCTTACGATGGAAATTGCCGAGCGGATTGTAAAAACCGCTAAAACTACAGCACGATTGTATTTATTACAATTAGAGGAGTTGGGGAACATATGAACCAGGCCGATTATTTTAAGAACATGCCGCATGATAAGCAAGACCCTAATCCGTTCCTTGCCATTTACCTTGATCAAAGCATTCCATTTAACGAAGAAGCGAAGGCATCATACTTAAAGGACTGCTCGAGTAAATCCAGACAATTTCTGCTTCCGGTTTTGAGGCCAGTTTCTCGGCTGCTGATTATACTCTTCCAGCTATACAAAATCATTTTCCCGAAAGCATTCACTTCATCTAAAGTACTGCATCGTTTCTTGTTTTGGGGCATGAAAACGTTTGTGAGTCCAGAGGCCAATTATATGATTCTTCGGCACTTTTATCTTGGTTCTGAAGTACTGCAATTCATCCGCGATAACATTCCGGGTGTCCATGTAGAGATGAATCCTCTGAAACCGACGAATCTTGAACCCGTTAAAAACGATTTGTTTCTCATTCATGACCTCAATTTATATAATTTTGTAATAAATTTGAATATACAAATCCGTGAGAAAAACATCGAAGTCACCAAGCAGGAGCGGCTTAATTTTGATGCCATTACTTCAAGCCCCCTCCCTATTGAAAAAATGCCTGATCGATGGTCCAATTTTCTCGATCTCATGACAGCTATCGAGTGTTTTACCCCTGTCTACCAGTTTTTTCTGACAGATAACGATTTTTGGCGGGCCACGAATTCCTTGCAACTCGACGAAACGATAGGGATTCTGGCCTCCAAAGTGATCGGCAGCAATGACAGGCTGGCATTGATCAACAATAAGCACCCGATGGTCCCGCTCTCTACGCTTCGCGCTGGATTTCGATTAGTTCTTCATGGGCTCGCCACAGAACAGCTCCATGCCTTACTAGTGGAGTTAAAACACAAACAGGCTGCTTAATCGACAGCCTGTTTGTTATTTTTATAGGTTTATTTCGAGCTTACATGATGTAGCTGAAAGGGCTGTTCAACATTTCAATTTGTTATCGTAGTTGCTCTACCGTTTTGTTGTGTGCCGCGGAAACTTCTCTTATATAAACTGACCGCCTCAGTGTTACGATAAATCAACGACAACCTTGATAGCCCCTTTGGCTGCGATTGCTACGTTGAATGCTTCCTGGATATCGTCCAGTTTATAGATCTGTGTGACGATATTCGCGATATTCGTTTTTTTATGGGTCAGGTGTTCAATTACCTTCGAAATATCTTCATGCGTATAACTGCTTGCACCTTGAATTTGCAGTTCTTTGGACATGATTTGGGCTAAGCGGACGGGTACTTCATTTTTATAAACCGCGATAATCGAAATTTTCGCTTGCGGTTTTACCATTTTCATTACGTTTTCGAATAGAACAGGCGCGCCGGCTGCATCGATAAAAATATCGATATCCGGGACGATTTGACCATAAACGTTTACTTCACCGAATTGTTTGGACAAACCTTCGGCTAAATTCTCCTTCATGGAGTTCACTGTTACCGCACCTAGTTCTGTCGCTTTTTGCAAACGCCAATCATCGATATCAACGACGCAAACGTTCGTAATGCCTTCCGCAATCAAGCTTGCCGCAGCCGAAAGGCCAATCGGACCCGCGCCTAATACAACGACTTTATCTGTTGGCTGCGGGTTTACACGGAAAGCGCCATGCCGCCCGACGCTTACAGGCTCCATTAATACAGCCGTTTCTAAAGGAACATTCCGATCCATTTCATATAAGTTATAATTTAACGCCGCATCCTCGATGAGGACATATTGAGAAAAACCCGCGCATTCCAGCGATTTGCGACGCCCAACTCGTTTCGCTGTAATCGGGTTAATGCCGACGCGCATACCGACTTTAATATCGGCAGATACGTCCGCTCCAACCTGAACAACTTCGCCGACCATTTCATGTCCAAACTCGGAGCCGAGACTAATGCCTATATCCCCTCCGCCGGCTTTCACGATATTAATATCCGTGCCGCATATGCCGCCTCGCAAGTTACGAACTAATACATCTTTGGGGCTTACTGTAGGAATCGGTTTTTCTTCTACACGAATGTCATTTTTTCCATAATAAATAGCTGCTTTCATCATATCGGTTCACTCCTTTTAATTACATTATTTGATGGGAGGACAAGCTGCATTTTTTGTCATTTATGAATACTTTTTCTGAGTGGCTTTTTTATTATTAAAGAGAGAAGCCTCCCTCTTTCTTTTCATTTTTTTGATAAAAATAATAACCCCTAGAATATGCAATACTAACCAGAGTAGTATAGCAGGCCACCATGTGTATAATGTTTCTGCACTCATTTATGTTCCCACCTATCGTCAAATTAATAAAAAGAAAGTAAATTGCTAATTTAGCTCACCCTTGTGATCGACCAACACTTATTTTTTATCACTCCTTGGTTACCAGTTTGGTGAACCTCTTGATGCCCTTACTTTATAGGGCAGTTGGTTTTAAGTTGTCAAACAATTGTTAAAGAAATATTAATGTGAAATAATGCGAACATAAAAAGCCTTCCCTGACATTCAAGTCAAGAAAGGCTTTTAGATATGACAGGTTATACTTTTTTAAATCGGATAATAAAAGTTGTACCGAGACCCACTTTACTGTCAATCGTTATTCCACCATCAATAATTTCAATGACCTTTTTTACAAGAGCAAGCCCCAATCCGTTTCCTTCCTGCGAATGTGAGGTGTCTCCCTGATAGAATTTATCAAAGATACGACTTCTTGTTGCTTCGTCCATACCGCAGCCGTTATCTGTTACCGAAACCACAGCAAAGCCATCCTCGCTTTTCAGCGTCAATGCAATGGAACCGCCCGGATCAGTAAATTTGATAGCATTGGAAAGCAGGTTGTTCCATACGATCTCCAGCATACTTTCGTCATAGCTTACGGTCACATCGTCCGCTATATCGGCAGTAAACGCAATACCTTTGTTTTCCCATAAATCCTCAAAAGCAAGGGCGCAGCAGCGCAGCTGCTCGCTCAGGTCAAATGGCTCGGCGGCCGGCGTAATTCCCTGATTTTCCAGCTTGTTGAGTTTCAGAATATTGGTGACCAATGCGGTCAGCTTATGTGAGGAAGTCAGGATGGTTTCAGCATATTCTTCTCGTTTTTCCAGCGGCAGCGTATCACGCTGAATGGCTGAAGCATAGCTCTGGATAACGGAAAGCGGCGTTTTGATCTCGTGAGATACATTGGCGATAAAGTCATTTTTCAAGGTTTCAATACTGGAAAGTTCCTCCGCCATTTTATTAAAATCATCAAACATCACTTCAACGTAGTCTTTCTTTCCATCCTTGCGCAATGGGGCTACACGGACAAAAAAATCTCCCTCGGCGATTCTTTTTGCGGCTTCACTTAGCCGCTGCATGGGAAGATTCAATGAGGAGCTTCGCAACATGGTAGTGATCGTACATAATATCAGTGTGGCAAAAATTAAATAAGCCATCAGATCCGGTACTAATATATTGGAGACTGTAGGCTCTATGTTGAAGATTGCCATAAAAATAAGGATATGACCGCTATTGATGACTATCAGTATTAGGAATAAACCAATAAAATCTTTGACCCATGTGTAGCGGACATTGACCCGCTCATCCCGTTTCTTCCGCTTAAGTTTCATTTCAATACCGCCTTGTATCCCAACCCATGAACCGTAACGATTTCAAAGTCCTTGCAGTCCCCAAATTTGTCACGCAGCTTGGTAATATATACGTCCACCGTCCTAGGTGTACTTTCTGATTCCATACCCCAAAACTCATTCATCAACTGGTTTCGGGTAAATGTCCGCTTAGGATAAGACAGGAGCTTGAAAAGGATGTTAAACTCCCTGACGGTAAGCGGAATTACCACTTCGTCCAAATAAGCCGACATTTCATCCGCGTCCATCAGAAGGCTTCCTATGCACATCTTCTTTTCATTGGCAATGTTAGCTCGGCGTAGCAGAGCACCAACACGCAACACCAATTCATCCATATCAATCGGTTTGACCATATAATCGTCAATGCCGATTCGGAACCCCTTTTGCTTGGAGGAAATATCGTCACGGGCGGTCATGAACAAAATCGGTATCGTTTTATCTTGATTCCTTATATGGGTCGCAAACTCAAATCCATCCATCTCAGGCATCATAATATCCGAAACAATCAAGTCCACCATGTTGTCAACCATCGCATCAAACGCCTCCGAAGCGGTGTTGCATCCGATAGCACGGTAGCCATTATCGTTCAGATAAGCACATACAATTTTATTTAGCTTTATATCATCTTCCACAACAAGAATATTGATCACGTGGCTTTCCTCCTCTTTTTATCAAAACAGCAGACCACTTGCAATTTAAGCGAATGTTGGATTGCCGCTTCGACCTATCAAAAGTGGATCCCCCCATCCGTATACTAACACATAACGTAATGCTCCCAAAAGATTTACAAATTTCATGCCTGTTCTACAATTGGCCTAGCTATTCGATTCAACTGTTGCCATAACGGTGTTTCGACCTGTAACAATTAGGTCTCCTTTGGGTTATGCAAAAAATATTTCGGGGACCAATTATTGGGGAGCTACTTTGACTGCTGAAGTCGACTATTTTTCTCTAGAGGCAGGGAATTTTCTACGACAATATGAGAGTATATTTCTTGACATCAACACATAAAAGTAGCTTATGGATATATAGCCTTGTGGGTAGGGGAGTGAAAATATTGAGGATATGTATCCCTGACGAAGGTGAAAGCTTGATTGACTTAGCTAGGAAATATGGGGCAGAGCTAAAGGAATTAATTTTCCTTAATCCGCACATCCCTGATTCGAACCTGAATATTGCCGGAAAGCCCATCAAACTTCCTGCCTCAGCCATGTCTGGTAAATCAAGCTGCCATGTCCCAATTTGTCCTGAAACTCCTCTGCCACAGTACCTCGATACATGGATACCCCTAACTTCGTTAGAAGAAATGGAACAAGTTGATTATGATGTCCTTATTGTCGGTACAGGCGCCGGCGGGGGAGCGGTTCTCTGGAGATTATGCGAGAAATGGGGAAGAAATGGGAAGCGTATCGGCATTATTGAAGCCGGAGATCTTTTTTTGCCGACCAATATACTCAATATCTCGACAATAAATTTTGAGCAATATTCTCAATTTTGGCAGAATCCAAAATTTTGGAAAAAAATTGGTGAACTGAGCGGCGATTCCGACTTTAGCGGCCTTCCATCTGAGATTCCGCTCGATTTCGAGCAATTTGTGGGGTTAGGCGGGAGAACTTTACTCTGGTATGGATGCAGTCCTCGCATGCATGCCGCCGATACGGTCGATTGGCCTGTCTCCACTGTAGAAATGGAGAAATATTATAATATTGCCGAAACAATCATCAAAGTCACGCATGATTATAGCCAGCAATCTTTAATGACGCAAAAGGTGTTGGAGCTTCTTCGCGATAATGGCTTTCCTGAATCGGTCGAAATGACACAAGCCATTGATCGGCAATCATCAGGGAATGGGCAGATTTTTTCCAATGCATTTTTCAGTTCCATCTCTTTTCTAGTAATGGCAATGAACCGCCGCCCTGTCGATTTATCGGTAAAAGCGAGGGCTGTTCAGGTTTATACGGATAATAAGAAAATAAGTGGCGTCAAGGTCATCGGCCCAGACAAGAAAACCCATTATCTGAAAGCAAAGACGGTTGTCTTATCGGCAAGTACGTTCGAGCCCCCGCGACTTTTGCTCCAATCAGGGATTTCCGGGAATGTGATCGGGCATTATTTGGTGAATCACTCTCGAATCATTTCCAAAGGGCTGGTTAACCGTAACGATTTTCCTGAGAATTTAGGTTCTCTCACGGTTTTGATCCCTCGAACAGATACCCGGGATTACCAAGTACAGTTATATGGACCGGGAACATACTTTTGGAACAAGTACAGAGAAATACCTTTGCGCAGCCACTGGGGAGTCGACTTTTACGGCTCTGGTGCTGTTCAATCGCGATTTGACAATTACATCGCTCTTGACCTCTATAAGAGAGATGAATACGGGGTACCAGAGATTAACGTCCATTTCTCGTACAGCGAACAAGACAAAGATATCATTCGTCAAATGAGCGAAGGGATGAAACAGATTCCACAAGTCATTTAATCCCCATTTATTTCAATGAACGGCAATTCGGACATGTGCCTGAGGTACCCTGGAAAAGACCTTCATGAAATGGGAACATGCCGCATTGGCCGTGATCCATCCACATCGGCAGCCGATCCGTACGGCCAAATTCACGGCATATCCAGTCTCTATGTTGCTGACAATAGTGTCATTCCGACGAGCGGGGCTGCCAATCCGACCCTAACCACCATCGCCCTAGCCATTCGTACTGCTGATCATATTATCAGTCAGTTCAAATAACCGGGTAAGTCCGTAAGCCAATCTTGATGCGGAGGGGAATTACGTTGGACCAAGACAAGTATCGGAGTGCGGCCTTGTTTGAACACCGCTTTTGGTTGCAAGTATTGGGCGATCACGCCCGATTTATTTTTCTATCGTTACCGGCGAACGAACCAACGGAAATACAAACAACAAAGTACTTTATGAATGTCTTCGATTCGCTGCTGTATGATGCGCGCCGCGACTTGTCGACAGAGGAAATCATTGTCTTGAACCAAAAAGCTTATCAATCCACACAAGATATTAAGGCATTTAAACTTCATTTACTGCGCCGATTGTTGATCGGGAAAATAAGCATCGATCTCTCTCCGACTTTTATCAGCCATATGGTCAACGAGTTGGAAGAATACGTGATCGTCCTTAACGCTTTAGTGGCCATGCAGTTACCGCCGCTGCTACCGGCCGTCCATTACCACCAGATATGGCTGTTGGATGCATACGGGCATGCCAATATTCTCCACGACAAGCTTGATCTGTCCGAAGCAATGCTTAAGAACGGGTGCTACATATATTCGAATCATTTTAAAGATCTTTATCTTAAAGCTGTTGAACTTGCGGGTTATATGCGTGCGAATCTGCAGCATTTTCCCGCCTTAAGCAGGTTCAACCGTCAAGTGGATTTGGAAATGCATATGTTTATTAAATTTTTGAAAGAGCTTGAGGATATGGAGATTAGCGGTGAAGTCTTGGGAACCTTATTTCCGTTAATCACACAGCATATGTCCAGAGAGGAATGCTATTTTTTAATTAAACTTTCGCAAGTATCTCAAATCCAAAGACCGGATTGCGATCCGACTCGACAACGAATCGATTTCCAGTAACTTGAAAGTACAAAAGAAACCCTCTATTTTTTGCTATTTATTTTACATCCATTGAACAAACATTACGTCCAGTCACCATACAATCCATACTTCTCGATGCAATTATGCAGGTCTAAAGCCTCACGATTTAGCAACCAGCAGACCGCACGAAGCCACCAAAGCGCTTTCTTACCCTTTACCCTCGGGCAGCCTCATCCACACTTCCCCCTGATGGGCAACTTTCCACGCCCCGTGAGCGGTTAATATCAAAAGTTTCGACTCACTTATGATATGGTTCCCCCCGATTTATCCGCATCGCGCGATAAATCTGCTCCACCAGCACCAGCCGCATCAGCTGATGCGGCAGCGTCATGCGGCCAAAAGACAGCCGCATATCCGCACGGCGCAGCAGCTCGCTCGACAGCCCGAGCGAGCCGCCAATAACGAAGGCCACCTGGCTCCGCCCATAGGTGGCTAATTTATCGAGCGAGCCCGCCAGCTGCTCGCTCGTCCACATCTCACCGTCGATGGCCAGCGCCACGACGTACACGTCCGCGCCGAGCTTGGCTAGCAGCCGCTCGCCCTCCTTAACCCGCACCTGCTGCTCCTCAGCAGGACTCATGTTCTCCGGTGCCTTCTCATCCGGCACCTCTATCATTTGCATCTTGGCATACGGGCCAAGACGCTTCATGTACTCCGCGATCCCGTCCACAAGATAGCGCTCTTTTAATTTCCCAACGGTCAGTATCTGTATGTGCATAACGTGCCCCTTTTCTTCTCAATCGATCTTCCCATCATACCATTCGTTGCATTCGTGAACCAAATTGATTCCATAGTCACTATCTCCTTCTCCACTCATGTTGTATGTTGTACAGGCCTGTTGATTATCGACAAAATAGCAGGCAAAAAGGCCGCTCATTCGGTAAACTGTTTGTACCCCTACAAACATCCGAAAGAAGGCGACCTCATGAAAAAGTCTACTATGTTCTCGAACATTCTGCAAACAATTATACCGAAAGAAGAATTTCTCCCTCTCATCAATGAGGCTGGATACTTTGACTCTGCACGGAAATTCACAGTTTACGATCTTTTTCTATTTTTGTCCCAAGCCGCGCTTCAGCAATGGGACGGTTACCGGGATGGAGAAAAACGAATGTCATCTTTTGGTCTAGCCACTGTGGATCATTCGTATCCCTAAAGAATTACTAGTCGTCGATTCAACCAAGGTAACTGTTGGGATAGGGCGATTGCCTTGGGCACCACTAAAAGGGGAGAAAGCTGGAATTAAACTTCATGTTTCGCTTATTGCGGATACAGGAAAGTTGCATTTGAACAAAAACAATATTTCGTGATTCGGCTTAGGGATAACACACATTTTCATGAACCTGAACTGAGAACACGTAAACGTCCTTATGCAGGGACTCTTGAACAAGACTTAACGTGTCAGTTAGGGACAACTTCGACGCTCTCAAAGCATCGATTTCGTGTTGTTATCCTAAAGGATCCGCAAGGCAATCCCGTTATTCTCGCAACCAATTTACACAGACCCTCTGCCGAGAAAATCGCTGACATGTATAAAAAGCGGTGGCAGATTGAAGTGTTTTTCGTTGGATTAAGCAGCATCTGAATGTACCCACTCTATTTGGAACAACTCCAAATGTCCCATTTATTGGTAGATCAACAGGCCTGTACATTTTACAACTTCAAGAGGTAGTCAGTCCGCATGAAGACAAAGAAAAAAGAGGCCCCAAGGCCTCCCTCAAACAATTAGAAAACGTGATAATGACTGGCAATGCTCGCAATGCTCAGGCGGTGCCCACTGGGCGAAGTGGGTTTTCTGCAAATCCACAACGTCTGGTGCTTCCTCATACTCATCAACAAATTCATCTATGGCTATTTCCACATGATCTTTACAAACGACATGCATGTAAGTACCTCTCATCCGCAACGGTTCTGTAGATTTTTATCTATCACTTGATCTTGTAACTTGATCCTGATCTGATCTTTTCTTTCGATTCTCTTTTGATGTTGACCCGATCTTTTCACTCGATCTTGACCTTCTATTTCCTCTTTACACTAACTCGTCCCTACTACTTATCCGTCGCCTCCACCAGCGTCAGTACCGTCGTCAGTTTCTTCCCGCCGCGATAGTACACCACGTTGATCTTATCGCCGATCTTCTTCTCGTTGTAGAGATACTTCCGCAAGGAGATCGTGCTATCAATCTTGCGATCATCCAGCTGTACGATCACATCCTGCGCCTTCAGTCCCGCTTCCTTCGCAGGTCCTGAGACGTCGAAGACGATAACTCCAGTTTTAACATCTGCAGGAAGCTTTAATACATCCGTCCCTTTAAAAGCTTGCAGCTCCTGCGTCGACACCCCAATTAACGGCCGTTTCACTTTGTGGTCCTTAATGAGACTATCAATAATCGGTTTCACACTATTAATCGGAATTGCAAAGCCCAAGCCTTCCACACCGGTGTCGGCAATCTTCATCGAATTGATGCCGATTACTTTGCCCTCGATATTAACAAGCGGTCCCCCGCTGTTGCCTTGGTTGATCGCGGCATCCGTCTGGATGACGTCCATTTCCCAGTCATAATCGGTGCCTTCACGTGAAAGCGAGACTGGTATGGTCCGTTTCGGTGAAGAAACGATGCCTTGCGTCACGGTTGGTGAGAAGCCAAGTCCAAGTGGATTACCTACGGCAATCGCCATTTCGCCAGCGCGCAGCGTTTCAGAGTCCCCGAATTCGGCGAGTACTTTAACGTCTTTACCATCCGCCTCCAGCACAGCCAAATCTGTAATCCGGTCACGGCCGACCAATGTTGCCTTGCGATGCTCGCCTTCGAAATTCACGATTTCGAACTGATTCCCATTCTCCACAACGTGGCTATTCGTCACGATGCGAACTTTATCCCCGCTCCGTGCGAACATCACACCGGATCCGATGCCAATGCCCGTTTCTTGCCCAGCATCATCCTTCTTGGAGGAGATCACACTAACAACGGCTGGCTTTATTTTGTCCGTCGCCGCAACAACGGAGTCATTGCTATTCATGGGATGTACATCGGCTTTGGCCACCACAGGAATCGCAAGTTCCTTCCCTGTTGAATCACTACCTCCAATAGCGTGAACAATCCCTACCACAACAAGCATTCCTAAGGCCCCGACGAACCCTGCGATGAGGGCGACATACCGTCTTCGACCAGCAAAGCTCGTAAAACTTGTGAAATTCCCTGTCCTTTTGGGACGCCATACCGGCTCGCGCTTTCTGGGCCTTTTGGTCGAATAAAAATCATCATCAAACAAACTCATTTCAGGTCCCTCCTCGCTGACAGGGCTAACGCTGCACTCGCTTTGGTTTATTTCAATCAACGGATGGTTAGGAGCCATCTTGCGATTGGTATTTTGCAAATAATAGGAATGTTTCGCTCGCTTCTTGCCTACAATAATAGTAAACCAAATCTCTTACCGAATTACTAGAGTGTTTAGAAACTTTACTAGAACATTATCTAAAGGAGAATGCCACGATGAACCGTATTCCTTCCCATTTTGAAGAAATTAATATGATTGGTAAGCTAGCTGACCTCAAGGATAGCCACTATCACCAGTCCCTCGTCCTCTCATCTCTCATTCAAGTGTTAATTGATAAAGGTCTTGTCACCGCGCAAGAAATTCAGCTCAAGTCGCAAGAACTCGACGCTGCACTTACTCCGAATCCAATACATCCCATTTCGTAGAACGGTCAAAATACGTATCCATCAGCCGCAGCTGTTTCGCCTCGGGGGCCCGCTCTTGTACGATATTATTCACGGTCAGCCTGGCCAAATCCATTAAGTTATGATCACGGCTAAGGTGCGCCATATAAACAGATTTCGTCTTATTCGTCATGATATCACAGAGCGCTTCCCCTGCGGCTTCGTTGGATAAATGTCCCTTGTCACCGAGAATGCGTCGCTTAATGCTCCACGGGTAATGCCCCACGCGCAGCATGTCCACATCATGGTTCGTCTCTAGGACCAGGCTATCTGAATCCGAAATCTTTTCCTTTACCTTTTCACTCATATACCCTAGATCCGTCACCACGCTTAACTTTTGATCCCCTTCATAAAAGACGTACCCCACCGGCTCCGCCGCATCATGCGAGATTCCGAAGGATTCCACCTTCAACGCGCCGAACTCCTCTACGCCACCGGTATCCATCACACGCTTATTACCTTCGGCGATCACGCCAATTTGGCGATCTAACTCCACCCACGTCTTCTCATTCGCGTATATCGGCACATCATATTTCCGTGCGAACGCACCGAGTCCTTTGATATGATCGGAATGCTCGTGTGTGACGAGAATGCCATCAATACTGCTCGCCGCGAGCTCCCGCTCCTTCATTAACAGCTCCATCTTCTTCGCACTAAAGCCTACGTCGATCAGCAGCTTAACCTCACCGTTATCTACGACCGTTGCATTCCCCGTAGAACCACTTGATAACACCGTAAATCGAATTCCCATCTTCCCTGCTCCTCTATGCCTACCTGTGTGCCAGTTGGTTACTCGTTGTTATTTCTTAGTCGTGTTCTTATCACCTGGTGCTGGAGAAGCTGTTGAAGCTCCTCCACCTCCTTCGGTGCCAAATGGCGCAAGCTCAGACCCATTTTGCGGCGACTCCACCGCGCCATTGAACGCTTGCACATAATACACATATCCGTTATCGATCGTAATCCGCCACTGCGGAAACATCGGCTGTGTTTGCGAATTATAAGGTTGTCCGTGATACCCCAAGCGAACCTCGGTAATAATCGAGCCATCGCTTAAATAATTGTCCACTAAGCTGCGAACCGCTAATTGGGCCGAAATCAACTTCTGCTCCGTCTGTTCTACTTCTGATTCTACTTCAACGAAAGCTTGACGGTAACTGGTAATTTCTCCATTTTTCTCATTGAGCTCGACTGTCACATCAAAAAGTGGAATCTTCCCATACAATTGGGAGAACACATAAATACCGTTTCGGCTTATGACCGAATCCAGTTGATACATCCCGAAGTTTGGAATTTCCGAAAGTGACTGAACTTCCTTACTAGCTCCTTTGCCGAGCAGCGTGCTCATGTAGAGTGGCGTTTTCAGCGTCTTCTCCTCACCAGGCTTAATGTTATCATCGTATTTGACCGAGATGACCTTCAACTTCGGCGGATCCGTAGGCAGCTCGTCTGTAAGACGAATATTTTTATTGCGGAGTGCACGATTCAAATCCTCTACATTACTCGATGCCTCCGATGAAATCTCCGTCTTATTTGAACGATTGGTGGACCACAGCTGGAAGCCGAGAATCATATTCAACAGTAAAAAAGAAGCAATCAAAATCGTCTTGGCCCTACTCCAATTCATAATCTCACCAACCCTTCCCTGACATCTTGTCTATTCAATAAAATCATACGTACCATCACGCAGCTCCAGTGCCCACGCACTCGTTAAGGTTAACGTTTTATCTGAGATAACGGGACGATACGCTGGGAAAATAGAAACAATACTGGATCGACGTTGGTAATACTGCAATCTTTCTTCTACAGCCTCACCCGACATCAACTCATTCTCGCGACGTTGTCCCGACTTCAGATCAGGGATTACCATTGATCTCTCGAAACCTGAAATGACGCCCTTCTGCACTAGCATTTTCATCATACCAAAACCTTCAGGCTGCGCCGTTACAATCGGCAGTGACTCATAATACTGGCGGAATGTAAACGTCTGATTGTCCAACAGCTGCTTCTGTGGTGTGCGAGACACCATATATTTCCCATCCCAACCGATATGCTGATTGATAAATTTAATGCCTGCCAGCAAATCATCCAATACCTCTGTTTTGCTAGCCGCAGGCGCTACCGGATCGGAATACGTGACCCACCGTTGATCTCGATTGAGCTGGAAGCCGCGTTTGCTATCGGTGTAGATCTCCGAACCATCGCGCTCTCTCAGATAACGTGTAATACCTGGATCCACGAACAAGCTTTGCTTCAGCTGGTCCGCCGTAAGCTGCGTATACGTGAACGTATAGCTAGGCAAATGTAATGGCTTCAATGGCAGATAGTAATCGCCGCTATTTGTTGTTTTATATAAGTTAGTCGGTTCCCCATAAGCAACGAAATTCTCTACGTCCTTACTCGTAAAATCCGCCCCGATGACCTCATACCCAACACCTGGCGAATCCGTGAAAAAGAACGCACGAACCTCATCATTTGTCCCCTTGGAGTAAATCCAAATTTTCGTGATTTTATCGTTATCAACAGGGATTTCTCCCTCGATTCGGAACAACTGTTGTAAGATCGTAAACGGTATCCCATCGCGGAATCGAATCTCCACACCAAGCTGCTTGGTACGGACTTCTTCCCAGTTCACATTGACGAGGTACATCGACGTTTTGCGAAAACCTCTGAAGCTCCGTTGTTTAATATTATCTAGCAATCGGGTGTAGTAGTAATTGTTCGGATAAAGCACGGAGTGCTGTTGATTGCCCAAGTGAATGATGAGCTGATCCGGAAAAAGCATATCCGCCAGCTCCGATTGCTTACCCAGCGTCTCGGTCTGAACATAATTGCTCTGTTGAATCGGCTCTATCTTCGGCGGGCTGTAGGAGGCGAGAATAAAGCTCTGATACAAGCTCGTTCCAATCAATAGGACAAGAAAGATCGATTTCAAACTCTCAATCATACCCCATCCTCCTCTTCCTGCTGAATCGGCAGCGTAAATAGGACACGTGTTCCTTGTCCCAGTTCGGACTCTAGCGCAATCGTTCCTCCGTGCGCTTTCACTATTTCCCGGGCAATGGACAGGCCGAGGCCTGTGCCTCCCATGTTGCGAGAGCGTGCTTTATCTACCCGATAGAAGCGATCGAAAATACGGGAAAGATCCTTCTTCGGAATTCCCATGCCGTTATCTTGAACGGATATTTCCAGCATCTCTTTCTCTATCTTGCGCGCCTCCAACCGAATGGTTCCCTCATCACCGGTATATTTAATCGCATTGGATACTAAATTATCGAGCACCTGATCAATTTTATCACGATCCAGCAGCAAGCTCGTTACGCCATGTTCCACGTGTAATACAATTTGAATTTTCCGTTGCTGCAGCTGAAAAGAAAACCGATCCGCAACCTCTTCCAACATTTCGCTTACGAGCGTCGAGGACTTGCTCATCATGGATTGCTTCGAATCCAACCGCGATAAGTGCAACAGATCCGTCACCAAGCGGATCATTCGCTCGGTTTCGCTCCGCGTCACGTTAATGAAGCGCGATGCGAGCTGCGGCTCCTCGATCGCTCCGTCATCGAGCGCTTCGAGGTAGCTCTTAATCGTCGTCAGCGGCGTACGCAGCTCATGAGAGACGTTCGCCACGAACTCTCGCCGCGCTTGCTCCAGCTTCTCCTGATCCGTTACGTCCTGCAGCACCGCAATGATCCCGTGCTGGCCCTCACCCCGGCGGTGAATGGGTGTGAACGTGATACGAACCGACAGCTGCTCATCCTCATCGTCAGGCAGCTGAATGTCCAACAGCGTCGTATTCACTTGTCCAGTAACTAAGGCACGAATCGTATCTAGGGGAATCCCTATTACCTCAGAAATATCCAAGCCTAGTGTCGTTACCTCTTCCACTTGCAGGATCTGCTTCGCCCGACGATTCAGTACGATCACCTGACCGCGATCATCGGTTGCGATGACACCATCATTCATATTCGTCAGAATCGAAGCAAGCTTCTCCTTCTCTTCTTCATTGAGCGAGAGTGCCTCTTTCAGCCGATTCATCATGAAATTAAAGGTCTGCCCCAGCTGGCCAATCTCATCGGTTCCTTGAATGACAACCTGTTGATCGAAGTTCCCCTCCGCTACAGCCGTCGCCTGTCTCGTAATCTCTTTAATTGGGTTTGTTATCGTGCTCGTTAAAAGGACGCCAAGAAGCGCCGTTAATCCCAAGGCAATCAACGTACCCGAGATGAGAATACGGTTAATCGAGCGAATCGTCTTATAGACGTCTTCCATAGAAGCAATAATGTAAACCGCTCCTAAGACACGTACCCCGCTACCCACCGGTTTGGCGATAATCACCTTCCGGTATCCATCCTCATCTGTGAAAATCCGCTGATTATCCTTAATCCCTTGCAGGGCACGAATAACCTCCGGCTGTGTATTTTTTTGCTTCAAATGGCTCGCAACCGACGTGCTGATCACATTACCATTTGCATCAATGATTTGAATTTCTGCGTTATTAATGGAGAAAAGATTGCTAACGAATTCATTTAAATCAGCATACGTCTTCTTACCCTCGGTTGCATTCTTGCTGTCCTGATCACCCGTCAAATACGATTCAACGAAACCAGCAAGCAACGTCACCTGACTATTGCGCGACGCTAAGAAATCGTTCTTGAAGTAAGTTTCTACCGTTTTATAGAAATAAACGCCAATCAACTGCATCGCAATGAGGATCAGCAGGACATAGATAATAATTAGCTTCGCTTGAATCGATTGAAAGAAGCGGATGCCCTTCATGCTTAGAAGCCTCCGGCTTTAGGACTGCGCATCAAATATCCAAGACCCCTGCGCGTCATGATATATTCCGGACGGCTTGGATCCGTCTCCAGCTTCTCGCGCAGACGGCGAATCGTCACATCGACGGTCCGTACGTCGCCGAAATATTCAAAGCCCCACACCGCTTGCAGCAGGTGCTCGCGCGTCATCACTTTGCCTGAGTTTTTGGCCAAATATTGAATAAGCTCGAACTCCCGATGTGTGAGGTCAAGGGGTGTTCCATCCTTGTAGACCATGTACATGTCGTTATCGATGAACAACGCATGAATGCGCATCCCATTCCGCTGCGCTTCCGGCTCATTCGTTGCCGATTGCACCTTCGTCTGTCTGCGCAGATGTGCCTTAACACGGGCTAGCAGCTCTCTCGTGCCGAACGGCTTCGTTACATAGTCGTCTGCGCCCATCTCTAAGCCCAGAACCTTGTCCAGCTCCGTATCCTTCGCTGTCAACATAATGATCGGCGTATTGAGCTTAGAGCGCACCTCACGGCACACATCCATGCCATCCTTCACAGGCAGCATGAGATCCAGTAGAATCAAGTCTGGTTGCTCCGAGAACGCTAGCTCGACAGCGCTTCCGCCATCGTACGCACAGATCACCTGATAGCCTTCTTTCTCCAGGTTAAACTTCAAAATATCTGCAATTGGTTGTTCGTCATCCACCACGAGAATTTTCCCAAACATGTGACCACCGCCTACTATAAAGTAACTGGCACTGCAAGGCCCTAACGAGCGAAGCTGCCAGAGTTAGATCCACTTTACAACCAGTAATTTCCTTCATACACTTCTTTATTTTAACATACATTGAAGAGAAAAGAGACAAGGCCCCCCGAGTTGTCCGGAATGGCCTTGCCTCAATCTTTTTTCACCGATTTAAATATTTCAAAGGATTTTCTAAGTTACCGCTGCTGTGAATTTCAAAATGCAAATGCACACCAGTGGAGTCCCCTGTGCTCCCCATAATTCCGATCTTATCGCCTTTTTCGACGATGGTGCCTGACTTCGCAATGATTTGGCTCAAATGGCCGTATAGCGTTTCATAACCATTTAAATGATTAATAATAATATAATTGCCGTAATCGGATTTGTAACCTGTTTCGACGACTCTGCCATTATCCGCAGCCATGATATTCTGGTTACCTACAATGTCGATGCCTTTATGTAGCTTGCCCCAACGATAACCGAATGTACTTGTGATACTAGGCGTAATCACGGGCCACGCGAACTTCCCGGTACCTTCACCCTTAATGACCTTGGTTCCTTTTTTCACTCTAGCGGCAACCGGTTGATCAACGATTTCTTCATTGACTACCTGCTCTTCGGTCAATAAACCATCGACCTTCGTCACTTGAATCGTTACTTTCTTGAGACCATTCTTCCCTGGTGAAATCGGTTGGACCACGCCTAAACGCATCGAATCGTCTTTCACATACTCGGTATCGTACTGAATCTCCTGATTCTTCACGATCTTCTCCGTCGTTTTCACAGAAAGGGTTGGCTTCAGCACGGTAACATCCAATTGATTGCCGATCTTGAGCTTATCGTCTTGAAGACCTGGATTGTTATCATAAATGAATTGCTTCGTGATGCCTAATTTCTTCGCAATACAGGATACACAATCGCCTTCGACAACCGTGTATTTGGAAGGTGCAACATTGCCGGTTTGCAAAATCTTCACAACATCCTCAGGCTTTGCTAATTCTGAAGGTTCGATTGGAACTTCCTCTTTATCGACCTTTTGAACGAACTCCACCTTCTCAAGCTCGGATGGTGCTGTAGATATATCCTCACCTACACCAGTAGATAAGGCAGCTACTTTATCATTGTTCTTCCCTTTTGGTGTAAATGGTTCGCTGACTTGGCTAAGTATGAGATCGGCTGTTGCCTGATCCTTCACAATCGCTATCGTCTTGCCATCTACTTTCAGTGCAACACCCACGGGTTGCGGTACGAGCAGCTGATCCAACGAGGAAATAACAGCAGAATCATCCGTTTTCACGTTGTAAGCCCTTTCAGACGTATAGGTGATTCCGTCTGTTTTAAGCACGACATGAACATTTGGAAAATTCTTCTGTACATCTAACGGTTTGTTTTGCTTATATTCATCAATTATCTTATTGTCGCTCACGATACCTATTTCTTGATTGTTAAGCATCACATGGTACACATTGTCCATGCCCGCTTCTACATAATGATGTCCGGTGAACGTAATCGCTCCCGTAAGTGCAATGGCACCTACGCCTAGTGCAAGAGACCATTTATGTCGTTTGATTACCGTTAGTGTCGTTGGTGTCGTAACTTCGTCTAGCTGCTTGTCTGATAATGATTCATTTCCGGTCAAGCTTTCTCGCTTAGGCGTGAATCTCTTAATGAGATCCATGACAAAACGCATTCCCCTGAAACCTGTCATGATCTTCTCCCTTTGAACGGTTTTGCATCCGTGGAGTAGCTACTCAGATGCAATTACCTGAGTAGTTACTCCGTAGATACATAAATAAACCTTGATTAGACATAATATCCATTATGTTGTCTTTCTTTTGTTAAATTTAACACACTTTCTGTGCCTATTTCAACAAAATACTCGATCACCATGTGATAGATTCGTGTCCACTACCAAAAGAAGTCGCTTTTAGCACCTATTTTTGTTCGAAATCCCAATAGCCTTATTCACATTTTACAATAAATGGCGAAAAGGCATGAAACTTAGCAGGGAAGCGGCGGCATTTGCAAGATTCATTTGTCAGCAACTTCCCATAAAGCTAGTATTTATTCAAAATATCGGTTAATTGTGACAGCTCTTTCTCGCTTAAATACTTTTCGAGTGTCTTATTTACTTGCTCAAGCTCTTGCGTTGTAATCCCGTCTTCTAGGATCGCGGAAAGCGTCTGCATCTCAGATTGAGGCAGCTTAGCAACAACAAGTGAGAAAATTTTCATTTTATCATCACTCGAGAGCGCTTCTTTCTTTTTCGCAAAATCCTCTGTGGACATGACAAGCTCCTTCTTCTCGCTCTCCTCCGTTCGAGCGCTTCCCATTACGGCTATCGCATCGTCTTGGTTGCCTGTAGATGTGCTTACACCGCCTGACGAACTAATACCGCCAACAGGTTGTTGATCCTTCGGATTTGGACTTGAACTCGGGCTTGGAAAGGCCCCTGACGGGTTGGGACTAGGAGTTGGCGACACAGCCACGGGGTTTCCCCCTAGTGCGGCCTGCTTCCCCCCGTCTTTCCCCTTAACTATATTCAGCTCTTCCGCCAATCTTGACGCAAATTCACCAAATTGAATCTTTTTACCCATCGCAGGTAGCTGATATTGTCGAAATATATCCTCCACGTACATGTTTACGACATACCACGTTGTAAACATCGTAATTGATGTAATAAGGACGGTACTTATGACGATTTTACTTAACCAAGTTAACAGTTTCATTCGCTTTGCTTCACTCCTAACATGACTTACGCATCGATATATGCTCCTCCCTTCAGTATGGACGAAAACATTGCCATTATATCCCTCTATGCAAAAAGAAAAATCCTCTAAGCTGCTGAACAGCCTAGAGGATCGTATATGTTCTTTATGATTTTACGCGTAAATCGGACGAACCAAATTCGTTTGTTCACGGTTACGACCTACGGAGAAGATCGCGATCGGGATACCAGTCAGCTGAGATACACGCTCAACGTAATGTCTTGCATTCTCAGGAAGATCACTCAACGTGCGCGCTTCAGAAACGTCTTCTGTCCAGCCTGGAAGCTCTTCGTACACCGCTTCGCACTCGGAGATAGCTTTCAAGCTCGCTGGGTAGTGCTCGATCAACTCACCACGGTACATGTAGCCTGTGCAAATTTTGACCGTTTCTAGACCTGTTAGAACGTCGATGGAGTTCAAGGACAAGCCCGTGATGCCGCTGACGCGTCTTGCGTGACGCACAACAACACTGTCGAACCAGCCTACACGACGAGGACGACCTGTTACCGTACCGTATTCAAAACCTTTTTCACGAATCCAAGCGCCGATTTCATTGTCCAATTCCGTTGGGAACGGGCCATCGCCGACACGTGTTGTATAAGCTTTAGCTACACCGATGATGTTGTGGATTTTCGTTGGGCCTACCCCTGAACCGATACAAACACCACCAGCTGTTGGGTTTGAAGAAGTGACATACGGGTATGTCCCTTGGTCGATATCCAACATAACGCCTTGCGCGCCTTCGAACAACACTCTGCGGCCTTGGTCGATATATTCATTCAGGATCACAGATGTATCCTTCACGTAAGGGCGAATGATTTCTGCATAGGCCAGGTACTCTTTGAGGATTGGCTCCACATCAAGACCTTTCGAACCGTAGACTTGCTCGATCAATACGTTTTTCTCAGCAACAATGCGACGCAGCTTCAATTCGAACTCTTCTGCATCCATCAAATCAGCGATACGAATACCGTTACGCGCTGCTTTATCCATATAACAAGGGCCAATCCCTTTGCGGGTCGTACCGATTTTGCTATCACCTTTACGATCTTCTTCCAGACCGTCAAGCACCAAATGATACGGCATAATCACATGCGCGCGATCACTGATATTTAGGTTCGTTGTTGTAAAACCATTATCATGAATGTAATTAATTTCTTCAATGAGTGCAGCCGGATTAATAACCATTCCATTCCCGATTACACAAGCCTTATCTCTGTAAAAGATACCGGAAGGAATCATCGTCAGCTTATATTTCTTCCCGCTAATAATGATCGTGTGGCCTGCATTGTTACCACCTTGATAACGTGCAACAACCTCAGCAGATTCCGCTAAGAAATCCGTGATTTTACCTTTTCCTTCATCTCCCCATTGCGTACCGACAACAACAACCGTTGACATATGCACTTACCTCCGTACGGTGACTAGTCACCCATAATGAGCCGTTATGGCTGTAAGACCACAGAGGAAAGTTGGACTTCATTAAAGCGCTAAAGCGTTCAGCGTCCATTGCACTTTCCCTCTGGCGATTCTGGTGATGCAACTACCTCTATTCACTGCTGCACACAGCAACAGATTAGAGAGCTAACTCTCACTTACTCACCGCAAAGGAATATCTGGTCTCTTCGGCAGTAATCTGCAGGAAGGAAACCTACCCTTCGGCATGAAAAAACGACCTTATTTCGAGTTACCTGCTTGAAGCCGGCTTTTCGATCAAGGTTTTTTCACCGTCTTTAGTTTAGCAGTCCCCCATGCCAAAGTCAATGAAAAACGAACGATTATAGGGGTGTCTGTATAATTGTTCGGAAATTACGCCAACTATTTCGTTGCTGCCGCTAAAAGAAGAAAAACCTCTGGCTTTGCCCTGCTATCATGGTATTCATTTCTCCCTAAGATGCCTCTCGGAGGCTGATTTTATGTCTATCGGTTGAAATATCTATGTATTTGATGCAAAAAAACAGCCGTCAATGCCCGGCTGCTTCTTGATGACTACGATCCATATTCACGAATTTATTGAATTGCTTCAGGAAAGCCAGCTCAACGGTGCCTACGGGACCATTCCGCTGTTTGGCAATGATAATCTCGATGATATTCTTCTTCTCGGATTCTTTATCGTAGTAATCATCCCGGTATAAGAATGCTACGATGTCGGCATCTTGCTCAATGGATCCCGATTCCCGAAGGTCAGACATCATCGGACGCTTGTCCTGACGCTGCTCAACGCCCCGGCTCAGCTGCGAGAGCGCGATGACTGGTACATTCAGCTCACGGGCAATTTGTTTCAGCGTACGGGAGATCTCAGAGACCTCCTGCTGACGGTTGTCACCCTTGCCGCGGCCGGCAATCAGCTGGAGGTAGTCGATGAGGATCATCCCGAGCCCCTTCTCCTGCTGCAAACGGCGACACTTCGCGCGAATATCCGCGACGGTAATCGAAGGTGAATCATCGATGTAGATGTTCGCCTCGGACAGGGCACCGATCGCCATGGTCAGCTTCTCCCAGTCGTCGCCTTCGAGATAACCCGTCCGCATACGGTTCGCATCGACATTAGCCTCTGCGCAGATCATACGTTGTACGAGCTGCGCAGCACCCATCTCGAGCGAGAAGATCGCGACGGTCTCTTTAGCCCGGACGCCGACATTCTGCGCCACGTTCAGTGCGAACGCGGTCTTACCGACAGAAGGTCGGGCGGCCAGGATGACAAGGTCTGAGCGCTGGAAGCCAGACGTCATCTTATCGAGGTCAATGAAGCCCGATGGGATTCCCGTTGACCCGCCCTTGTTCGAGTAGAGCTGCTCGACCTTCTCGAACACTTCCATGAGCACGTCGCGAATGACGACGAAGCCGCTGGAGCTGCGGCGCTGTGAGATCTCGAGGATCTTCGCCTCCGCCTCACTGAGCATCGACCCGACATCATCCTCATTGGCGTAGCCATTGGTGACGATCTGGGTCGCTGTCCGGATCAAACGGCGAAGCATCGATTTCTCCTCGACGATTGCCGCGTAATAGTCGATATTGGCTGCGGTAGGCACCGCGTTCGCCAGCTCGGACAAATACGTCACGCCGCCGATTTCTTCAAGCTGCTGCTTGTTTTGGAGAAGTGCCGTCAATGTAATCAGATCGACTGGCTCTTGATCTTCGGCTAGTTCAACGATCGCCTCGAATATCCGTTGATGCGTACCGCGATAGAAGTCATCGCTGGATATCCGCTCCATCGCAGTAATTAAGGCTTCACCGTTAATCAGAATCGCACCTAGGACGGCTTGCTCGGCTTCTATATTTTGAGGCGGTACACGATCCATAAACATATTATCTCCATTGCTCATGCTACTGTACCCGCCCTTCATCTTCATAGTTTAATAGATTTGTGTTTACAAGAGAGAAGAGCCCCAGATTGGGACTCTTGTTCTCTTCTAACTGTTATAAGGTCTTCCGATTTATTTACCCAGAGCTTACTTCTCTTCTGTCACTTGAACGTTCAAGCTTGCCGTAACTTCCGCATGCAGCTTAACGGGAACCTTCGTTACACCTAGTGTACGAATGGGCTCTTCCAATACAATTTTGCGCTTATCGATCACAATCTTATATTGCTTCTCAAGCACTTCTGCGATTTGTTTACTAGGAATCGCTCCGAATAAACGTCCACCCTCGCCAGATTTCGCTTTAATTTGAACCGTCATTTCACCAAGCTTCTCGCCCAATGCCTGCGCGTCCGCTTTCTCTTGATCCTTGCGGCGCTGCTCAGCTTTCTTCTGGTTATCCAGCACCTTCACGGTGCCCTGTGTAGCTGGAGCAGCAAGTCCTTGCGCGATTAGGAAATTTTGCGCATATCCCTCGGATACTTCTTTCACTTCGCCCTTCTTACCTTGGCCTTTAACGTCTTTGAGTAAAATTACTTTCATTCGAAAAGTCCCTCCTCTTCCTGCATATCGGCTAGTACTTGTTTTAAGCGATTCGTTGCTTCCTCTAATGTACAATCCGTCTGTGTGGCTGCATTAGTTAAATGCCCGCCCCCGCCTAGACGTTCCATGACCACTTGAACGTTCATTTGACCCAGCGATCTCGCGCTAATTCCAATTAATCCGTCCGGTCGTTCGGCAATTACGAAGGAAGCCATAATATTCGTCATATTTAACAATGTATCAGCAACTTGCGCAATCATCAACTGAGAATATTTGCGTGATGGCTCAGCAACTGCCAATGCGATATGATCATAAATCGTTTCTGTGTGTTTAATAATCTCGGCACGCTCAATATAAGAATCAAGATCTTCCTTCAGCAGCTTCTGAATGAGGGCAGAGTCTGCCCCATTGCGTCGCAAGTACGACGCTGCTTCGAAGGTTCTTGCTCCCGTCCGAAGGCTGAAGCTCTTCGTGTCAACAACAATGCCCGCCAACAGCATCGTAGCCTCCAGTACCTCCATCGATAACTTCTCGTTGATATACTGCAGCAGCTCGGTCACCAGCTCACACGTAGAGGACGCGTACGGCTCCATATAGACGAGCGTAGCATCATGGATGAACTCCTCACTCCTACGGTGATGATCGACCACTACGACCCTGTGAGTCAGCTGTAGCAGCTTAGGCTCAGCGACCATGGAAGCTTTGTGCGTATCAACAACTACCGCTAGCGAACGCTGTGTCGTAATCTGCATACCCTGCTCCGGTGTAATAAACCAGCGGTGCAGTCGTTCGTCAGCCGAAATCGTCTCCATCACCTTCTGAATGGCAGGATTCACGCCCTCCAGCACGATGTAGCCTTCTTTGCCGACAACCTGTACAGCTTTGAGCACACCAATCGCCGCGCCAATCGAGTCCATATCTGCAAAGCGATGACCCATGATAATAACCTTATCGCTGTCCTTCATCAGATCACGCAGCGCATGCGAGATCACTCTGGCTCTAACGCGTGTACGCTTCTCGACCGCATTCGTTCTCCCACCGTAGAAAGATAAGCGCTGCCCGACCTTCACCGTCACCTGATCACCGCCGCGGCCAAGTGACATATCCAGTCCCATTTGTGCCATTTGCCCAAGCTCCGTCAGTTGTTCAGCCCCTGATGCAATGCCAATACTAAGTGTTAATGGCAATTTGTTCTCAATCGTTAGGTCACGAACATCATCCAGGAGCTCAAAGCGTGTTTGTTCCAGTTGGCGCAATGCCTTCTGATCCATCAGAATCAGAAAACGATCTGACGATGTCCGGCGTAGATACAGCTGATGCTTTTGGGCCCACTCGGTAATCTCACCCGTGACCTTGGCCAGCATAATGCTGCGCGTTTGATCATCCAGCCCCTGCGTCGCTTCCTCCAAATTATCCATCATGACAATACCAATCGCCGTTTTGCTATCTTCGTATTTCTTCGCCAAGAGCGCTTGCTCCGTAATTTCACGTAGATAGAGGAGTCTCTCCTCGGGTTTGGACCAGACTTGATAAATAAATTGGCCTACTTGTAACTCCATTTTATCGCTTTTGTCTTTCTTATTTTTGAGATCAGGGAAATACTCAAAGAGCGACTCACCAATCACCGAGTCATTACCTAGCATTTTCGCTACAAAAGGATTGTGCCACTCAATGCGTTTCTCTTCATTATATAAAATAATGCCGATAGGCAGGCCGCTCATGACTTCATTGCCGGCTTTTTTCACCCTATGGGTTATGGTTCCGACGTACGTATTCAATTCTCGACGAAAAGCGGTCTCCGCTTGCAGCGTATAATACGCCATCACTCCGCAGAGTAAGAAAGCCGTTAGGCCCAGCCACCATTTGAACATATATATAATGGCTGTCAAGGCGATGAGCAGCATGAACATCCACACGATATGTTGACCGTGCCACCGCTTCAAAAGGAACTTCGGCATTCGAACTAGCTCCTAATCCTATAAATTTTTCTTGAACCGTTCACGGATTGGAAACGCAACATCAAATACCCCTAATAAGCTGTAAACAATAAAGAGTGGCGGCATGAAAACTAGGATAATAATGGCCACGATCGGCAGGATGGGCTTCCACTTATTCGAATGAGTCACAAAGAATAGAAATCCTATCGCTTGAATTGCGAAAACAAGCATCAACAGCGGCATCGCATTCATGAGAAGCGTGGAAATGAGTGAACTCGAGTCGGGCTTCGTGAATAAATCTAGGACAAACGCCACTAAATAAATCCAAACCAGTGATCTTTGCAGCATCCATTCCCTCATCGGTCGCAGACCTGGGATACCTTCACCTGATTTGTTCAAAAACCAGCGCGTTACGCCGTGCGTCACGAAGGTTAAGAACAACGCCATGAAGATCAAATACAGCGGGATGACCTGCACAATGAATCCAACGTACCAGTCTTGATCTTTCGGTAAAATCTCCTGAATGCTTTGCGGCATGGTTGCGATACTATCTATCATGAATTGCTTGAACTTAGCAACCGGGTTAAGACCTACAGCAAAGCTTAAAACTAAACTTAACAACGACTCTGCTAGTATAGTAACGATTCCCGCGGTCAGAACAGACCTTGCTGCCGCTTTACGTTTATACAAATTCCCCATCACTACCACGGGTGGCAAAATAAACAACGAAATCGTGATCAAATATAGGCCTACCCATTGTGTAAGTATGTAAATAACGAGCAGACTGAGCACATAGCTTACTACGAAGCGCTTCGTACTTGATTTGACATATAACATAAGCACTGGCACCAATAGAAAACTACATGTAAAAATAATAAATGGCGTCATCAGCGATAGCAACGAAATAATCGTTACCGCGCTCCAGATGACAGTTTGCCAACTTCGATTCCCCAACCGGGCTCACCTCTTACGTAAATGTTCTTCGAGCGATGAAATGTCGCCGTACCAATCCTCAAGTTGATGGCCCTCTTGGCGGTGCTTCTTCATTTTCTCAACAATAGCTTCGTCCAAACTGCGATAAGAAATCCCCAGTCTTCTGCCTAAAATGTAACTGCTCGAAATCAAACTGGCCAATCCATCGACCATCTTCGCATGACTACCTTCCCACATGCCTTTGAGCAGATGAGCTACATGATCTACGACTTCTGTTTTGAGCCACTCAATGACTTTGGCCCGTCTGGCTAGGTCAACATCTTTCTCCCTATTCAGCAACCGTCATCTCTCCTCATCTCACCAGAACGATATTGATTAATTATACCACAAAAAGGTACTAGAAAAGAAAGCCTCAACATCGGTATTCGATCATTAGCTTACAGGCATACAAAAAAGACAGCCGTTTGACCAGCTGCCTTTTTGATAAAACCTATTCCGTTGTGTAAGGAAGCAACGCGATTGTACGGGAGCGTTTGATCGCA
Organism: Paenibacillus sp. J22FR5; assembly: GCF_059691975.1. NCBI lineage: Bacteria > Bacillati > Bacillota > Bacilli > Caryophanales > Paenibacillaceae > Paenibacillus > Paenibacillus sp. J22FR5. Next base: position 26,651 of record NZ_JCAUAN010000039.1, on the reverse strand, counting down.
ATCGTCAAAGCACGTTGGTACTTAGCGGAAGTACCAGTTACACGTCTAGGAAGAATCTTCCCGCGCTCACTGATGAACTTTTTAAGAGTCTCGATATCTTTATAATCAATATGCTTGATTTTGTTTACTGTGAAGTAACAAACCTTACGGCGTTTACCTTTACCGCCTTTGCCACGAGGAGCAAATTTGCGATCAGCACGGTCATCACCATTGTTGTCTCTTTTTTGGAAAGCCATTGTGTCTCTTCAGTCCTTTCTACGTTTAGAATGGCAAATCATCATCGGAAATATCGATCGGTTTTCCGTCATCTATGAAAGGATCCTGCTGCTCGCGCGATCCACCGCCACGATTGCTGCTTCCGCTTCCGCCGCCGTAGCCTGCATTCGCGTTTGCATTAGATGATCCGCCCTCTTCGCGATTCCCGCCGCCGCTAGATTCAAGGAAGCGTACATTATCGGCAATAATTTCGGTCACGTAAACACGTTTTCCTTCATTGTTGTCGTAGTTCCGCACTTGAATGCGCCCTTCAACTGCTGTTAAACGACCTTTACGCAAGTAGTTCGCGCATGTTTCGGCAAGCTGCCTCCACGTGACGATATTGATAAAGTCCGCTTCACGTTCTTTCGAGCCACCGCTCGTGAAAGGACGGTCCACAGCAAGCGTGAATTGGGTAACTGCTACCCCAGCTGGTGTATAACGAAGTTCTGGATCTCTGGTCAATCGACCGATAAGAATGACACGGTTCAACATGGAACAACCCTCCTGACGAAAATACTGGCATTGATTAAGCTACGTCGTTTACGATTAAGTGACGAATAACTTCGTCCGAAATCTTAAGTACGCGATCAAGTTCAGTTACAACAGCAGGTTCTGCGTTGAAGTGTACAAGCACGTAGTGCCCGTCACGGAACTTCTTGATCTCATACGCAAGACGGCGTTTACCCATCAGGTCATGTTTGGAGATTTCTCCCCCACCGTTCGTGATGATGCCTTGAAATTTTTCTACCGTAGATTGAACAACTTCTTGCTCAACGTCAGTACGAATGATGTACATCAATTCATATTTGCGCATGTATTTCACCTCCTTTTGGACTAAGCGGCTCCTATTCAAACTTGCTAGGCAAGCGAAGGAGCAAGGAGCGAGGATTCGTATTCAAAACTCGCACCTGAATACTATAGCAAATCATGCGGCAAATTACAAGTTTTTATCACATGATTCGGCAGGAGGAAGCTGGAAGCCCGTTAGGTACATGCTTCATCCCTTCCAGGGCAATCATAACTATGATCGTTATTCTTATGAAGAGGTGATTCAATCGTGGGTGAATGGACACATTTTAATGAAGGCGACCATGTTCCTAACGACGGCGAATATATGGAGATTGGCGAAAATGCCTTCCATATGGGGATTAACAATCCCAAGACGGTTACCCTGAGAAAAGGCGACACCTTCCCGGCAACGAGCAATCATAATCGCAAATGGCATAAAAAAGGCGGCAAGCGTCAGTAACTTCTTTTAAATTGAACACTAGAATGAACACCTCTCGCTTTTTTATTGAGGGGTGTTCATTCTATCTACACAATATCTACCTCAACTCACATTTAAAACTCTACATATAATTAATATTTACTTCCGATACACATTTTTCTCTGAAATCTTTCCGTCCGCAAAATAGACGAACTTCGCATAATACCCAGGTTGATTTGAGATAGCAAATTCATACGATTGTTTCCCATTCTCATCTTTTACTAGCTTACCTTTCGAACCGGTTTCCTTGACCAAATCATCATAGGTGCTCGTCATTGAAATTTTCTCCACTTGCTCTTTTGTAATTGTTGAGGTTACCTCTGCTGTTCCTCCATTTGTACCAGCCTTCGGCGTTTGTGTTGGTGTTGATGTTACAGTCACAGCCCCTGTAGCGCTCGTAGGCGTCGCAGAAGCCCCAGACGAGGGTGAAACGGCCATACCTGCTGTTGGACTAGCTACACTGGTATTATCCTTCTTCGAGCAGCCTGAAGCGACTACAGCAACCATCATGAGAACGATCATCCATGCTTTCATCATTTTGACCTCCTTGAACATTAATTTCATAACCCAACTGGTAGTTTGCCTTACTTGGGTATCTTTATCCCTTTTTTTCATATGATCCTAGAAATACAAAAAGCCGCCTATACCCATTACGGATACAAACGGCTTTCATCTTTTGTGTTCTAGTACGGAAAGAGTGGGAGTCGAACCCACGCACGCCTCGCGACGCCTAACTGATTTCGAGTCAGCCCCCTTGGACCACTTGGGTACCTTTCCAAGAAAATGAGAACAGGACTTATTGTATCAAAAAAGTCTGTCTCTCGCAAGTGTTTTGCTAATTTTATTGGAAAAGCTAGCTCGTCTCTTCGTCTATTACGACATCTGTCACAGCATTGCTACGCAATATTTTTTTAAGCTTGCTTTCGAACTTCGTTCTTGGCACCAGGACGCTGTGCTTACAGCCTACGCACTTGATCCGAATATCCATGCCCATTCGAATAATTTCCATTTCATTCGTTCCGCATGGATGGGGCTTTTTCATCTGTACGACATCGCCAAGTTGGTATTCCTTCTTCTCCATCTTAGTTCCCCTCCACCTTTTCCTGTTTAACGTAGGTCACGACTTTCGGATATGGAATTTCAATGCCATTCGCATCCAAATGCTTTTTAATTTCTGCGTTCAGAATCCGTCCGACTTCTCCCTGTGTGTTAGGCTTACATTCCGCGATAACGCGAATTTTGAGTTCGGAATTACCGATCACTTGTACGCCGAGAACTTCTGGTGTTTTTACCATATTCTCAGTGCGTTCATGAACGTGTGTAACAATTTCCCGCAACAAGTCCATCGCACGATCAATGTCGGCGTCATAGGCAATTGATACATCAACGACTGCAATTGAATTGTAGGTTGAGAAGTTCGTCACTTGTTTAATGTTGCCGTTCGGGATGATGTGAACCTCGCCGGTCCAACTTTTGATCCGAGTCACGCGAATGCCTATTTCCTCTACGGTCCCTTTGAACTGATCAATTTGAATCACATCGCCAACCCCGAATTGATCCTCGAAAATGATAAAGAACCCCGTAATAACATCCTTCACCAAACTCTGTGCTCCGAAACCTATGGCTAGACCGAGAACGCCCGCTCCAGCGAGTAAAGGTCCTAAATTCAAACCAACTTGACCCAAGATCAACATAATAGCAACTAGATTGACCGTATACGCGATAAGATTATGTATGAGAATAGATATCGTATTCGATCTTCGTCTATCAATCTTGAGTGGTGACTTCTCTCTCGCTATCACCATATGAGCAATCGTTTTATCCGCAATTTTAATGATAATTCTAGCAATGATATAAATAAGTGCTATTTTGATAATGATCCAGAATACCGAGGCAATGATCTCAGGTTTACTGATATGTTCACGAATCCATTGCATCAAATCATTGAAATAATGTGTTTCAAAAGACACTAGCAAACCTCCTTAATTTTCTACTATGGTACCATATCCATCTTCTTTTTTAAAATAGATTCCGCGAATTTCCACGTTCTCGCTCTCTATAATCTCTTGAACTTGAACAAGATCTGCTCCAGGAAATTCAATAGAAAGGGCGCATCCCGCTGTAATCTCTTTCGGCGTAGGCCTGATATCTATCTCAATATCGGCGTACTCTAGCAGCATTTCGGCTCGTAGTGCCTGTTGTGTAGAATCAAAAGCTAGCAACATGATAGAAAATTCCAGAGAAAGCTCTCCTCTCTACGTATAAATGTACCTCTCTCTCCATATACTAGTAAAAAAGATTTACTACTTTGGAGGGATATCATGAAATTCCATTTTGGATTCGATGCCGATAAAACCCCAGTGCAAGAACCTTTGAAAATTCAACATACCGATTCTAATACACCTTATCTTCTCGCCAAGCATTTGCAAACGATTTTCAGTAAACTACCAACCTATCAACCTATCGTTGTGATCTGCGTCGGAACGGATCGTTCAACCGGGGATGCACTCGGACCCTTAGTTGGCTCCCATTTGAATCGAACCACTTCGCTTCGCAATCTTCACCTCTTTGGCACCTTGGATGAGCCTGTCCATGCGATGAATTTAGCCGAAACGGTTGATACAATTCATAAGCAATTCCAGAACCCCTTTATCGTTGCGGTAGATGCATGTTTAGGTCAAGTTGCTAGCGTTGGCTGTATTCAAGTTGCGCATGGTCCGCTCAAACCAGGTGCTGGTGTCAATAAAGACCTGCCTCCAGTTGGTGATATTCATGTCACGGGGATCGTGAACGTTGGCGGCTTCATGGAATATTTCGTTTTGCAAAATACGCGACTAAGCCTCGTTATGAACATGGCTACTGTCATTGGCGATGCTCTCTATGCTGCGATCAGACGCACCCAATCATTTGCACCGAGTGCTACGACTGCTTTAAAGTTTGAGTAATCGTCTCTTTCTCTTCCGGACTTAATGTGTAGCTGGATTGTCCTTTGGCAATAGGCTTTGCATATACATACATTTGCTCTCTACTATGTATCCCTGTGAGGATCACGCCATCCTGCTCTTCATTTAGCAGAGCCATTGAGAAGCTTAAATCACTCCCGCCTTCATTGAAGGCATTGTAACGGCGAATACCAATATTGGATGTCATTTTCATCATCGCTTGACGAATAGTAGTGATACTGGCTGAAGCCTTAACGGATTCAGCTTTTTGCTCGTTCAATGCGTTCTGCATCTCGATCAGCAGCTGCTCCATATTATCGGCACTAGAACCATTGATCATCCGTGTATATCGTTTTCGAAGTGAAGATAATCGAATTGAAATAATAATCACATAAATAAACAAAACTAGTATGAATGCGAAGCAAATGATCATCACATATTCTGCATTCAAGCCAAACAGTTCCCCCATGCCCAATCCCTCTTTCTACTTTGCATATTGCGCTTGAATCTCTCTTACGGCTTCAATCAATGCTGTCACTTCTTCATCCGTTGTAAAATAACCGATGCTCGCCCGAACGGCTCCCTTAGCCAAGGTCCCTGCGATTTCATGAGCAAGCGGCGTACAATGATAGCCAGCTCGTACGGCGATTTGGAAGGACTGATCGAGTATGAAGGCAACTTCCGATGAATCCACATCCCGAATGTTAAAGGATACGATTCCTGTTTTATTTTGTCCAAGCTTTGGCCCTAGAATCGTAACCCCTTCAATTCCCAGTAGCCCTTCCATTAATTGTTGCGTATGTGCCCATTCTTTCTCGTGAATCTTAGCCACGGTTTCGGCAAGCACGAATTTCACGCCTTCATTCAGCCCAGCGATACCGACTGTGTTCTGGGTCCCTGCTTCATAGCGGTCAGGACGTACCGTTGGCTGATGGATCGCTTCTGACTGACTGCCCGTTCCTCCATGCAGCAACGGCTCCAAATCAATGTCCGGATGGATGTATAGGCCACCCGTCCCTTGAGGCCCTAGGAGCCCCTTGTGGCCAGGAAAAGCAAGCATATCGATATTCATATCTGCTATATGAATAGGCAGTATACCGGCGCTCTGAGCCGCGTCTACGAGCAGCTTTGCCCCGTGATTCCTACAGATCTCTCCGATATCTCCAATCGGCATGATCGTGCCGAGAAGATTCGAACTGTGATTGACTACAACGAGCGTTGTATTCGGACGAAGCGCTTCTTTCAGATCGTCTAATTGCATATTCCCTTGCTCATCGTGTTGTAAATATGTAAGTTCTACACCGGCTGATGCCTTCAAATATTCAAGGGGCCTTCTTACCGAATTATGTTCAACATTGGTACATATCACATGATCTCCAGGCTTTACGAATCCTTTGATCGCCTGATTTAGTGCGTGTGTCGTATTTAGCGCAAATGAAATATCGTTTGGATTTCTAACCCCGAATAATTTCGCAAGGTTTTTTCTCGTTTCAAATAATGCCCGGCTTGCCTTCACTGCCATCTGATGGCTGCCTCTGCCTGGATTGGCTGCATACTCCTGCATGCATTGCATCATCGCATCCATCACGGTTGGTGGCTTCGGCCACGAGGAAGCCGCTTGATCGAAATACATAACACCCTTCATATTATCAGCCCCTTATGAGAAAATTTCTATCGCTACCACGCAATGCTGAGCGACCGCTTTTCAAAAAATAGACTTCGTCACCAATAGAAAAGTTTAAGATTCCGGTAACTGATCTCTTATGCTTTTTTATGTGGTCACAAATATAGCATACCTTAGTTTGTTCTTTCTGCTCGAAAGAAAAACATAGGTATGCTAGCAATTTTTAAGAGATTTTACCTTGCAACAACTCTAGCAGTCGGTTGAGATCGTCCTTCGAGTAATAGAGTAACTCGATCTTCCCTTTGTCCTGCTGGCTTTTAATTTTTACCGACGTCCGATATATATCTCGCAATTGCTCTTCTGCCTGACTAATATACGGATCTTTATTTTTTTCTTTTTGTTTCACCTTTTCTTTCTCAGGACCAGGCGGTTCTTCTATCATTTTAATTGCTTCTTCAAGCTCTCTAACACTCCATTGTTTAGAGATCGTTGATTCCGCTAATTCTTTTTTAATCTTGTCATCTTTCACACCAACAATCGCTCTTGCGTGACCCATAGATAATGTTCCACGTGAAACATATTGCTTGATGGCTTCCGGTAGAGAAAGCAATCGAAGGAAGTTTGCAATGTGTGATCTACTCTTTCCAACCTTGGCTGACAGTTCTTCTTGCGTTAGCGAGAATTGATCTATAATCCCTTGATAAGCAAATGCTATCTCCAATGCGTTTAGATCCTCACGCTGTACGTTTTCAATTAAAGCAATTTCCATGACTTGCTGATCAGATAAAACTCTTTCAACAGCTGGAATGGTTGGTGTTCCTGCAACTTGAGATGCGCGGAAGCGACGCTCACCCGCAATAATTTCGTAGCCCTTTAGAACCTTACGAACAATAATTGGCTGAATAACGCCATGTTCTTTGATCGATTCTGAAAGTTCTTTAATGCTATCTTCGTTAAAATGCTTTCTAGGCTGATACGGATTCGCTCTTAGCTGAGCAAGAGGAATTTGAATGACCTTATCACTATCATCAATATGCAAGGATGTAATTAACGCATCTAATCCTTTACCTAAACCTTTAGAAAGGCCTTTGGTCATACTGAGATCACTTCCTTAGCAAGTTCTAAATACACTTCTGCGCCCTTTGATCTAGGATCGTACGTAATAATGGATTGACCATGACTCGGCGCTTCACTTAGACGTACATTACGAGGAATAATTGTTTGATATACCTTCGTTTGGAAGTACTTCTTAACTTCTTCAATAACCTGAATACCAAGGTTCGTTCTCGCATCAAACATCGTCAATAGTACGCCTTCAATTTGAAGTCCTGTATTCAGATGTTTTTGAACCAATCGTACGGTATTCAACAACTGACTTAGACCTTCTAAGGCGTAATATTCACATTGAATAGGGATAATTACGGAATCAGCAGCGGTTAAGGAGTTAATAGTTAAAAGGCCAAGTGACGGAGGGCAATCTATCAAAATGTAATCATATAAGTGTTTGACAAGTTGAAGTGACTTCTTCAATCTAACTTCTCTTGAAATGGTAGGGACCAATTCAATTTCTGCTCCAGCCAGTTGAATTGTTGCAGGAACAATTTTAAGGTTTGGAACATTCGTTTCAACCGTTGCATCCTTCGGATGAACATCATTAATCAGTACATCATAGATGCAATTTGTAACATCAGCTTTGTTGACACCAATACCACTCGTCGTGTTCCCCTGTGGGTCGATATCGACCAGAAGAACTCTTTTACCAAGCGAAGCTAATGAAGCGCCTAGATTCACAGAAGTCGTCGTCTTGCCGACGCCACCCTTCTGATTCGTTATTGCAATAATTTTAGACAAAACCATTTCACCTCAATCGCTTATGTTCCAAAATGCTATTTAACAAGCAGTAGTACTATCTTACCATATCTATCAACTAGTTACCTTATCAATATTTGATAGTTTCATGCCATTAGATGCAAAAAAAACGGCTTGCGCCGTTTTAGGTAGCAAAAATGCCTAAATTATCGCTTAGGAATCTTAATTATAATTTCGTAATGATCCTCATGATCTTGTTCAGAAGTATTAATATGTAAGCCCGAACTTGAAACCATTTCAACCGATTGTCGGATCGTATTCAGAGCAAGCCTTACATCCTTCGTAAAAGAAACTCGACGCGTCTTCTTAATCTTTGCTGCTTCTTTTAGGAAACTTATTTTAATTTCGGTTTGTTTCACATTTAATTCTTTCGTGATGATTTCTTCTAGCAATTTCACTTGTTGTTCTTCTTGATCGAGAGCTAGAAGAGCTCGTGCATGACGCTCCGTGATCTTACGTTCCATCAAAGCCATTTTAACCGGCTCACTCAATTGAAGAAGTCGAATTTTATTCGCAATCGTAGATTGACTCTTACCTAGACGCTGAGCAAGGCTCTCTTGCGTAAGATCATGCATTTCTATCAACTGATGATAGGCAGCAGCCTCTTCAATTGCAGTAAGACCTTCGCGCTGTAAATTTTCGATAAGCGCAATAGATGCCGCTTGAGAATCATTAAAATCGCGTACAATTGCAGGTATTGTATCGAGGCCTAATTTCTTAACTGCACGCAAACGACGTTCGCCTGCAATCAATTCAAATGTATTATTTTTGACTCGAACAACGATGGGCTGAATAATACCATGTGTACGAATGGTTTGACATAGTTCATCAATTCGATCATCATCGAATAGCGTTCTTGGCTGATAGGGACTTGGAATAATACTATTTACGGGTATGTTTTTGACCTCATCCGTCGTCGAACGATCTGCAAGGCCAAATAGCTTCGATATTTGTTCTTTCATAGGAAAACTTACCACCAACTCTTCCCGTAGTTTAAGCGATCAGTACAGTTACAATAAACGGCTACATCGTCCTCTTAAGGACGGGTGCGTTTATCTAAAAATATAGCCCATGTAATGTGTGAAACACATACCATCTATTATTTCATAGATAAAGGACCTGTTCGTCCTATACAAGGTGAAAAGATCTATTCGCCATTCCGAGACGATGTCATTCATGCTGTATGATTCTAGTAAATTTAATCTATCAATTGCGCATATCCAACTACAACATCACAAATAAGATCTAAGGCGAAGCCAGCACTAGGCGGGCTTTCACCTTATATAGTAATTCTCCACAGAAGGCAATAATCCTCCTATTTATTGAGCTAGCTAGCAAATGTTTCACGTGAAACATTTGCCTCATTTGAAGAGCGGTTCTTTTAAAGGAACCCCCGCTTTTCGAGGATATTTCGCAGGCGTTGAAGCTGTTTTTTTGATCTCTACAAAGTGTCTTACTGACTCTTCAATCGGCAATATCATTCGATTAACCTTCGTAACTTTGCCTCGAAGTTCTACTAAACTGAAGGAAGAGTCCTTCATCTCCTCATCAATTTCCGAACCTTTCATTGCGATGAAGGTTCCACCGCTTTTCACAAAAGGAAGACAGAACTCATTCAAAACTTGCAGTTTCGCAACCGCCCTTGCCGTAACGAGATCAAAGTGATCACGGTAACGAGGTAATCTAGCAACATCCTCTGCCCTACCATGCACACAGTCCATATCCGTTAGACCGAGCTGAGAAACGATTTCTTTTAAAAATAGAATACGCTTATTCAAAGAATCAACAATCGTAACTTGAAGATGAGGAAAAGCAATCTTAAGTGGTATGCTAGGAAAACCAGCACCAGAACCAATATCAGCAAGAGATGTGACTTTCCCCATATCAAAGTTAAAAGCCACAGAAAGAGAATCATAGAAATGTTTAAGATAAACTTGAGCTCTCTCTGTGATACCAGTTAGATTCATTTTCTCATTCCACTCTACGAGCGTCTTGAAATATTGTTCGAACTGCTCCAATTGTTTCGTGGATAGCGTAATATTTTCTTGAGCCAATAAATCAGTGAATTGTTGCTGTATAACATCCATATCTTAACCTCTAGCCGCTATGACTCTATTGTAATGTTCCAGATAGACAAGCAAGATGGAAATATCCGATGGTGTAACTCCGCTAATACGCGATGCCTGACCAATGGAGATTGGGCGAATTTTAGCGAGCTTTTGCTTCGCTTCCGTCGCGATACCGTGAATTTCACTATACTCGATATCATCCGGAATTTTCTTCTTCTCCATTTTACGCAAACGATCAACTTGATTACTTTGCTTCTCAATATACCCAGCATATTTAACCTGAATACCAACTTGCTCCTTCATGTCTTCATCTAAGTCAAAAGGAGACATCGTCATCTGTTCAATATGTTTATACTCAATCTCAGGACGACGCAGCAATGAAATTGCTGGAACTGAATTCGTTAACTGCACGCTCTCCAAGCTTTGAAGTAATTCCTGAACATGAGGCTCAGGTTTAACTTTAACTTCGGATAGACGTTCAATTTCCTGCTCAACTAGTGATTTTTTATTTAAAAATTTCGCGTATCGCTCTTCAGAAATCAATCCGATTTCATGTCCGATAGGCGTTAATCGTAGATCCGCATTGTCATGACGAAGCAACAACCGATATTCTGCACGTGAAGTCAGCAAACGATAAGGTTCACTCGTTCCTTTTGTAACTAGATCATCAATAAGAACGCCGATATAACCTTCCGAGCGATCCAGTACAATAGCTTCTTTCTCCTGCACTTTACGAGCCGCATTAATCCCTGCCATTACACCTTGACCAGCAGCCTCTTCATATCCGGAAGTGCCGTTAATTTGCCCAGCTGTGAAAAGACCGCTAACAAGCTTCGTTTCCAAAGAAGGCTTCAATTGTGTAGGAACAACCGCATCATATTCGATGGCATAACCTGTACGCATCATTTCAACTTTCTCTAAACCTGGAATCGAACGAAGAATCCCCAACTGAACATCTTCAGGCATACTTGTGGAAAGACCTTGTACATAATACTCGGAAGTACTGTGTCCTTCTGGCTCTAGGAAGATTTGATGCTTCGGTTTATCGCTGAAACGTACAATTTTATCTTCAATAGAAGGACAGTATCTAGGACCGGTTCCTTCAATAGCACCAGAGAACATCGGAGCACGATGCAGATTATCATTAATGATTTGGTGCGTTTTCTCAGACGTATACGTTAACCAACACGGAAGCTGCTCATTATGATTGGAACCTGTTTTGGTTTCAAAAGAGAAAAACTTCGGTTGCTCATCACCTGGCTGAATTTCTGTTTTCGTAAAATCAATCGTATCTTTATGAACACGCGGCGGCGTCCCTGTTTTGAAACGAACAAGGTCGAAGCCCAACTTGCGTAAGGACTCTGACAATTTCACGGAAGGCTGTTGATTATTAGGTCCACTCTCGTACATCAGTTCGCCCATGATCACTTTCCCACGTAAATACGTACCGGTTGTCAGAACAACTGACTTTGCGTAATATTCCGCACCTGTTTTTGTGATGAGGCCTTTACACACGCCATTTTCAACAATAAGCTCCTCAGCCATCCCTTGACGGAGTGTCAAGTTAGGTGTAGCTTCAATTGTTTCTTTCATTTTATGCTGATACGAAAACTTATCCGCTTGAGCGCGCAGTGCGTGAACCGCTGGCCCTTTGCCTGTATTCAACATACGAAGTTGAATATATGTTTTATCAATGTTTCGGCCCATTTCACCGCCAAGTGCATCAATCTCCCGAACAACGTGTCCTTTAGCCGGACCACCGATAGATGGGTTGCAAGGCATGAAAGCAACCATGTCCAAGTTGATCGTCAATAACAATGTGTTGCAACCCATACGAGCTGAAGCTAGCGCGGCTTCGCAGCCAGCATGGCCGGCACCGATAACAATAACGTCATAATCTCCTGCGTGATATTCCATAGAAACGTCCCTCCCTCTTTTATGAAAACGCAAATGCTGTCGATTTTCATTTTCCTAAGCAGAATTGTGTAAAAATTTGATCGATTAAGGACTCTCCAACGGAATCGCCTATTATTTCACCTAACTGCTCCCATGCAGCTCGGATATCAATTTGAATCATGTCAATCGGAACAAATTGCTCATTCGCATCCAAAGCATCCTGTAAAGAACGCTTCGCTTGCTTTAACAAGGAAATATGGCGAACATTACTCACATATGTCAGATCACTGGATTCAAGCTTGCCCTCGAAGAAAATCGCAGCGATGGCCTTTTCCAAATCTTCAATACCTTTATTCTCAATCAGTGATAACTCCACAATTCGCTCTTGCGGGAAAAAACTGAGTACTTGTTCCACATCTAACTTACGATCCAAATCAATCTTATTCAAAATAACGATTGTTTGCTTATCAGCTAACTGCTTCATCAAAGCGATTTCGTCGAATTGAAGCTCATCATTACTATTCAGAACAAGTAGAATAAGATCTGCTTCAGCTAACGCAGTTTTCGATCGTTCCACACCAATTTGCTCAACAATATCTGAGGTTTCCCGAATACCCGCTGTATCTAGCAACTTCAATGGAATGCCACCAATATTCACGAACTCTTCGATGACATCTCTCGTTGTTCCAGGAATATCCGTAACAATCGCTCTGTTTTCCTGAGCTAATTCATTCAAGAGCGATGACTTACCAACATTAGGTTTACCTACAATCGCCGTCTCAATGCCTTCTCGCAAGATTTTCCCTTGCTCTGCGGTCACCAATAAACGATCAATTTCAAACATGACCGTATCACACTTCGTCTTAATAAAAGCATTCGTCATTTCTTCGACATCATGCTCCGGATAATCAATATTAACCTCAACATGCGCCATCAATTCAACGAGAACAAATCGCAAGTGTTTAATCTGTTTGGATAGGTTCCCTTCCACTTGCTTCAACGCGACTTTGAACGCTCGATCCGATTTGGCACGAATCAAGTCAATGACCGCTTCCGCTTGTGTTAAGTCAATACGACCATTTAAGAATGCTCGTTTTGTAAATTCGCCAGGTTCAGCTAAGCGAACCCCTTGAGATAGCAGTAGATCAAGCACTTTCTTAACGGAGACTATCCCCCCGTGACAGCTAATTTCAACAATATCCTCCATCGTGAAAGAGCGCGGAGCTTTCATTAACGTAACGAGAACCTCCTCTACCTTTTCGGTAGAAGCAGGTTCTATAATGAATCCATAATGTACCGTATGCGTGTCAGCAACAGATAATTTCGTTTTTGAGCGGAAAATACGTTCAACGTATGTGACAGAATCCTCGCCGCTCACACGAATAACCGCTATCCCACCCTCACCAAGCGGTGTAGAAATAGCAGCAATCGTATCATTTAACATAGTATTTGCACCTCGAATTTACCTCATCTTAAAGAAAAAGCAATGACATATGAACCAAGTCATTGCGATCTGTGTTATTTAACAGCGATGACAACCCGACGATTCGGTTCTTCGCCTTTACTGTACGTTTTGATGACAGGATGACCCTGCAATTCAGCATGAATAATTTTACGCTCTTGTGAGTTCATCGGCTCAAGAATTACTTCCTTTTTCGACTTAATCACGCGGTTAGCCAGTCTTAATGCGAGCTCTTCCAACGTTTTCTTCCGTCGATCACGGAAATTTTCAGCATCTAAGATGATGCGGAAATGAGAATTCGCATATCGGTTCCCAACAATATTAACTAAATATTGAAGCGCATCGAGCGTTTGTCCTCTTTTGCCGATCAGAATACCTAATTCCGAGCCACTCATGTTTAAGACATAGCCTTCACGATCTTTATGTGTATCTATGGTGATGGAAATTTGCATCGCTTCGAACATATCTTGTAAGAAAGCTATCGCTTCCTCAAGTGGATCAGGTATCAATTCGAGCTCAACCTTAGCAACTCTGGATCCAATAAACCCGAACAACCCTCGTGAGGGCTGTTCCAAAATATGAATATGTACACGATCCTCCGAAACTTGCCATTGATCTAGACCAGATTTAACCGCTAGCTCAATTGTCTTTCCAGTCACCACGATTTTCTTCATTTAGACAGGCCACCCTTATTATTTTGAGATCCAGGCTTTTTTTGTGAACCAGGAGCACCATAGATGAAATAAGACTGAACGATAGTGAAAATGTTACCGTAAATCCAGTATAGGGGAAGAGCTGCTGCAAAATTCATGGACATAACGAAAATCATCACCGGGAAAATGTACATTAAGCTTTTCATTTGTTGATTCATTTGCGAAGACATAAACAATTGTTGAACGAACGTTGTAGCCGCAGCGATCAAAGGTAAGATATACAAATGATCCGGCTTACCAAGATTCAACCAAAGGAACGTATGCTCACGAATTTGGTCATTCCGCATAATCGCTTGGTAAAGAGCGATCAGGATTGGCATTTGAACAATGATAGGAAAACAACCTGCTAACGGATTTACACCATTTTGTTGAAATAGCTTCATCGTCTCTTCTTGTTGCTTTTTAGCATCATCTTTATATTTCTCTTTAAGCTTCTTCATTTCAGGTTGCAGATCCTGCATCCGTTTCGAGCTCTTATACTGCTTAAGTGTAAGCGGCAAAATGATCAATCGAATGATCAAGGTAACTACCAAGATGGATAAACCATATTGACCCCATAGATGGTCGGCAAACCAGTCCAGCGTTTGGGAAAGCGGGTACACGAAATATTTAACGAAAAAACCTGCCGTTTTCGGATCGATTGGCGCTGATGCTGCACTTGACGTACTACATCCCGACAGAAGCAAAATCACCGAAGACAGTGCTACTAGCATATAAATTCGACGAGTCAAAATGAGATCCTCCTAAATGTCTTTTCCAAGATAAACTATAACACATCTTCAGCCTGCAAGGAAATATTGCGTTACTTTTTTGTGACATCATTTTTTTTATATAAAGAAGCTTTCCTAATGACGTGCCAGATACTCTTCTCCATGTCTGCATAGGCCATATCAACGACTGGTTTTCTAGCCAGCAAAATGTAGTCATATTGAGGCGTCATATTTTCCTTTTTCAAACGAATGATTTCTTTCATCATCCGTCGCAGTCGATTGCGCACAACAGCATTTCCGATCTTTTTCGAAACAGAAACCCCGAAACGAAATTCTTCTGCTTTGGGCTGAGGCAAATAATAGAGCACGAATTGCTGATTGGCCATAGATTTTCCATAGCGATACACCTTACTGAAATCTTCTCTTTTCGCTAACCGATATTGTTTCTCCACAGCCATGTACACTCCAGACAGATCCATTCATTAGTTGAAAGATCACTACATATCTTATCTAGTTTTAACAAAACCAGTTCAATGTAAACCGTAAATGAAAAAACCTATAATCGAGGCCATTCAATGATGAGCGACCGCGTTTGAAGCAGAGAGACTTTGGTCTCCGACCAAAGATCCCTATATATGGTTTTATCGCCAATAAGAAAGCAGTTTTCGGATGCCGAAAACTTGTACTTTCCTATGTAGGCAAAATGCAAAAAAAAAAGCCCCTTTCGGAGCCTCTTCTTACGCGCTAAGAACTTTTCTTCCTTTAAGACGACGAGCTTGTAGAACTTTACGACCGTTCTTCGTGCTCATTCTTTTACGGAAACCATGGTTCTTCTTACGCTTTCTCGTATTCGGGTTAAATGTTGGACCCATCTATAGCACCTCCCTACCTGGCTGAGGATATCCATCCTACAAAATTTCTACTACTCATTAAATCATTTTCACAGAAGAAAGTCAACCTACCCATGTGTGCAGTATTTGGGTGAGAGGTGGACAGCGAATGCCGTCAAAAGAATAAGCTGTGCATAAGATTTTGACGGGAAAGAACAAACATTGTCGAAAATCAACAGAATATCAACAATATCTTGTGTTGTGAACAATTTCTACCCACAACTTGTTGTTATTGTGGATAATGCGAAACAATCCGTTGATTAACAAGGTATCTTTTGTTAAGATAGTAATGTTTCTGCTGTGGATATACGCCGCTAATCCTCCGAGTTATCAACATCCTGTGGATAACAATGTGCACAAACTACCCTCTACAAGAATAAGTCAATTCTGCGAATCCTTAATAGTGTGGATAAAACCGACAAAAGTCATCCTTTTTTGACCCCACCAGACATAAGATTCTTTTAGATGAAATTTGGGCACGATATATGCTAACTAGCTATTCAATTGAGATTTCAACGTGAGTTGTTCATTCTTACGTTTTATCCATATATGATAAACATCGTTTCACCTGGCCTATGCCACATGTTTGATTCAAAAGGAGTGAAGTACTGTGGAAGGCCATTCTACGGACCTTTGGCAACAAATTTTAACGATTATTCAAACGAAGCTTAGTAAGCCGAGCTTTGACACCTGGCTCAAATCGACCAAAGCCACTGTATTCAACGATTCAACAGTCGTTATTTGCGCACCCAATAATTTTGCGCAGGAATGGCTAGAGAGTAGATACACGAAGCTTATTGAAGGTACGATCTATGATTTTACGGGTAAGCATGTCTCCGTCAAATTCGTGATCGAGACCGAGGAACAGAAATCGCAATCAATGACAGCCATTCAACCCGTAGTTATTCCGCCAAAAGGACCAGCCATCGTATCGGGTGAAGAGAACTTTACAAGTATGATGAATGCTAGGTACACCTTTGATACCTTCGTTATCGGATCTGGCAACCGATTTGCTCACGCAGCATCCCTCGCCGTAGCTGAAGCGCCGGCCAAAGCGTATAATCCCCTCTTTCTTTATGGAGGAGTTGGGCTAGGTAAGACACATCTTATGCATGCGATCGGACATTATGTACTCGAACATAACCCAGGTTCTCGGGTTCTATATATATCATCCGAAAAATTCACCAATGAATTCATCAATGCTGTCCGTGATAACCGCGGCGAAGGCTTTCGTAATAAGTATCGTACGATTGATGTGCTGCTTATTGATGATATTCAATTCCTTGCGGGGAAAGAAGGAACGCAGGAAGAGTTTTTCCATACATTTAACGCGCTTCATGAAGAAGGTAAGCAAATTATCATTTCAAGTGACCGTCCGCCCAAAGAAATACCGACGCTGGAGGATCGCTTACGCTCACGTTTTGAGTGGGGGCTTATCACTGATATTCAGCCACCAGACCTAGAAACGCGTATCGCGATTTTACGCAAAAAGGCAAAAGCTGAAAATCTAGAGATCCCGAATGAAGCGATGATCTATATCGCCAACCAAATTGATACGAACATTCGTGAGCTTGAGGGTGCATTAATTCGTGTTGTTGCCTACTCGTCCCTTATAAATCAAGATATTAGCGTTCATCTAACAGCGGAAGCATTGAAAGATATCATTCCATCCAACCGTCCAAGAGTCATTACGATACAGGATATTCAACAGCGAGTTGGAGAATTCTATGGGTTAAAACTAGAGGATTTCAAAGCGCGTAAACGTACAAAAGCCGTGGCTTTCCCTAGGCAAGTAGCGATGTACTTAGCACGGGAGCTCACAGACTTCTCATTACCAAAAATCGGAGATAATTTTGGAGGTCGTGATCATACAACGGTCATCCATGCCCATGAGAAAATCGTGCAGCAGCTGAAAGTCGATCAGGATTTATATAAAATTGTCCATAACCTGACGGAACGCATCAAAAACCCCTCTTAATAACATCACATTTTCAATAAGCCTATGCACAATCTATTCACATGTGGATAGGCTTGCTCTATCTCAGGTTCATCCACATATCCACATATCCAGAGCCCCTACTGCTATTACTAATAAAGAATGATATTATATAATGATTATGCTAACGCACCGTCAAAAAAGAACTGCAGGAGTGAAGTCATGAAATTAACTATCCTAAAAGACCATTTAATTGAATCCATTGGTCACGTTTCCAAAGCCATATCCTCTCGAACAACGATACCCATTCTCACAGGGATCAAAATAGATGCAACCTTAAGCGGTGTAACGTTAACCGCCAGCGATACAGACATCTCGATTCAAAGTTTTACAGCGAGTGAAAACAGCACCATTAAAATTATTGAACTTATCCAAGCTGGGAGTGTTGTACTTCCCGCTAAATTTTTCGTAGAAATTATTCGTAAGCTCCCTGCTCAACTAATTGAGATTGAAGTAAAAGCTAATTTTCAAACCATAATTCGTTCAGGTTCTTCCGAAATTCAAATTATGGGCTTAGATCCAGATGAATATCCGCTGCTTCCTGAAATCGAAGAAAGCAAAATGCTTCGCCTTCCGAGTGATTTGCTTAAAACGATGATTAAACAAACGTCTTATGCGGTATCCACGAATGAATCGACACCCATTTTGACAGGTGTACTTTGGAACATTACCGGTGATAAATTGAAATTTATCGCCTGCGATCGTCACCGCCTGGCAAGCCGAGAAGTAACGGTAGATAATGATCTCGCACAAAATCTGCCCAATATCGTAATTTCAGGACGTACCCTGAATGAGTTAAGCAAAATTTTGCCGGATCAAAACACTCTTATAGATATAGTTATTTCAGACAACCAAGTTTTATTCAAAATTCAATCCATTTTATTTTATTCACGTATTTTGGATGGTACGTACCCGGATACATCTAAGCTCATTCCGCAATCTTTTCAAACTGAAATGGTTGTTCCAACCAAAGAACTGGCGGAAGCAATTGACCGTGCCTACCTTCTCTCCAAAGAAGATAAAACGAATATCGTTAAAATGATGATGCTTGAAGACAAATCCATCGAGATCTCATCAAGCTCCTCCGAACTAGGTAAAGTAACCGAGCAAATTGCCCTGCAGCATATTGTTGGTGATTTACTAAAAATATCGTTCAACTCCAAATACATGCTAGATGCGCTCAAAGTACTGGATTCTGAGTTTATTCAAATTGGCTTTACAGGGGCCATGCAACCGATCATCATGAAACCACAAGATTCCACAAACATTCTGCAACTGATTTTGCCATATCGAACAACGAATTAAGGGAGCGCACTCGCATGAAGCAAATAGTTATCAACACGCCATACATTACGCTTGGGCAGTTTCTGAAATTATCGGACTGTATATCCACAGGTGGACAAGCTAAATTTTTCGTTGTGGAAACCAACATCGAAGTAAACGGGCAAGCTGAAAATCGCAGAGGTCGGAAACTTGTACCGCAGGATGTAGTGAAAGTGGAAGGTTTCGGACAATTCGAGGTCATAAGCTCCTGATCGGATTAACCAGGAGGATGATCGGACAATGTTTCTTAATAAGCTCGTACTCAGTCACTATAGAAATTACGATCAGGTTGAATTAACAACATCGAATAACGTTAACATTTTCGTCGGACCCAATGCACAGGGGAAAACCAACTTACTCGAATCCATTTATGTTATGGCTATGACCAAATCACATCGCACCCACCAGGATAAAGAATTAATAGGCTGGAACGGCGAACAAACGCTGCTGCATGCAGAAATCCAGAAAATGTACGGGAATTGCAAACTGGATCTCTCCATCTCAGCAAAGGGGAAAAAAGCAAAGATTAATGGACTTGAGCAAAAAAAGCTCAGTAATTTTATTGGGGCACTGAATGTTGTGATGTTTGCGCCAGAAGATTTGGAGATCGTCAAAGGAACACCGGGGATTAGACGTCGGTTTCTTGATATGGAGATCGGTCAGGTGCAGCCCTCCTATATCCATGATTTGTCGCAGTATCAGAAAATCTTGGTTCAACGGAACAATTATTTAAAACAAAATTACCCCGGAAAAAGCACACCTGACGCCATGCTGGACATCTGGAATGAACAATTAGCACAGTATGGTGTTAAAATTATGAAAAAGCGTCAAAACTTTATAAAGAAGCTTCAAAAATGGGCAGAGAACATCCACAGAGGGATTACAAATGATAGTGAAGCGTTGGTTATTCGTTACTCCCCTTCTTTTGACATGGAGCCGTTTGAAGATGAATCTGTTTTATTAAACCAATTTATGATAAAGTTATCCTTGGTGAAAGATCAGGAATTCCGAAGAGGTGTCACTTTAGTAGGGCCTCATCGTGACGATCTTCTCTTTTATATAAACGATAAAGAAGTCCAAACGTACGGCTCTCAAGGGCAGCAGCGAACAACTGCGCTATCACTAAAGCTTGCAGAGATTGAACTCATTCATGAGGAAGTGGGCGAATATCCCTTGCTATTGCTTGATGATGTCCTTTCCGAGTTGGATGAATATAGACAGACACAGTTAATTCGCACGTTTCAGCAGAAAGTCCAAACATTTATTACGACAACAGGTCTAGAAAGTGTTCATTTGGACCAACTGGATCATGCTTCCGTGTTTCATGTTTTGAAAGGAAATGTAAGCGGCAGGAGCTGAGGAGCATGTTTATTCATTTGGGTGGAGAGAAAATTATTAGAGCCTCCGAATTAATTGCTATATTTGATATCTCGATTGAGAAGTCGTCCAAAATATCCAAGCAGTTCATTCAACAAGCATTGAAGGATAAAAGAACCGAGCAAATTGGTGAGGAAGATTGCAAATCACTTGTCGTGACGAAAAGTAAGGTGTATTATTCCCCTATTTCCTCAACAACGCTCAAGAAAAGAGCCAACCAGTTATTGACGAATTAACTTCTTTTAATATAAAAAAGCAGGTGAAGAGTAGCATGTCTGTGAATCAAAATGCGTACGATGACAGTCAGATTCAGGTTCTGGAAGGTTTAGAAGCCGTTCGCAAAAGACCGGGTATGTATATTGGTTCTACTAGTGCCCGAGGACTGCACCATCTCGTTTGGGAAGTTGTAGATAATAGTATCGATGAGGCTTTGGCCGGATTTTGTACGAAAATTGATGTAATCGTTCATAAAGATAATAGCGTTACTGTTATTGATAACGGGCGCGGAATTCCTGTCGGTGAAAATGCGAAGCTGAAAAGACCAACACTCGAGGTTGTACTTACCGTACTCCACGCAGGTGGTAAATTCGGTGGCGAGGATTCCGGTTACAAAGTATCAGGTGGTCTGCACGGTGTAGGTATTTCCGTGGTTAATGCGCTGTCTGAGCACTTAACTGTGCAAGTAAAGAATAAAGGCCAAATTCATCAACAAGAATACCGCCGCGGAACGCCGCAATATGATGTGAAAGTCGTAGGTGAAACCGAAGAAACGGGCACCAAGGTTACGTTCCATCCGGATCCGGAGATTTTTAAAGAAACGACCGAATATGATTTCGATACGCTGCAATCCAGAATTCGAGAGCTTGCTTTCTTGAATAAAGGCATCGAAATTAACTTGATTGATGAGCGTACGGATACGGTAGCAACACATATGTATGAGGGCGGTATTGTGTCCTTTGTGCAGCATTTGAATCGTAACCGTGAAGTCGTCAATGAAGTCCCGATCTATGTAGAAGGTGCTAAGGATAACATTTCGATCGAGATTGCTCTCCAGTATAACGATAGCTATACCGAGAACATTTACTCTTTTGCCAATAATATCAATACGCATGAGGGCGGAACGCATGAATCCGGATTTAAGAGTGCGCTGACCCGTATCCTGAATGACTACGCCCGTAAGAACAACTCCATCAAAGAGAGTGATTCTAATCTTTCTGGAGATGACGTGCGTGAAGGACTTGCTGCGATTATTTCCGTGAAAATTCCAGAGCCTCAGTTCGAAGGTCAAACAAAGACGAAGCTTGGAAATAGTGAAGTTCGTGGTATTGTGGAATCCCTTTTCGCAGAGAAACTGCAAGAATTCCTCGAGGAAAATCCAGCTGTAGCTCGGAAAATCCTTGAGAAAGGTATTCAGGCAGCTAGAGCAAGAGAAGCAGCGCGTAAAGCGAGAGAATTGACTCGCCGTAAAAGCGCACTAGAAGTCAGTGCATTGCCAGGTAAACTAGCAGACTGTTCTTCCAAAGACGCTTCAATCAGTGAAATTTACATCGTAGAAGGTGACTCTGCAGGTGGTTCAGCGAAGCAAGGACGTGACCGTCACTTCCAAGCGATTCTGCCTCTGCGTGGTAAGATTTTGAATGTAGAAAAAGCGCGTTTGGATCGTATTTTATCCAACACCGAGATTCGTGCGATGATTACAGCCTTCGGCACAGGAATTAGCGATGATTTCGATATTGCCAAGGCACGTTACCACAAAATCATTATCATGACGGATGCCGACGTGGATGGAGCGCATATTCGTACATTGCTGCTTACCTTCTTCTACCGTTACATGAAAAAGCTCATCGAGACTGGCTATGTGTATATTGCACAACCGCCACTCTTTAAGCTTGAGCGTAATAAAACCGTTCGATATGCGTATAACGAGAAGCAACGTGAAGTCATTATGCAAGAGTTTGGCGAAGGTACGAAAGTCAATGTCCAACGTTATAAAGGACTTGGCGAGATGAATCCGGGACAACTATGGGAAACAACCATGGATCCGGAAAGTCGTACACTCCTGCAAGTGACGATCGAAGATGCTATAGAAGCGGACACACTTTTTGATTCATTGATGGGCGATAATGTAGAGCCTAGACGGGACTTCATCGAGGAACATGCGAAATACGTGAAAAATTTAGATATCTAACGTCGTCCGAGACGTTGCAAACGATGTAAGCTTTCAGGAGGAACATTCATGAGCGAAGAATTACATTCGCAAGTCAAAGAAATTGACATTTCGACCGAAATGCGTACTTCCTTCTTAGACTATGCGATGAGTATCATTGTCAGTCGCGCACTGCCAGATGTTAGAGACGGTCTGAAGCCGGTTCATCGTCGTATCTTGTTTGCGATGTCTGAACTAGGCATGTCTCCAGATAAGCCACATAAGAAATCAGCGAGAATCGTTGGTGAAGTTATCGGTAAATACCATCCACATGGTGACACCGCTGTTTACGAAACCATGGTTCGGATGGCACAAGATTTCTCATTGCGTTATATGCTTGTTGATGGCCACGGAAACTTTGGATCCATCGACGGCGACATGGCGGCAGCTATGCGTTATACTGAAGCCCGTTTATCGAAGATTGCTATGGAGCTTCTTCGTGATATTAACAAAGAGACGATCGATTATGCGCCCAACTACGATGGCGAAGAAAATGAGCCCGTCGTTCTCCCTTCTCGCTTCCCGAACTTACTCGTTAACGGGAGTTCAGGAATTGCGGTAGGTATGGCAACGAATATTCCCCCACATAACCTAAGAGAGGTTATTGAGGGTATTCAAATGATGATCGAGAATCCAGATGTTACCCCAATGGACTTGATGCAAGCGATCAAAGGACCTGACTTCC
The DNA here is from genome assembly GCF_059691975.1 of Paenibacillus sp. J22FR5. NCBI lineage: Bacteria > Bacillati > Bacillota > Bacilli > Caryophanales > Paenibacillaceae > Paenibacillus > Paenibacillus sp. J22FR5. The sequence continues at coordinate 3,364 of NZ_JCAUAN010000039.1, read as the reverse complement.
CAACATCTGGATTCATTCTTGGACGTGAAGGCATCAGACAGGCCTATTCCACCGGTAGAGGCTCTGTTACGATGAGAGCTAGAACGGTCATTGAAGAGAACAATAATAAGGCAAGAATCATTGTGAATGAGCTGCCTTATCAAGTAAATAAAGCAAGGTTAGTAGAGAAAATTGCTGAGCTTGTGCGTGAGAAGAAGATTGACGGTATCACGGATCTGCGAGATGAGTCAGACCGTAACGGGATGCGTGTTGTGATCGAACTGCGACGCGACGTGAACCCGAACGTTGTTCTGAACAACTTGTTCAAACAGACAGCCATGCAATCAAATTTCGGTATTATTATGCTCGCACTCGTCAACGGAGAACCAAAGGTTTTGAATCTTCGTGAGATGCTGCACTATTACCTTAAGCATCAGCAAGAAGTCATTCGTCGTAGAACTGAATTTGATTTGCGTAAAGCGGAAGCTAGAGCGCACATCTTAGAAGGTTTACGTATTGCGCTGGATCATCTAGATCAAGTAATCGCATTAATTCGTTCATCTCGAACTACGGATGAAGCTAGAGAAGGACTCATGACAACATTTAGTCTGAGCCTGGATCAAGCTCAAGCCATTCTCGATATGCGTCTACAACGTCTAACTGGCTTGGAGCGCGAGAAGATAGAAGCTGAGTACGCTGAGCTGATGAAGAAAATCGCTGAACTTAAAGCGATTCTCGCAGATGAGCAGCTCATTCTGGCTATCATTAGCGAAGAACTAAATGAAATCAAAGAAAAGTTCGGTGATGACCGACGTTCTGAGATTACAGTTGGTGAAGAAAGCATTGAAGATGAAGACCTTATCCCACGTGAAGATGTCGTCATCACAATTACACACACGGGCTACATTAAGCGTCTACCGGTTACGACTTATCGGAACCAGAAGCGTGGAGGACGCGGTGTCGTCGGTATGGATACCAAAGACAATGACTTCGTTGAACATTTGTTCGTGACGAATACACATCATTATCTGATGTTCTTTACGAATAAAGGCAAAGTCTATCGTTTGAAAGCTTACGAGATTCCAGATTTGAGCCGTACGGCTCGAGGAACTCCAATTATAAATCTGATTCAAATCGAGCAAGGGGAAACCGTTAATGCGGTTATTCCTGTTGAAAGCTTTGAAACAGAGCAGTATCTCTTCTTTGCAACGAAGCAAGGGGTTGTGAAGAAAACGCCAATCGATGATTATTCAAACATTCGTAAAGGTGGATTAATCGCCATCAATTTACGAGAAGATGATGATCTCATTGGGGTTAAACTAACGGACGGTAACCAGGGTATTATTATGGGGACGAAGTTAGGAATGTCCATTCACTTCCCAGAGAGCGATGTCCGCTCAATGGGTAGATCGGCTACAGGAGTTAAAGGAATACACTTGGATGATGAGGATGCTGTCATCGATATGGACGTCGTCCATGAAGATAATAGCGTACTAATCGTAACATCCAAAGGCTTCGGTAAGCGGACGCCTGTGTCCGAGTATCGGATTCAATCACGTGGTGGTAAAGGTATCAAAACTTTGAATGTCACGGAGAAAAATGGTCCGATTGTCGGTCTCAAAGTGGTGCAAGAGGACGAGGATCTGATGATCATTTCGGCATCGGGAACAGTCATTCGTACAAGTATGGACGGCATTTCTGTCATGGGACGTAATACGCAAGGTGTTCGTCTGATTAATATACGTGAAGACGATGAAGTAGGAACATTAGCTCGCGTTCAGAAGAATGAAGAGCAGAACGAGTCTGAGGAAGACGGCGACTGGGAAGAATCAACTGAAGCCACAGAATCAGAGGAATAAAAAGTAGGGATGGGGGCTTACAAACCCATCCCTTTTACTTTACAATATGGAGTATATGAAATAGTAAGGTGAGTGAATAAGCGTGCCGACAGTAGCCGTTTCGCAATTAAAATATGGTGAAAGATTAGGCGATAACGTAACAACCAAGATGGGTAATACTCTTTTTTATAAAGGAAAAGTCATCCATGAGAGAGAAGTAGAGATTCTGAAAGCATTTCTCATTCCATCTGTTTATATTGAATCCAAGAACGGTAACGAAGTTGAACAAACGAGTGAAGAACCTAAGCCTAAAGAAGCTGAGGCGGTTGATCCGTTTTATGTGGAATATCAGAATATGGTGAAGTTGCTCAAACGAGTCTTTCTTCTAGCTAATGGTGGACAGCAGCTTCCTATTTTAGAAATTCGGACAGGCCTCGAAGCGCTAATTCGTCATATTGACGCTTATAAAGTACTCACCTTCACTCCGAAAAATCGAAATCTACATGATTACATATACCACAAAAGTATTTTAGTCAGCTTAGCTTCCTATTCACTAGCCAGATGGGCAGGACTTCCTCAGAAGGATTTGGTCCAAATAGCATTAGCGGGATTATTGCATGATATTGGCACCAGTAAGGTGGATCGTGCACTTCTTGAGAAAAAGAATCCTTTAACTGCGGTGGAAATGGATGAAGTGAAGCAACATACACTAATCGGCTATCAGATTCTCAAAAATATGTCTGGTATCAACGAAGGTGTGAAACTAACGGCTCTTCAGCATCATGAACGGGAAGATGGTTCAGGCTATCCGTTAGGTGTGAAGTCTGACAAAATTCATATGTATGCGAAAATTGTAGCCATTGCTGATATCTATAATGCGATGACAAATCAGCGCTATTACAAAGCTGCCCTTTCTCCTTACGTTGTATTAGAGCAGTTATTGACAGAGTCTTTCGGTAAAGTAGATCCTACACTCGTCCAAGTCTTTATGAACAAATCCACGCAGATCAGTAACGGAACGATCGTAAAGTTAAGTGACAATCGTGTCGGAGAGATCATCTTCTCTGATCGCTCACATCCTACAAGACCATGGGTTAATGTAAATGGAACAATCGTGAACTTAACCATCGAAAGAAATCTATTCATTCAAGATGTGATTGGCCATATTTAAAAGGATACCTTCAACTCTTGCTCATTCAGAGTGAGGGTTTCTTTTTTCTCCGACAATTCTATTCAAATAAATATGCAAATAAAGCTTGCAATCGTTTGAGGGATTTGTTATATTACTCCTTGTCGCTTCGGCGCTCGAACGAAAGAACGAAAGAAACTTTAAAAAGTTCTTGCAATCGAGTAGGTCGATGTGGTATATTAATCAAGTCGCCTTTGAGGGGCGGAGGATTAATAAGGAAATAATTGATCTTTGAAAACTGAACAACGAGTGAGTAAGCACGAACGAGAAATCGTTCAAAAAAGAGATTGCAAAATCTCGCTAGCAACGTAAATGAGCAATTAAGCTTTCAGATATACGGACAAGCAATTGTCCACTA
>NZ_JCAUAN010000038.1:0-62834 GCF_059691975.1 Paenibacillus sp. J22FR5 | reverse complement strand
GAGATTTCCCAGTATGTAAGACCCCTTGTAGACGACGAGGTTGATAGGTTCGAGGTGGAAGTGCGGCAACGTATGCAGCTGACGAATACTAATCGGTCGAGGGCTTAACCATATATAGGGATCTTTGACGTAAGTCAAAGTCTCTTAGATATCCTAAGTAATCTGACTTTACGTGAGTTTCGTATCTAGTTTTCAGGGAATACTATTCCTGAATCGTATATATATCTTGGAGAGATACCCAAGTGGCTATAAGGGGACCCTCTGCTAAGGGGTTAGACTGCGTAAGTGGTGCGAGGGTTCGAATCCCTCTCTCTCCGCCAGTTCCAAATATATATACACTTTTATGTGGCGGCGTAGCTCAGCTGGCTAGAGCGTACGGTTCATACCCGTAAGGTCGGGGGTTCGAGCCCCTCTGCCGCTACCATAAAACCAAAACACCAGATGGAGGCTTAGCTCAGCTGGGAGAGCATCTGCCTTACAAGCAGAGGGTCGGCGGTTCGATCCCGTCAGCCTCCACCATCACTTCACCCCAAAAAGTGAAGCGAATTCTATGATGGAGTTTCCAATTACTTTCCGGGGGCCTCAAAATAATAAGCCGTTGTAGCTCAACTGGTAGAGCAACTGACTTGTAATCAGTAGGTTGGGGGTTCAAGTCCTCTCGACGGCACCATTTTTATTGTAAACCTTTGTAGCATGGAGCTGTGGTGTAGTGGCCTAACATGCCTGCCTGTCACGCAGGAGACCGCGGGTTCGAATCCCGTCAGCTCCGCCATTTCTTATTTCGATTAATGTAGGACATGCTATAAACATTCATTTGGCTTGGTAGCTCAGTCGGTAGAGCAGAGGACTGAAAATCCTCGTGTCGGCGGTTCGATTCCGTCCCAAGCCATTGAGATGGTTGTATTGCTTAGGCAGTACGGGTATCTCGTATCTGGAGGCTTAGTGAAGTGGCTAAACACGGCAGACTGTAAATCTGCTCTCTTCGAGTTCGGTGGTTCGAATCCATCAGCCTCCATTTTCCCTACGAGTCATTAGCTCAGTTGGTAGAGCACCTGACTTTTAATCAGGGTGTCGTAGGTTCGAATCCTACATGACTCACTTTAATAAGTAAACGTACAAGGCCGTTGGGTCTTTTTTTGTTTTTAAGACATAGAGAAAAAGCATCCTATTGCAGGATGCTTTTTGCTGTTTAGAGCTTATCTGCGACAGATTGCATTTTTTGTTCCATGGAGGCAGGCTTGTCACGGCGATCATCAATTTTGATGGAAGTGGAGACACGCGAAGCCCCATTCAAGAAAGGGACCTCGTGGACGGCACGTATGACCTCGAATAGGCGGTCTAAGGGGCCTTCCAGGATGGTGCCCATGGGTGTCATTTGGAAGCGGATATCGGCATGTCGTTCTAATTCTTTGTGGAGATCAGCTACATAGCCGCTCAGGCTTGTTGTGGCTGTTCCGATGGGTATGATGGTGAATTCAGCAATGGCCATTGGATTACAGGCTCCTCCCTTTTAAATACTCATTATGTAAGGATAACAATCAGGAGCTAGCGAGGTCAATGATGTAATCGGCTGTACGTGCGGCGAGTGCCATTACGGTAAGCGTGGGGTTGCATCCAGTAGAGGTCACGAACAAGCTAGCATCGCAAATGAACAAGTTGGGAATGTCGTGACTTTGACCATACGAGTTCACCACGGAGGTGCAGGGGTCATTCCCCATCCGACAGCCACCCATTAAATGTTGCGTATCCGGAACGACATAGGAGATTTCCCCGCCAGCGGCACGGAGAATCAGTTTCATATTTTCAACGGCATGCTCTAGGAGTTTCAGATCGTTATCACAATAATTGAAAGTTAAAGAAGCCAAAGGCATGCCATACTCATCTTTTTCCTCAGAAAGCGATACATGATTGTTCCACGCTGGCAGCACTTCCCCTACCATTTTGAGACGACCATAGAAATTGTAATCCTGCATAACTTGTCTGAAAGAGGATCCCCATAAAGGAGCTTCAGTCGCTTTACGGATGCCTTCAGCCATCTCGATAGGCCGTGAGCCGTGAGCGTGTAAGGTGTAACCGCGGACAAAGCCCCTGCGTGGATCGGTTTCATAGAAATCCTGTGTCGATGCTAGCACGGGTGTTCCTTTGTATAGGCGGACTTCCTCTTCAAACTTGGCGTAGACGTCGTTGCTGCTGTGCGTCATAATCGCTCTGCCTACCCAACCACTGGAATTGGCTAACCCATCAGGGAACTGAGGTGCGGCGGAGTGAAGGAGCAGCCGAGGGGTTTCTACTACATGAGTACAGAGGATAACTGTCTTAGCTCGTTGACGATAGGTAGTGCCTTCATGGACAAAAAGAACTCCGCTAGCATGTCCATACGTATCAACTTCAATTTGTGTTACTGTGCAATTTGCTAGTATTTCTGCGCCTGCTTGTACCGCTTTTGGAATGTGTACGATCAAGGTACTGAATTTGGCATTAGGCATACAGCCTTGGAGGCAGAAGCCGCGATTTGTGCATGCAGAACGCCCCTCTATGGGAGTAGAAAGGATAGCTAATGGGGTAGGTACAGATTGAATACCAAGGGACTTGCAACCTTTGTGAAATAAGACAGCATTGGGACTAAGAGCATCCAGTTCGGGATAAGGATAGGGGCCCTGAAAGTTCCCCCATGGAAAATGCTTCGGTCCGGATACGGAGATTTCTTTTTCTATTCTCGTGTAGTAAGGCTCGAGGTCTTTATAATGAATGGGCCAATCTTCCCCGACACCGTCAATGGCTTTTGTTTTGAAATCAGACTCATGAAAGCGCAGAAATACGCCCGTAAAGTTCTGAGTGCCGCCGCCAATCCCTTTCCCCGATTGATGTCGACCAGTAACAAAGGGTTGGGGTGCATCAACAAGACGGGTATCCTGCCATGCTAAGCTCTTCATACTCAATTCATCACTAGCGTAATCTTTCTCAGGATCCCGCCATGGCCCAGCATCGATAACAACCACTTTTAGACCAGCTTCACTGAGTTCTTTGGCCAGAACACCGCCAGCAGCCCCTGCTCCTACGATAACGATATCAGCTGTTTCATTTTCAAAGCGCCATTTCATGATCGATTCACAGCCTCCCAAGACTCTAACTGATCTGGGCTATGTAACGTATATCCACGAGGATAGGCCGGTCCACCGAAACCAATTTCAGACCACACCAAGGGATGAGAATAGTAGGCTTCGACACTTAGTTGAAGCAGCTTCTGAAATAAGCCTTTCTGAGGGATACCTTCCCAATTTTTCGTAGGTGAATAGCTTGCATCGCTGATTTGAAGCATAATATTCCGTTGGCTCGTTTCATCTAATTGAAAGAAAGGCTGACTGTTTGCAAACCATCCTGCTTCATCGATCGCTTTTAATCCCTGACGCAAAAGTATTCGTAGGGGTGGAAGGCCAACCTTGCGGTGCCCCTCTCCTTTATTATCTGCTAACACCTGATCGATATGGTTGATGACATATTGAATGATTTCACCTCGATGATCATCCATAAGCAGTGAACACCAAGCCCGAAGCGATTCCGCCTCTACAAAGGTTAAAAATCCATAGGCATGCTCTCTAACGAGCCGAGTGTTTACAATGGACCTCGTGTGCGTATCCCATTCCTTGCTTTCTTCCATGACATCATAGGTTGGATAATGATAATGATTATGTTCTTTCATGCTTGTCACCTCCATAACTACGAGAATAAACCCCAAAAAAGTGCTACTACAATTATTTCCAAATCTACGAAGAATATGAGGCTGGCCGTTGTGAAGTTGTATTTTCCAATGAATCTCATAGAGAAATGTTTAACCTGATGAAGGAATTGGCACTATTACCAATCTCATGGATGATAGGAAATATTTTAGGAATGAAAGTCTTTTCATTACCATGGTAACCTTATACTAGTAACCTAGAAGTTTTCCATTTTAACCAATTCACCCAAGAGAGCCGTACAGGAGGAAATACCATGATAAAGAGTCTTGCCCACCGCACCTTAGGAATTACAGCTGCGATCACGATCGCATTATCAGCTACCACTGCCGTTTCCGCCTATGCCGCAAATGATGATATGGATGCCGTTTCGTTGGCCAAAAAAATGGTCGGCGTTGATTACTCCAAAAGTGACGAAACACCATTTGCAGGGTTTGATTCTTCAGGTCTGATCTACTACGTCTATGAAACATTAAATTACAATGTGCCTAGAACTTTAATCGGGCAATTCAATATGAAATCAACGAAAATTACGAAAATAGATAAGGCAGAGCCAGGTGATGTCTTGTACTTTGGTAGTGGCTCCAAGCCATCGTTTGCTGGGATCTATGTTGGACAAGGGAAAATGGTCATGGCATCCCAGAGCAAAGACGAAGTCGTCACCCGTAATGTGAGTGAGCTTAAGGGCAGTTTTATTGGCGGAAGAAGCATTCTTTCGTCGAAGGATCGTTTGAAAGCGGAGTTAATTCTAACCGCTCAGAAATATCTTGGAACTCCTTACGTATTTGGGGCAAAATATGGCCAAACGAAAACGATGGATTGTTCATCGTTTACCAAAACAGTTTTTGCTGAATATGGGATTACATTGCCGCGTGTCTCTCGTGATCAAGCTAAAGAAGGTACATTCGTTAGCAAAAGTAACTTGCAAACCGGCGATTTGGTTTTCTTCACCACCGTGGATTCCGGTAAAAACATTGGACATGTTGGTATTTATGTTGGCAACGGAATGATGATTCATACGTATGGTGAAGGTGGCGTCAAATTCACGTCGATTAATAAAGAATGGTGGGCTGCTCACTACGTGACGGCTCGTCGTGTATTGAAATAGAACATCAAGAATGAGAACCCTCTTGTCAATTATTAGGCAGGAGGGTTCTTTACTCATTTCTAATTGGAGATAAAACCTGCCTGGAAAAGCGGTCGTTCATCCTTGAATGGCCGAGGGTAGAGGTTTTCTCACAATTCACAGGTATTAGCACAGTTATGGTACAATGTGAGAGAAAATATAGAAGATGCTATAGGTAATAAGGAGTGAAGGCAGATGATTTGGGAGCATGTCAGAGAGCGATTGGAAGCGGTTTTACAGTCGCCAATACAGATAAGCCTGATACCTGAGTCCGAATGGCACCAGCTTGTGGAGGATCAGGGAGAGCATCAGGAAGGATTCAGTCGAAGTGTTAACCGGGGTCAGGAAGTCCTTTTCTTCGTTTCCCAGGAACATAAAGAAGTTCGAGTCCTGCTAATGAATGGGAGTAAGCTGTCTGTATCTGAACGTAAACTTGTTGAACTAACAATTGAATCCAAACAAACGTTGGAGAAGAAGCAATTCGGTTCTTTTCTTTCCGAAGATGAAAGAAAGTCGAACCAATTAAGAGAGTGGTTGCTGCAGCAAATGGAACGTGGTACAAGCCATGCCGAGCTGCCTGACGCCCTTGCTTCGCAATCTTCACTGTATTCAACTAAAATTCCGCTACTGTTATATGGGGACTATCCTCAGAATCAACGCGTATCTTACACAGAGCTTAAGAAGCTGCTAGAGTCCTTTTTCGAAGCGGAAATTATTCTTATTCCTTTGTTAGAGAAGGAATGGCTGATATTAGCGCCAGAAGTCCTTATTACCAGTGGCATTGAAGAACGCGATGGAGACGAGGAAGAAAGTGTTGAGCAAACGCTCGATGCATTAGGCTCAGGTTTGTATGAGATGCTGGCGAATGAATGGGTAGGCGAATGCCACTTAGCTATTGATTTCCCTGTGAAGCCAGCAAAGTCGATGTTCGCTACAGTACTTAAGCTGCGTGAGACTATTATGCTGGGCCGATCCTTCCATGTAGGCAGCTTTATTCATCTACGTTGGGAACTGCGCCTTGAGAAGTTGTTGCACCTCATTGAAGAAGAGGAGAAAACGGAATTCCTAGAGCAGGTACTCCGCGGCACGGATCATGTGCTGGATAGCGAGACTGTAACGACGCTGGAGCATTTCTTTACACTGGACTGTAATGTGAGTGAAACAGCGAAGAAGCTATATATCCATCGAAATACATTGTTATATCGATTGGACAAGTTCAAAAACGAGACTGGACTGGACGTTCGGACGTTTAATCATGCAGTTTTAGTACGTCTGGCCTTGCTATTGTACAAAGTAACGAAAAGAAAGTGATTTTTTTGTAGGGATTGTGCATAGTCAGTCCGCCGTTCGTAGGGTAAGATGTGTATATAGAAATGTTGATAAAGAAAGCATTTGAACGATAAATTGTAGGGGGAATGAAATCATGGCAGGCGTACGTTTAAATCATATTGTTAAAAGATATTCTGGTGCAGAAGAATCAACAGTTAAAGATTTCCATCTTGAAGTTGCTGACAAAGAGTTCGTAGTTCTTGTTGGTGCATCCGGTTGCGGAAAATCCACAACTCTTCGTATGATCGCAGGTTTAGAGGAAATCACTGAAGGTGAACTTTACATCGGTGACCGCCTTGTAAATGACGTAGCTCCAAAAGATCGCGATATCGCGATGGTATTCCAATCCTACGCTCTTTATCCGCATATGACTGTTTATCAAAACATGGCATTCGGATTGAAACTTCGTAAATTCAAAAAAGCTGATATCGATGCTCGCGTTCGCGAAGCAGCGAAAATTCTAGATATCGTTCACTTGCTTGATCGTAAGCCAAAAGCACTTTCCGGTGGTCAGCGTCAACGTGTTGCCTTGGGTCGTGCGATTGTTCGTGAGCCGCAAGTATTCTTAATGGATGAGCCGCTTTCCAACTTGGACGCGAAACTTCGTGTACAAATGCGTGCGGAAATCACTAAATTGACAAAACGTCTTGGTGTTACGACAATCTACGTAACGCATGACCAAATCGAAGCGATGACAATGGGCGATCGTATCGTTGTTATGGATAAAGGTATTATTCAACAAGCTGCTACACCAGAAGAAATCTACAACTTCCCAGTTAACATGTTCGTTGCAGGCTTCATTGGATCCCCATCCATGAACTTCATGTCTGGAACATTGACACAAGAAGGCAGCGGAATTTTCTTCAAAGCAGGTTCCGTAAATGTAGAAGTTCCAGCTGGTAAAGCACAAGTTCTGAAAGACAAAGGATTCGTTGGCAAAGAAGTGATTCTGGGAGTTCGTCCAGAAGATATTCACGAAGAGCCAGTATTCTTGGAAGCTTCCCCGAACACAGTATTCAACGTTAACGTTGAATTGACTGAGAACTTGGGTCACGAAATGTACTTGTACTTGAACGGTATCGGTGCTAACACAGTAATCGCTCGTGTTGACGGTCGTTCCGGAATCAAAGAAGGTACAAACGTTAAATTGGCACTAGATATGAACAAAGTTCATTTCTTCGATAAAGAAACAACACTTTCCATCTTGGTTAACCCTAACCTATAGGATTGTACTGAAAGGCCAGCCGTTATCGGCTGGCCTTTTTGTGTATGATAAACTTCATGAACACAGTAGTTGATTTAAACTAGGTATTCTATTACGATGAAACTATTGGAAAGCCTGCGTGCTGCACTACGAGCACATGGTACATAAGCAAATTCGAAGGAGTTAGGACGATGGCCAAAAAAGTAAGGGTTTCTGAGATGATGGAACAGCTACATATGGAAGTACTAGCAGGTGAAGCTGGACTGAAGCGTCCTATAACAACGGGTGATTTGTACCGTCCTGGTCTTGAGATGGCCGGTTATTTCAATTACCATCCCAAAGAGCGTATTCAGATGCTGGGTAAAACAGAAATCACATTTATTGAAATGTTGACGACAGGTGTTCGGAGAAATCGGGTTGAGCAACTGTGTGCTCCAGAAGAAACACCATGTATTATTGTCACTAGAGGGCTGGATGTTCCGGTTGAGTTGCTTGAAGAAGCGACGAAGCGTGACTTGCCGGTGCTAAGAACGCAAATATCGACTACGATTTTTGCAAGTCGGTTAACAGGCTTTCTGGAAAATAAGCTTGCCCCAAGTACAACGATTCATGGCGTACTGGTAGATGTCTACGGAGTAGGTATGCTAATTACGGGAAGCAGTGGAATCGGGAAGAGCGAAACCGCACTTGAGCTTGTCAAAAGAGGTCACCGACTCATCGCGGATGACGCGGTAGAAATCAGGCAAAATGGAGATAAGGTGCTGACGGGAAATGCTCCTGAGTTGATTCGCCATTTGCTTGAGATCCGCGGCGTAGGCATCATCAATGTGATGACGTTATTTGGTGCTGGCGCGATCCGTAATGTAAAGAAAATCTCCGTTGTTGTTAAATTGGAAAATTGGCAGCAAGAGAAGCAATATGATCGTTTAGGCTTGGATGAAGAGCTAACTAGGATCATCGATACTGATTTGCCGCTCGTTACGATACCTGTACGACCAGGGCGAAACTTGGCCGTCATTGTCGAGGTTGCGGCGATGAATTATCGTTTGAAACGAATGGGCTACAATGCAGCGTTGCAATTTACGAATAAACTGACCGAATCGTTAAATGAAGATTTTGAGGATTTTGATTGATAATAGGTATGCAAAGTTTACTTAAAGAAGGAGTGAAACCATGTTAGAAAGCATAGCATTTTCCTTAGGACCGATTCATGTCCGGTGGTATGGCATTATTTTAGGAACAGCCGCATTAATAGGTTTAATGTTGGCGATTAGAGAAGGAAAACGATTCAAAATCGTGCCAGACTTCTTCATGGATTTATTGTTAATTGGGGTTCCTTCTGCCATTATTGGTGCTAGAATTTATTATGTTGGCTTCCAATGGGCTGATTATAAGGATAATTTATGGGAAGTATTCATGATATGGCATGGTGGGATTGCAATATACGGCGCGTTGATCGGGGCGATTATCGGTACATCCTTCTACATTCGAGCTAAGGGATATAATTTCTTCCGTATTGCGGATATTCTTGCGCCAGGTTTGATTATCGGACAAGCGATCGGTCGTTGGGGAAATTTCATGAATCAAGAAGCTCATGGGGGTCCGGTAGAGGAGTCATTCTTGAGAGATACCCTGCATTTACCGAATTTTATCGTGAATCAGATGAATATTGATGGTGTGTTCTACCACCCGGCATTTTTGTATGAATCTCTATGGAGCTTTGTAGGGTTACTGGTTTTATTCTGGCTACGTCGTAGACCGTTCTTACGGGCTGGAGAGTTGTTCTTTAGTTATTTCATTTGGTATTCGATTGGACGCTTCTTCATTGAAGGGATACGTACAGACAGTTTGGATATCTCAGGGCCGGCTTGGCTAGCTTCACTGATGAATGCGCTATGGTCCCCAATGAAGATCGTATTTGAACCAGGCGTACTTACGTATGGTGGGAATATTCGCTTCTCACAATTGCTTGCTCTGCTGATCGTGATTGGGGCCGTGATTACGATTATTGTGAGAAGGAAAAAAGGTTATGCGAATGAGCGGTATTCGGACCCGATTGTGTCCACGCTCGCGATTGATAAAAACAAAGTAGTCCAAGAGGAAGAGATAGATAAAGGAGTCGACTATGATTCAAACCGTACTATTTGATTTGGATGGCACGATCGTAGATACAAATGAATTGATTGTGCAATCATTTTTGCATAGCTTGGAAGGCGAAACACCGGAGCCAATTAGTCGGGAGCTCATTATCCCGAACATGGGGCGTCCACTCGTTGAGCAAATGGAATTTTTTACAGGTAAGAAAGAGGTTGAAGCGCTCATCAATAAGTATCGTACGTTCAACTTATCGAAACACGATGAGCTTGTGAGGGAATTCCCGAATGTGCGCACGGTGATGGCGAAGCTTCACGAAAAAGGGATTAAAATTGGCATCGTAACGAGTAAAATCAGACTTACCACGTTGATGGGGCTCAAGCTTTGTGGGTTAGATTCTTATGTTAGTGCTATTGTGACAGTGGATGATGTAAAGGAGCCAAAGCCGAGTCCTGAGGGCATTTTCGCAGCGCTGAAAGAGTTAGGTAGTTCAGCAGATGAAACGATGATGGTCGGTGATAGTCACTATGATATTGAGGCTGCTCAAAATGCAGGTGTGACATCTGTCGGTGTATCTTGGTCCTGGAAGGGGCGCTCCTATCTAGAGCAGTATAACCCAGATCATATCGTCGATGATATGTTTGACCTGCTGCCGCTAGTTGGGATTTCTGCGGATGTGAAGGCTGATTGAGGAATACTGAGAAATATCCTGTAGATGGACCGAATGCGCTATGGCAAATCTACCACACCGTTAGTAAGTGGAAGGCCATACGTAATTTCGTCTTTATCCAAATCACGCGTTATTCGCCTTCCTTACGTATGAAAAACTGGATTTATCGCCATGTTTTAGGCATGACGGTGGGAGAGCACTCTGCTTTTGCGTTAATGGTGATGGTGGATGTGTTTTTTCCGGAGAAGATTCATATTGGAAGCAATACGATTATTGGATATAATACGACGATTCTGGCGCATGAGTATTTAACTAAGGAGTATCGTCTAGGTGACGTACGTATTGGATCTCATGTCATGGTTGGAGCCAATTCGACAATCCTGCCAGGTGTGACAATTGGAGATTATGCGATTATTGGCGCTGGCTCCGTCGTTCATAAAGATGTGGCGCCGCATAGCTTTGTGGCCGGCAATCCGTTGCAGGTTATTCGTTCAGGTAATAGCGTGTAACCTAAGTTTTGGGATATAAGATGGGCTCAACATCATTGCGATGTTGGGGCCATTTTTTGTGATGTCGAAGAAAACGATTAATAAAAAAGGCTTATAGGTGGAGCAAGGGCCTAGGCGGTGGTAATGAGGCATGCTGCCGCGACAGCATGCCTGTTCTATCTACTCCGAATACAGTTGACGGCGTATGGGTTTATATGCCATTCTTAAAGCGAATTTCATAATATTTTGTTCGAAATATTATGAGTAAATGAGCCGCCGAACAGGACTTAAATGATTGACGGTCCTAACGATACGTGTTAAAATAGCCGTACATTCTTTATTTTGGTAGCATGGTAGAACGTTAACGCACTAAAGTATTTTCATGAAGTTGAGATTGAATATATTCCTACTTATTGAGGTGAGACGGTGTCGAAGCCAAAAGTATTTGAAAAGCCGTTAGGCGTGAAAGATTATTTGCCTGAAGCGGTAACGAAACTCAGAAATATAGAATTCCGCGTGTTGGCCTGTATGGAGCGCTGGGGTTATAACCAGATCATTACACCTACACTTGAATATTACGATACAGTTGGCGTTGCAAGCTCCACAGAAGACAAAAAGCTGTTCAAATTGCTAGATCGCAAAGGGAAAACGCTCGTACTTCGATCTGAGCTGACAGCACCAATCGCGCGTGTAGCTTCTTCGCTTTTAAAGGAACAAGAGTTTCCACTTCGACTTTCCTACCATTCCAACGTTTTCCGTTCAATTGAAGAAGAAGCGGGTAGGGATTCAGAGTTCTTTCAGACTGGCGTTGAACTGATCGGTGATGCTTCATCTGAAGCAGATGCAGAAGTGGTGGCGCTTGCGATTGCGTCACTTCAAGCAGCGGGCGTTGAGAAGTTTAAGATTGCCCTCGGCCATGTTGGTTTTCTGAACGGATTGTTCCAGGAAACACTAGACGGACGCACAGATGCACAGCTTTCTCTGAAAGAACATCTACTCAGTCGGGATTACGTCGGATATCAGGAAGCGATTAAATCGTTGTCCCTTACAGCTGACGTAGAACGTGAGCTGAATGGTGTACTAAGACTCCGTGGAGGGGATGAAATCTGCGAGCAGGCTCGTATGGTCTCCCAGCATCCAATTGCGCAGGACGCGATTCGACATTTATGCGAAGTGTGGGATGTACTGAAAGCTTACGGAGTTAGCGAGCATGTTGTGATTGATTTAACGATGATTGGAGATTTCTCCTACTATACAGGTATGACATTCGAAGGTTATGCGGCTGATTTAGGTTTTCCTGTCTGCAGTGGGGGACGGTACGATAATTTATTAAGTCAATTTGGACGTCCAGCGCCAGCAACAGGGTTTGCACTCAAGACGAATCGCATCCTGGAAGTAACTGGAAAGGACCAAGTGAAACAACCGAGTCGTGTGCTCATTACCTACGATGCGGAGCATCGCGAAGAAGCGTTGCAGCTGGCGAAGAATATGCGGAGCGATAACAACATAGAGGCGAGCGTGGTTATCACACAGCTTATTAGTGATGAGACGATCAACTATCCGTCTAATGCCGGGTACAATCAAGTAATTCGGTTGATAAAGGAATAGCCTCTCAGCAAGATGAGGGAAGTTTGGAGGAGGTTGGAACGGTGGATGACATTCTTAAAGTAGCGATGCCGAAAGGCCGTATCTATAAACAAGCAGCGAAGCTGTTTACAAAAGCGGGCTTGCCCATTCCTGAGGATTTGGAAGAAGGACGCCGTTTAATCATTCCAGTACCTGGGGCGAAAATGGAATTTATTCTGGCCAAGCCAGTCGATGTTCCGACCTATGTGGAGTATGGCGTAGCCGACATCGGGGTTGTAGGTAAAGATGTGCTGATGGAAGAAAATCGGAACGTTTACGAATTGCTTGATCTAGGTATCGCACGCTGCCGTATGTCGGTGATTGGATTGCCCGATTGGAAGCAAGTCATCAATCCACGGGTTGCGACCAAGTATCCGAACGTAGCGTCTCAGTATTTCCGTGAGCAAGGACAGCAGGTTGAAGTGATCAAGCTGAACGGCTCCATCGAGTTGGCTCCTCTGATTGGACTAGCTGACCGCATCGTAGATATGGTGGAGACCGGCCAAACCTTAAAGGAAAATGGTCTTGTTGAGCAAGAGGAAATTTTTCAAATCACGAGCCGCTTAATTGCGAATCGTGTGAGTTACCGGATGAAGAACGATTCCATCCAACGGTTATGTGATATGCTGCAGGCGGTATTGCCTACAGTGAAACTATAGATCGAAGTAAGAAGAACGACGATGAGAGGAAGATGAAAATGCGGATCATGCCAGCTTCCGAATTTCAGTTAAAACGTGAAGTCGAATACGGCTCACCCGAGCAAAATGACACCGTCCGCCGCATCATCGATGAGGTGCGGCAAGACGGGGATGCCGCGCTACGTCGCCTGGCGCAGCAGTTCGACGGCGTAGACGTCGCTGAGCTACGCGTTAGCGACGAAGAGATCCAGGCGGCGTACGCACAGGTCGACGCCGCGTTCTTAGCGGCGCTGCGTCAAGCCGCCGCGAATATTCGTGCGTTTCATGAGAAGCAGAAACGCAACTCCTGGATGGACCTGCAGCCGGACGGCAGTCTGCTGGGCCAAATCATCCGACCGCTGAAGCGGGTCGGCTTGTACGTGCCCGGAGGGAAGGCGGCATACCCTTCCTCCGTGCTCATGAACGCCATCCCCGCGATTGTCGCGGGGGTGCCGGAGATCGCGATGGTGACGCCACCGTCCACCGCGGGCGAAGAGGGCATCAACCCGCATATTCTCGTGGCTGCAGCCGAAGCGGGTGTGAAAGAGATCTACCGCGTAGGTGGGGCGCAGGCCGTTGCCGCGCTGGCTTACGGCACAGAATCAATCGCGCCGGTCGATAAAATCGTCGGCCCTGGCAACATTTACGTCGCGCTAGCGAAGCGCTTCGTGTTCGGCGTCGTCGATATCGACATGATCGCCGGACCAACGGACATTGTCGTGCTTGCTGACGAGCACGCCGATCCCGAATATGTCGCGGCCGATTTGCTGGCGCAGGCCGAGCATGATGAGATGTCACCGTCGATACTGGTGACACCTTCCCGTGAGCTAGCCGAAGAGGTACGGCTGGCATTATGGCGGCAGCTGGATGTGCTGCCGAAGAAAGCCATTGCCGCCGTCTCGACAGCAACAAAAGGAGCGATACTCCTTGTGGATAGCTTGGACGAAGGCGTGGACGTGGTCAATCGCTTAGCGCCGGAGCATTGTGAGCTGCTGGTGCAGGAGCCGTTTAACCTCCTGCCGCGCATTGAAAATGCTGGTGCCATTTTCCTAGGTGCCTACAGTACAGAACCCGTCGGCGATTATTTCGCCGGTCCGAACCATGTGCTGCCGACGAATGGCACAGCGAGATTCTCATCGCCACTGAATGTGGACGATTTCCTCAAAAAATCAAGCGTCATTCACTATAGCAAGGAAGCGTTACTCGCGAACGGAGACATGATCATGACGCTGGCTCGTAATGAGGGGCTGGAAGGTCACGCGAGAGCGGTTGAGATACGACTTAAAAAGGAAGGGAAGTTGAGCTAGATGGCGGAACAGGATCAAGTAAGAACACGCTCAGCAAGCGTAGCACGCAAGACCAATGAAACGGACATCGCGTTAGCCTTCGAAGTGGATGGAACAGGCATTTCTGAGCTCCAAACGGATGTTCCATTCTTGAATCATATGCTGGATTTGTTCACAAAGCATGGTCACTTTAATTTGAAAGTGGATGCCAAAGGCGATATCGAAATCGATGACCACCATACGGTAGAGGACATCGGGATTTGTCTAGGTCAAACCCTGCGTGAAGCGCTTGGCGACAAACGAGGAATCAAGCGCTATGCGAGCGTATTCGTTCCTATGGACGAAGCACTAGCTCAAGTTGTTATTGATATCAGCAACCGTCCGCATTTCGAATACCGTGCAGCGTATCCAACGGCAAATGTAGGCAGCTTTGAAACGCAGCTGGTACATGAATTCCTGTGGAAGTTTGCCCTTGAAGCGCGTATTACCTTGCATGTTATCGTGCATTATGGACAGAACACACATCACATGATTGAAGGTGTGTTTAAAGCGTTAGCCCGTGCGCTGGATGAAGCAACATCGATTGATCCTCGTGTGCAGGGGGTTCCTTCGACGAAGGGAGTGCTGTAGGCATGATCGCCATTATTGATTATGGAATGGGTAATTTACATAGCGTGAGCAAAGCGGTTGAGCGGCTCGGCTATGAAGCAGTCGTTACTGGAGATCCGGCGCAAATTCTGGCAGCAGAAGGTGCGATTCTTCCTGGTGTCGGCGCGTTCGGCGATGCGATGGAGCATCTGCGCGAATCGGGTCTGGATGAGGTTGTGAAGCAGTATGCAGCGTCTGACAAACCATTGCTAGGCATTTGCTTAGGTATGCAGCTGTTATTCGCTAGCAGTGAAGAGCACGGAGAGCATGAGGGGCTAGGGCTTCTTCCTGGTTCGGTGGTGCGTTTCCGCGGAGACTACAAAGTGCCGCATATGGGATGGAATCGTCTTAGTTATAGGAAGAGTGATAGTCCTATTTTCAGAGGGATTGAAGGAGGGCATGTGTATTTCGTACACTCCTTCCATGCGAAGCCTGAGCGTGAAAGCGATCTGTTGGCAGTGACCGACTACTATCAACCTGTAACGGCGATTGTAGGCCGAGATAACGTCTACGGCATGCAGTTTCATCCTGAAAAAAGCGGAGATATCGGTATGCAGCTGCTTGGCAACTTTTTAACCCTTTGTAAATAAGTAATGGACAGTCTCAAGGAGGTGCTGAGCATGTTAGCCAAAAGAATTATCCCTTGTCTCGACGTCAAGGATGGCCGAGTGGTGAAAGGCGTAAATTTCGTGAATTTACGTGATGCCGGTGATCCTGTCGAGCTTGCGGCGATTTATGATAAGGAAGGTGCGGATGAGCTCGTGTTCCTGGACATTTCGGCTTCCGTTGAAGGGCGTGCGACGATGGTCGAGGTTGTCCGTCAAACGGCTGGCGAGATTACGATTCCGTTCACGGTAGGCGGCGGGATTTCTAGTGTCGATGATATGAAACGTCTCCTTCGCGCAGGTGCGGACAAAATCGGGATCAACACGGCCGCTGTGCTCAATCCTCAGCTCGTTTCTGATGGTGCGAGGAAGTTCGGCTCACAGTGTATCGTGGTGGCCATTGACGCGAAGTTCAATCCCGAGTGGGGCGAATGGGAAGTGTTCACGCATGGCGGGCGCAAACCGACTGGTATTAAGACACTGGAATGGGCGAAACGCGTTGAAGAGCTGGGCGCAGGTGAAATCCTGTTAACAAGCATGGATGCAGACGGAACGAAGGATGGCTTTGATTTGAAGCTGACTCGTGCGGTATCCGAGCTGCTGACGATTCCTGTGATTGCTTCTGGCGGAGCGGGAAAAGCAGAGCATTTCTACGATGTGTTTACCGAAGGCAAGGCCGATGCAGGGCTGGCGGCAACCATTTTTCACTATAAAGAATTAACGATAGACGGGGTCAAGGCAGACCTGAAAGGTAAAGGGGTTGAAATTCGATGACATTTTCAGTTGATCAAATTCAATATGATGCGCAAGGGCTTGTACCTGCGATTGTGCAGGATGCGGTAAGTAAAGAGGTATTGATGCTTGCTTACATGAACAGCGAGTCTTTGCAACGTACGATTCAAACGGGAGATACGTGGTTCTGGAGCCGTTCTCGTGGGGAGCTTTGGAATAAAGGGGCAACCTCTGGTCATACACAAAAGGTAAAAGCACTTCGCTATGATTGCGATGCAGATACGCTTCTTGTGCTTGTTGATCAAGTGGGACCTGCTTGTCACAATGGCACGTACAGCTGCTTTACAACGAATATTGCGGTGGAAGGTTCTGTAGAAGAAGCTGCCGCTACTGCCGATCGTTTTGCGATCCTAGGTGAACTTGAAGCAGTCATTGCTTCCCGTGATGCAGAGCGTCCTGAGGGTGCATATACGACTTACCTTTTCGAAAAAGGGGTCGACAAAATCCTCAAGAAGGTTGGCGAAGAAACAGCAGAAGTCATTATTGCAGCTAAAAATAAAGACAATGACGAGCTTCGTTATGAAGCGAGCGATCTTATTTTTCACTTAATGGTACTTTTGCGTAATAATAAATTGCCATTGGATGATATTATGAAAGAGCTGGCAAATCGGCACGTCAAAAAATAAAGTAAATGACCTGGAGTGAATTCACGTGTTGATTGATTATCATACACATCATGTGCGCTGCGGTCACGCCTCTGGGGAACTGGAGGAATACGTCAAACGCGGCATCGAGATCGGGCTTACCCAGTTGGGGCTTTCTGATCATATGCCGCTTTTGCATGTCGATCCGCAAACGTATTGGCCGGAAATGGCTATGCCCATGGAGGAGCTTCCTCGTTATGTGGAAGAATGCCTCTATCTCAAAGAGAAATACAAGGATCAGATTGACATTCGCGTTGGCCTGGAAGGCGATTATGTGGAAGGCTATGAAGCTGAAATTGCGGCCATCATTCACGCTTATCCTTGGGATTATGTGATCGGATCGGTCCATTTTCTGGGCGAGTGGGATATTTCTGATTTTAGACAGCTGGCAGGTTGGGAAGGCAAGGATATTTATGAAGTATATACCCAATACTACGAGGCAGTGAAGAAAGCAGTCCGAACCGGACTGTATGATTATATCGGGCATATCGATATGATCAAACGATTTGGTTATGTTCCGGATCGCGATACGTGGGAGCTTGAGAAGTCAGCCCTGGATGCTGTGAAGGAAGCTGGGCTAGCGATTGAGTTGAATGCTTCAGGCCTGCGTCATCCGTGCAAAGAGATGTTCCCGAGCAGCCGCATGCTGGAGTATTGCCATAAGGTGGGAATTCCCGTTACGCTTGGTTCAGACGCGCATCAGCCGGAACGGTTGTCTCAGTATTTGGATGAGGCCAGGGAGCTGCTAAAAGCGATTGGATTTAACGAAATAGCCACATTTTCTGGTCGAAAACGACATCTTGTGACTTTTTAAATTCGACACGTATCATGTATAATGAGTAGGACTGAATTAATCTATTTAATGAACCTTCGGAGGTAACCATTAACCATGCATAGCGACAATGTTAAAATTTTTTCCGGATCTTCGAATCCGAAGCTCGCGGAAAGTATTTGTAAAGAGCTCGACCTGCCGCTAGGACAAATTAAATTATCACGTTTCAAAAGCGGAGAAATTTATTGCCTTTACGAAGAAACGATTCGTAACTGTGACGTGTTTCTGGTACAAACCTTCTCCCATCCGATTAATGAGCATATGATGGAGCTTTTGGTCATGATGGATGCAGCGAAAAGAGCATCTGCAAAAACGATCAACCTTGTCATTCCTTACTATGGATACTCTCGTCAAGAACGCAAAGCAGCTCCGCGTGAGCCAATTTCAGCTAAATTAGTTGCTGACTTGTTCGGTGCAGCAGGTGCAACTCGTGTTGTTACGATTGACCTTCATGCGCCAGCGATCCAAGGCTTCTTCAATATCCCGGTGGATCACTTGACAGCGCTTGATCTGATTAGTGATTGCATTAAAAGAAAGAATTTGCCAAACCCAATCATCGTATCTCCAGATGCGGGACGCGCGACAACAGCTGAGAAAATGGCTAACATTCTCGATGCGCCTTTCGCGATGATGATTAAGAAGCGCCCAGAGCACAACGAATCCGTGATTACTCACGTGATTGGTGATGTTGCGGGACGCACACCGATTATTATTGAAGATCTCATCGATACGGGAACAACGATCGTTAACGTCGTGGAAAGCCTCAAAGAACGCGGTGCACTTGATGTTTACATCTGTGCGACACACCCTGTTTTCTCTGGCCCAGCGCTGCAACGTTTGGATCACCCAAGCATTAAAGAAGTCATTATTACGGATTCCATCGCGATTCCGGAAGGTCATTCAGACAAGTTTAACGTACTTTCTGTTGCACCTTTATTGTCGGATGCGGTTCGTATTATTACGGACGGTGGTTCCCTATCCTCCCTGTTCAAATACGGCGGCGTATAGGCGGAAGCAAATTTTAATACAGCCCATATCTTACCTTCGGATAATGTTTTTGGCTTCTAAGCGATCTATGGTATAATTTGAGTGTAATCAAATTGCCGGAGGTGTCTTGCTATGGAAAAGAAAAAGCGCATATCCGAAGCGCCAAAACCAAAAGTTATTTCAATTAACATGGATGCCGCCTTCTTTTTCGAGAGAGCGGTTCAATCTTTGGATCGGTTTCATTATGATAAGGCATTGAAATATTTCCGGCGGGCTGCAGAGTACGAGCAGGATAATCCTGTGAATCACTGCAATCTCGCGGGTGTTCTCTCCGAAGTGGGCAATTATGACGAGTCGAACCAAATTTTGCAGCATATCCTTGAAACCATTGATCCCGAGATGACGGAATGTCACTTTTATATGGCAAACAACTATGCCAACATGGAAAACTTCGAGCAGGCGGAACAGGCATTGGTTCGGTATTTGGAGAATGACCCGACAGGGCAATTCATGGACGAATCCGAAGAAATGATGGAAATGCTGAGCTACGAGCTTGATCGTCCCGCCCCTCTCACTAGCATCAAGAGTCGAGAAGGGCTGTTCGAGCATGATAAAGCGCGTGCGTTGCTGGAAGAAGGTAAGTTTGCAGAAGCCGTAAGGCAGCTGGAGAAATTGGTGAAGAATCAGCCTGACTTCACAGCAGCTCGCAACAATCTGGCTCTGGCTTATTATTATATGGGTCAATTCGAGAAAGCGATGGAAACAATCCGAGAAGTGCTGATTATCGATCCTGGTAATCTGCATGCACTCTGTAATATGGCGATTTTCCATCAGCATTTCGGCAACAAGAAGGAACTTGCAGAGCTTACCACGCTGCTAGGTAAGACGTTTCCGTTCCAGCAGGAGCATGTGTTCAAGCTGGCAACGACTATGGGTATTCTTTCTCAGCATGAGAAAGCATACCATTTGTTTAAGCGTCTGCTGAAGGCGGGTGACGGAGGTTCGGATCCTTGCTTGTATCATTATGCGGCGGTTGCTGCTTGCCATATCGGTCGTTTCGCGGAAGCGTACCGCTTGTGGAAACAGGTTCAGAAGCTGGATCCAGGTGCTGAAATTTCGAAGTTCTATCTAGAGCAGTTGCGTATAAGAGAGAAGTCATCGATGCCGCTAACTTGGAGTTATCACTATCATCTGCCGTTTGAAGAGCAGTTCCGTGCCCTAGAGAAATCAACGCAAGGGATTCCTGATCAATTGAAGAAAGATCCGCTCGTGCGGTCATCCTTCTTCTGGGCGTTAAGGCATGGCGATGTGGAGACGAAGCTTCAAGTCATTCAAGCCTTTGGGTTGATTGCGGACAACGAAGTGAGAGATGCTCTACAGGATTTCATTCTCGATCATAAAGAAGACGACTACTTGAAGAAGGTTGCCATCTTCGTTCTGCGAAGTATGGGCATTCGGGAGTCCCTTCCTGCTTACCTCGAGAATAAGGACATCATGGTGGAGGCTTCGCCGTACTCGCCTCATCTTCCCGTATGGGATGCAGCATGGCAGCGAGTGATGGAAACAGCCCTATCGCATATGCACAAACGTTACGATATGGTTCAACAGTATGATTTAGAAATTTTGTGGGTTGAATTTCTGACGAAGGTGTACCCGAATGTGCCGAAGATTCATAAATCTGAGGGTTGGGCAGCGGCGTTAGAATATTTGATCGCCAAAATGCACCGCCGTACGATTTCCTATCAGGAAGTAGCTACACGCTATGGCGTCACGGTTTCTACGGTTAGTCGGCATGTGAAGCTTATCGATGACACCTGTGGATTGCGTGAGAAAATGGATGCGATTTTCAATAAATTTACTAGCCTTTGACAGCCGAGCTTGATGCCACATGAAAGTCTCGGCTTTCATACATATAGATGAACGGGTTGCACTACATCGTAATGACTGTGGAACAATCCGGATTGCCATTGCAAATTAAAGATAGCTTTCCTCAGGAAAGCACCTAGGAGGGAAATCATATGTATAAATCAGTCGTAGTAGGAACAGGACCATCTGGTCTAACAGCAGCTATTTACTTGGCGCGTGCGAACTTAAGCCCACTTGTTATTGAAGGACCAGAACCTGGCGGACAGTTGACCACAACTACCGAAGTAGAGAACTTCCCAGGATTTCCCGAAGGGATTATGGGACCTGAATTAATGGAAAACATGCGCAAGCAGGCTGAACGCTTTGGCGCTGAATTCAAAACAGGTTGGGTCAATTCCGTAGAATTGACGAACCGCCCGTTTAAACTTCAAGTAGAAGGTCTGGGCGAAATCGAAACAGAAACATTGATTATCTCAACAGGTGCTTCTGCTAGATTGCTTGGGATCACGAATGAGAAAGAAAACATCGGTCGCGGCGTAAGCACGTGTGCAACATGTGATGGCTTCTTCTTCCGTGGCAAAAAGATTATCGTCGTTGGTGGCGGTGACTCGGCTATGGAAGAGGCTAACTTCCTTACTCGCTTCGCTACGGAAGTGCGTTTAGTTCATCGCCGTGACGAGCTTCGCGCCTCCAAAATTATGCAAGACCGTGCTCGTGGCAACGAGAAAGTGAAATGGGCGCTGAATAATACACCATTAGAAGTTGTAGCGGGTGACAAAGGCGTTACTGGCCTTAAAGTGAAAAACAACCAAACAGGTGAAGATGAAATCCTTGAAACGGACGGTATCTTCGTAGCCATCGGTCATACGCCGAACACGAAGTTCCTCGGTGGACAAATCGACACGGATGAGCATGGCTACATCATCGTGAAGCCAGGTACAACAGAAACGAACATCCCCGGCGTATTTGCTTGTGGTGACGTGCAAGATACGAAATATCGTCAAGCTATTACAGCTGCGGGAAGCGGATGCGCAGCAGCGTTGGAAGCTGAGAAGTTCCTTGAAGGTAACAGCGTGCATGACTGGAGCATTTCTTTGTAAGTCGTTATGGCATTTCAGTTAACGTGGAGGGCTATGCTTTCCACGTTTTCTCATTTAAGCAGGGTGCTGATGAATCTTGACCTCCCTGCAGGCTTGTCTTATAGTGGGAACAGGAGCATTTGCCCGAAAATTTTATGATTATTCATGAGGTGACCTTGTAATGTCCAATCAAATTTATATCGGTGTAGATCTAGGCGGCACGAATATTAAAGTAGGTATTTGTGACGAGCAAGGTAAGCTGCTTAAAACGTTAGAAGGTCCTACTTCACCAGAACAAGGTGCAGAGTCGGTTCTTGAGCGTATTGCGCAATATGTACGTCAAATTGTCGAAGAATCTGATTTTACATGGGAGCAAGTAGCAGGTATTGGCGCTGGTTTGGCTGGATTTATGGATATTCCAGAAGGTTTTGTGAAATTCTCTCCGAACCTGCAATGGCATAACGTACCAGCGAAGAAGACGCTTGAAGGACTTCTGGGTAAACAGGTTAAAATTGATAACGATGCGAACGTAGCTGCACTAGGCGAAGCTTGGGCGGGAGCTGGAGCAGGCATCCCGAACGTCGTGTGCTATACACTTGGAACGGGCGTCGGCGGCGGTATCATTATTAACGGTAAAATTTATCAAGGTTCAGCTGGCATGGCTGGCGAGCTTGGACATATGTCCATTGTGCCTGACATTGAAGCGATTCAGTGCGGATGCGGTCAAATGGGTTGTCTTGAAACGGTATCCTCCGCGACAGGCATCGTTCGTATGGCGAAGGAAGCAGTTGAACGCGGTGAGCGTACGTCACTAGCCCTCCATGAGAAAATTGAAGCTAAGCATGTATTTGATGATGCGAAAAGCGGAGATGAAGTGTCCCTGCGCATCGTGAATCGTGCGGCTTATTATATCGGGCGTTCCATGGCAGCGTTAGCTGTTGTAGTTAACCCTAAGCGCTTTATCATCGGTGGTGGCGTATCCAAGGCTGGGGAGATCTTATTCCAACCTATTCGTGAAACGTTCATCAAGTTTACACCAGAAGCGGCTGCTGAAGGTGTTGAGATTGTTGCAGCTACACTTGGCAATGATGCAGGCGTTGTTGGTGCTGCGGGACTGAATTTAAGATAGAAAGCTAGACCGGGTTCGCAGATGAACAGAATAGCAGTTAATCTGCGAAAGCACCCCAAAGGAAGGTGTCATTCATGGAAGAAAACCACCCTTTACCGAAACTGGTCATCATCACAGGAATGTCGGGTGCAGGCAAGACAATTGCTGTTCAAAGCATGGAAGATTTGGGATTCTTCTGCGTTGATAACTTACCTCCCGTACTTATTCCGAAGTTTGCCGAATTGATCGTGCAGTCCATGGGTAAAATCGCTAAAGTTGCTCTGGTGATTGACTTGCGCGGACGTGAATTTTTCACTGCGCTTCAAGAATCATTGCGGTACATTCAAGAGAATTACACGCTTAGCTACGAAATTCTATTCCTGGACGCAACTGACGCTACATTGGTACAGCGGTACAAAGAGAGCCGCCGCCGCCATCCCTTGGCACCAGACGGAGCACCGCTTGAAGGAATAGGTCTTGAACGCAAGCTGCTTGAAGAACTCAAAGGTCTAGCCACACAGGTGATTGACACCAGCAGCTTGAAGCCAGTGCAATTGAAAGAAAGAATTATTTCCCGGTTCACCAATCTAGAAGCTAATCGCATATCTATAAATGTAATCTCTTTCGGGTTCAAGTATGGTGTTCCTATTGACGCTGATCTCATTTTTGATGTGCGTTTCTTGCCTAATCCGCATTATGTTGAGGGGCTTCGCCCGCAGACAGGTCAAGATCCAGATGTCTATGATTATGTGATGAAGTGGACGGAGACACAAGAATTCCTGACGAAACTCCTGGATATGCTGAATTTCTTAATGCCTCAGTATAAAAAGGAAGGCAAGAGCCAGGTTGTTGTTGGCATTGGTTGTACAGGAGGCAAACATAGATCGGTTGCGATTACAGAATATTTAGGTAAGGTCATGGGGAACAGCGAGACCGAGACCGTGCGTCTAAGTCATCGAGATGCCGAGCGGGACCGCTTATAGGCGGCTATGCGACCACATTAGAAAGTATAAGTTTTCGGTTTTCGAAAACTGCTTTCTAATTGGCGATATAACCTTCCTATAAACGCGGTCGCTCATCTTTGAGTGGCTTCGATTGAGGTTTTCTCATTAAGAGGGTGAAAGAAGTATGGAGCTTGGACAATTACAACGTAAGCCCAGAATAGTCGTTATTGGCGGTGGAACAGGGCTCTCGGTTATGCTGAGAGGACTGAAAGAAAAGCCGGTTGATATCACAGCTATCGTGACCGTTGCAGACGATGGAGGAAGTTCAGGCATTTTGCGAAGTGAACTGCAGATGCCGCCTCCGGGAGATATTCGAAATGTGTTAACCTCGTTAGCTGATGTCGAGCCCTTATTATCTTTAATGCTTCAGTATCGATTTCAGAACGGCACAGGTTTAGCCGGGCATAGTCTGGGGAATCTAATACTAGCGGCATTGACGGATATTACAGGTGATTTCGTTACCGCCGTGCAAGAAATGAACCGGGTATTCGCTGTTCGCGGAAGAGTACTTCCGGCTTCGAATCAAGCCATTGTGTTGAAAGCCATTATGGAGGACGGGACTTTAGTTGTTGGGGAGTCCAAAATACCGAAGGCCGATGGACGGATCAAGAAAGTATTTATTGAACCAGCTGGAGTAACACCACTCACAGAAGCGGTTCAAGCAATACGCGAGGCAGATGCCATCTTGTGCGGTCCGGGGAGTTTATATACAAGCTTGCTGCCGAATCTACTTGTTCCAGGGATTGCTGAGGAAATTGTCGCTTCTAACGCTGTGAAATTATTTATCTGTAATGTCATGACACAGCCAGGTGAAACCGACGATTATTCCGTCAGTGACCATCTGGATGCGATTTACGACCACCTAGGTCAGCATTTGTTTGACTATGTGATTGTAAACAATGGTGAGATCCCACCGCAGGTGCAAGCCAAATATGCGGAAAAAGGTTCGAAAGCGGTCCATTTAGATTTGGATGAAGTGACGAAAAGAGGCTATCGGGTCATTGCAGATCGACTTGTGCTATTCCGTACCTATCTTCGTCATGATGCAGAGAAATTGAGTGACCATATCTATCAGCTCGTCGAAAGCTGGCTGTTAAGGAAGAAGTGAGTCCCTTGTCCTTTGCGGCAACAACCAAAAAAGAATTAACATTAATCAATGATTCGGAAGCGTGTTGTGAAAAAGCGGAGCTATCAGCGCTCATTCGCATGAATGGTGCTGTACAGTTAACGAGTCAGCGTGTCGTGTTGGATGTATCCACGGAGAACGCAGCCATCGCTCGGCGAATTTACTCGCTGATCAAGAAGACGTATAATACACACACGGAGTTACTTGTGCGTAAGAAGATGCGTCTAAAGAAGAATAATGTGTACATTGTTAGGGTGCCTGGTCAAGTGCAGGAGCTGCTCAGTGATTTGAAAATCGTCTCTGAGGGTTTTATTTTTACGACAGGCATCAATAAGGACATTATTCGCGGCAATTGCTGCAAGCGTGCTTATCTTCGGGGAGCCTTCATGGCCGGCGGCTCAGTGAATAATCCGGAAGGCTCTTCCTATCATTTGGAGATTGCTTCGATTTATGAAGAGCACTGCAAAGCATTAACACAGCTAGCGAACAAGTTTGACTTGAACGCACGATTCATTGAACGCAAGAAAGGGTTCGTGCTGTACATCAAAGAAGGCGAGAAAATTATTGAGTTTCTCAATATCATTGGGGCTCATCAGGCGCTGCTGCGCTTCGAAGATGTCCGGATTATGAAAGATATGCGGAACTCGGTGAATCGGATCGTGAACTGTGAAACAGCCAACTTGAACAAAACGATCGGAGCAGCTGTCAGACAAATCGAGAATATTCGATTACTGCAGCGCGAGATCGGTCTCGACAGCTTACCTGAGAAGCTAAGAGAGGTTGCGGAGATAAGACTAGCGCATCCTGACTTGAATTTGAAGGAAGTTGGCGACATGCTTTCGGGCAGTGTCAGCAAGTCTGGCGTGAATCATCGTCTGCGGAAAATAGACGAATTGGCCGAAAAACACCGAAATTCGTAGATAAGTTAGGGCAGTACAACGCTTGTATAAGTTTTTCGCATTTTTTCTAGTGTACTTGAAGGAAAAATGCTATAATATTAAAACATAAGGTAAACGCTGTTATTAATAGTAATCCATATAAGCTCCACACTAGGGGGAATTAGTTCCATGTCCAGACGTCCAGTCGTTGTGAAGTTGAGAACAGGACTTCATGCCAGACCTGCGGCATTGTTTGTTCAAGAGGCGAATAAGTTTTCATCGGAGATCTTTGTTGAAAAAGATGAGAAGAAAGTGAATGCGAAAAGCATCATGGGAATTATGAGTCTTGCGATCAGCACGGGGACCGAAGTCTTCATAAGTGCAGAAGGTTCGGATGCAGAGCAGGCTGTAAACGCTTTAGTCACATTAGTTAGTAAGGAAGAGTTGGAAAACCAATAATCCTTTAAAAGCCTACCTTTCGAGGGGGCTTTTTTGCAGTTTGCGGAAGTAAAGTTCAAACCCACAGAAGTGTCAAATTTGTTAACATTTAGTGAATTTAGCAACCTTTTTCACTTGGCTACGTCTAATAAGCGTGGTCACGATGGATAAGGCTATTTGTATTTCTTTGTGGCGTGCCTATCTCTAGCTTGAAGAAGGAGCCGAAGTGAAATGAATGTGGTAAAGAAAGAAATGATTGCACTACTAGCCGTACTCGTATTTCTTGTAAGCACGTTAACAGCACCGGCCGCGCATGCGGTATCAACAAGCTCGTCCTTTATTTTACTTTATATCGATAAGTCCGAAGCATTCGTAAATCAGGATCAAATTCATCTCGATTCCCCAGCTACGATCATTGATGGAAGCACATTCGTTCCGGCCAAATTCTTAGGCGATACATTAGGCTTTCAAGTGGAGTGGAATGATTTATCCCGTACGATTCAAATGGCTCCTCCAGGCTATAACATTGTCCTTGATTCCGATCACAAGACAGTGACGACGAATGGGGTGGATATCCCCTTTAATTCTGTTGCTGCGATCGTGAATGGCAAGCTGCTCGTGAAGCTAACTTGGTTAGCTGATTACATGGGTGCGAAATACACGTACAACAGTGAACTAAGACGCGTAGAGATTGTGTATTTTAAAGCACCTGAGGGCATCTATATCGATCAAGACAGCAATTCGCGTCCAGTTGCTAAGTTTGCAACAGCGAAGCCTACATACAGGCTTGGTGAACCTGTCAAATATTTAGATCTAAGTTATGATCCAGATGCAGAAGGGATTGCTTCCTACGATTGGACAGGTAAAGAAGAGGCTTTCTTCAAACCAGGACAATATCCAGTAACTTTAACGGTTAAGGATGGTCATGGCCATGTGAGTAAATTGTTTAAAAGTTATGTAACGGTCGTCAATGAATCCTATTTGTCAGAAGTCGAATATCCGATTTATATGAAGCCGGTTGGCGGGTTTATCAAAACGAACTGGTCGACGATTTGGTCACATTTCAATGAATTGCCGCTGCTTCCGAAGGAAGTAAAAGAAGTGCAAGGTCGCACACTGCTCGTGAGTGACAGTCCGGAAGAATTCACGACCAATGGTATTTTGTATCAGGACAACATTAACGGAAAAGCGCGTTTGTATGCGGATCATATCAATGGCACACAGAAGAAGATGACGTTTGCTATCTTTGCAACAAACAATACGGATAAGCCGATTACGATCAAAACGACAAACAAAGGCGAAGTCTACCCTTCCGTATATGCGAACTTGATCGGCAGTGAAGCGTCGGTTGATTTTTTGCTGAATAATGTATACACGGATCAAATGACAGTTCTGCCTCATGCAAGTTATGTGTATGCGAAGCTGCCTGATTTCTATCCAGGGCAAGGCGTGAATTTGTTCTATGATGTCGAAACGGACGGCGAACTGCAAATGTCCTTTGTCGCAACAGATCAAAAGCTGACAACGACAACAGTGAAAGAGTTGCCTTTACTCTCATTTAACGGGCACGTTCGCGGCACCTTCCCAGTTTCAGAGATCCAATGGAAAGTGGATGCTTCGAGTTTCACGAAACCGTCGGTGTTAACGATTGGTGATAATAAGACGGATCCGTTCATCAAAGGTTATGACGTAATGCGTAAGTTAGACGTTGAGAATAGCGGGAATTATGGCGTGGTATACAAAATCCATGCGGATAAACCGCGCAAAATGGCTGTGATGATCATGGCTAGAGGCGGCGTATTCAAAGGACCGTTTAAGATCAACGGTGAAATTATTCCGGTCCCTTATTCCGGTGTTATTACAGCATTCGATGGCTTGGAAGTACTAGCACGTACGACAGGAACAGAGGATGCGCTAGATATTGAGTTCACGCCACCAGCGGGCTCAGCGTTCCCGATCGATTTAATTTTCTACCCATTGGAAGATAAGAAGTAAAAAAAGAGAAAAAGTGCAACAAAAAACCAGCCGATCATCAAAGCTCAGGTGAGCAATGTTAATCAGGCTGGTTTTTTCATTTATAAAATTTAGACGCGCTCGATGACCTTATCGATGAGTCCGTATTCGGCTGCCTCTTTAGCACTCATGAAATTATCACGGTCTGTATCCTTCTCGATGCGCTCGAACGATTGTCCAGTGCGCTCAGCAAGGATCGTGTTTAGGTTGTCTCTCATTTTCAAAATGCGCTTAGCGCGAATCTCGATGTCGGAGGCTTGACCTTCTGCACCGCCAAGTGGTTGGTGAATCATCACTTCACTGTTCGGAAGCGCGTAACGTTTACCTTTGGCACCTGCTGTGAGCAAGAATGCGCCCATGGATGCGGCCATACCTACGCAGATCGTGGATACGTCTGGTTTGATGAACTGCATCGTGTCGAAGATGGCCATACCAGCTGTGATCGATCCGCCGGGGCTGTTAATGTAAAGCGAGATATCTTTATCAGGATCTTGAGCGGCCAAGAAGAGTAACTGAGCAATGATGGAATTTGCCACAACATCGTTGACACCCGTGCCTAAGAATATAATGCGGTCCTTCAGCAAGCGAGAGTAGATGTCATATCCTCTTTCACCGCGCGCGTCCTGTTCGACGACCATAGGAATAAAACTCATGAGAATGACCTCCTTGGGGTTGGGTTACATACTATTTACAGTATCTACAAGTATGATAACGAAAAAACGTCCGAAGGTCAAGAAAGGTCAAACTAAACGCAAAAAAAATCAGCTTCAGAGCTGATTTGGGTGATAATACGTATATTCTTAGGTGTTGTGCTGGACGCGCCCGAAAGGAATCGAACCTTTATCTCAGGCTTCGGAGGCCTACGTCATATCCATTGGACCACGGGCGCATAGTTTAGAAAAAGTGAAGCAAGGGTTATTATAAGGCAGCCTTCCAGAAAAAGCAAGGTGGAAAGCCCTTACAGCCCAAATTGAAGAAAAATGTTTGAACAAATGTTGAATGTTGCGAAGAAAGTGGTTATAATAAGAAATGTAAATGTGAAACGAAACAATGAATTGTGTAAGGAACTTTTTTTTCGCCCGGGTGGGACGCAAAATGTATACCCGGGACATAAAACGTCCTACAATGGATCAGGAGCGTTAGAAGTCGTCCTATGAGAGAGATTCTAGACATTCAGAAACAGCTCATGCCTGATCTTATGGACATCATGAAGAAGCGGTACTCGATTCTGCAGCACATCTTGGTTTCCGGCGTTGTCGGACGAAGGACGTTAGCGTCCTCACTCGACATGACAGAGCGTGTGCTCCGCGGTGAAGTAGACTTCCTGAAGGAGCTTGGGCTTCTGGAATCTGACGCAAGCGGCATGAAGATCAGCGAGTCTGGTCGTCAGCTGCTAGAGGATATGCAACCGATCATTAAGATGGCGTTTGGACTGACGGATTTGGAAGACAGCATTGCTAAAGCTTTTCACATTTCCAATGTGATTATCGTTCCAGGGGATTCTGATACTTCGGTATTTACGAAGAAGGAGCTTGGACGCGCTGGCGCGGCCGCTCTACGTAAATATGTGGCCAAAGATGATATCATCGCAGTAACTGGTGGATCAACCATGGCGCAGATAGCTAATAACTTGGCGATATCTTCTTCGATGAAGGGCAGTTGGTTCGTCCCTGCACGCGGTGGACTTGGTGAAAGCGTGGATATGCAAGCGAACACGATTGCATCCATTATGGCCAAGAAGACAGGCGGGAAATACAGACTGCTGCATGTCCCAGATCATCTTGGAGAAGAAGCGTATCAATCGCTCATTCAGGATCCACAGATTCAGGAAGTTGTGAACGCAGTGCGCAGTTGTCGAATTGTTGTACATGGTATCGGAGATGCTATGGTCATGGCGCGCAGACGTAAAGTCGATACTGAGACTACCAGTAGTCTGAGGGACGACGGGGCACTTGCTGAGGCGCTCGGTTACTATTTTGACCGTCAAGGAAATGTGGTTCATAAGATGCCGACAGTCGGACTACGGCTGGAAGATCTGCAGCGTGTTGAGGTTGTGATTGGTGTTGCCGGCGGGAAGAGCAAAGGGGAAGCGATCGCTTCGGTGCTAAGACATGGGCAGGAAGATGTGCTTGTGACCGATGAAGCAGCGGCCTTAGAAATTATGAAGCATGTTTAACAGAAAAGTTGACATCATAACGTATGTCTTTCATGGCTGCGTTTTGAAATATAATATTTATGTAATCTTAGGAGGAAATGACTATGACAACAAAAGTAGGTATTAACGGTTTCGGACGTATTGGTCGTAACGTATTCCGCGCAGCATTGAACAACGCAGATGTACAAATAGTAGCAGTAAACGATTTGACAGACGTTAAAACTTTGGCGCACTTGCTCAAATATGACACTACTCACGGTAAACTAGACGCTACAGTTGAAGCTGGCGAAGGTGAATTGATCGTTAACGGTCGTTCCATCAAGGTTTTTGCTGAGCGTGACCCTGGGAACCTGCCTTGGGCATCTGTAGGCGCTGAAATCGTAATCGAGTCCACTGGTATTTTCACAGCGAAAGAAAAAGCAGCTCTTCACTTGAAAGGTGGAGCTAAGAAAGTAATCATTTCCGCTCCTGCTTCCGACGAAGATATCACAATCGTACTTGGCGTTAACGAAGACAAATACGATCCAGCTGCTCACACTATCATCTCCAACGCTTCTTGTACAACGAACTGTCTAGCTCCTTTCGCGAAAGTTATCAACGATAGCTTCGGAATCGTAAAAGGTATGATGACAACTGTTCACTCGTACACAAATGACCAATCCGTTCTTGACGTTCCACATAAAGACCTTCGTCGTGCTCGTGCAGCAGCTGAGAACATCATTCCTTCCAGCACTGGCGCAGCTAAAGCAATCGGTCTAGTTCTTCCTGAGCTTAAAGGCAAATTGAACGGTATGGCTATGCGTGTTCCTACACCTAACGTATCCGTAACTGATTTGGTTGTTGAGCTTAAAGTTAACGTAACCGTTGACGAAGTAAACGCAGCTTTGAAATCAGCTTCCGAAGGCCCTCTAAAAGGCATTCTGAACTACACAGAAGATGCACTTGTATCCAGCGACTTCAATGGTGACCCAGCTTCTTCCACAATCGACGCTTTGTCCACAATGGTAGTTGGCGACAACATGTTGAAAGTTGTTTCCTGGTACGATAACGAGTGGGGCTACTCCAACCGCGTTGTTGACTTGGTAGCTTTCATCGCGAAAAAAGGTCTGTAATTTCATAATTAACACATAAAAAACCACATGAAGGGGAGAAGCGATTCTCCTCTTTATGTGCGATTTACACATAGAAAAAGATAGAACCGGAAGATAACCATACACGCCAGAGCTTATGCTTACGAGGTCAGTTTTCTGACGAAAACTTTTAGGAGGCTTTTACGATGAATAAGAAAAGTGTTCGCGATGTTGAAGTAGCTGGTAAAAGAGTATTTGTTCGCGTTGATTTCAACGTACCTGTAGAGAACGGTCAAATCACCGACGATACACGGATCAAAGAAACGCTTCCTACGATTAAATTCTTAGTAGAGCAAGGCGTTAAAGTCATTCTTGCTGCCCATTTTGGTCGTCCAAACGGACAAGTGGTTGAAGAGCTTCGTTTAACGCCAGTTGCTGCAAAATTGGCTGAACTTCTTGGTCAAAACGTGATCAAAGCGGATCAATCCGTTGGTGAAATCGTGAAAGCACAAGTCGATGCGCTTGAGAATGGCGACGTTCTCTTGCTTGAAAACGTTCGTTTCAACGAAGGCGAAGAGAAGAATGATCCTGAGTTGGCAAAAGCTTTCGCTGATTTGGCTGATCTGTTCGTGAATGATGCTTTCGGTGCTGCTCACCGTGCACATGCATCGACTTCAGGCATTGCAGCTTATATCCCAGCTGTTTCCGGTCTATTGATGGAGAAAGAGCTTGATGTTCTAGGCAAAGCGCTGAACAACCCTGAGCGTCCTTTCACAGCGATCGTTGGCGGATCCAAAGTAAAAGATAAAATTGCTGTCATTGAAAACCTCTTGAACATTGCAGACAACGTCTTGATTGGTGGCGGACTTTCCTATACATTCTTGAAAGCACAAGGCTATGAAATCGGTAAATCACTTTTGGATAACTCGAAACTTGATTTGGCGCTTAGCTTTATTGCGAAAGCAAAAGAAAAAGGTGTGAACTTCCTGCTTCCGGTGGATATCGTGGTGGCAGATAAATTCGCCGCTGATGCAAACGTGCAAATTGTTGACATCGACAGCATTCCTGCGGGTTGGGAAGGCATTGACATCGGACCGAAAACACGTGAGCTTTATGCAGACGTGATCGCGAAATCCAAGCTGGTTGTTTGGAACGGACCGATGGGCGTATTCGAAATCGAGCCTTTCTCCCACGGTACACGTGAAGTAGCACAAGCTTGTGCAACTACTGAGGGTTATACCGTTATCGGTGGTGGCGACTCCGCTGCAGCAACAGAGAAATTCCACTTGGCTGATCAAATGAACCATATGTCCACAGGCGGCGGAGCTTCCTTGGAGTTTATGGAAGGTAAAGCATTGCCAGGCGTAGTAGCCTTGAACGACAAATAAGTAATTATTTTTCGAAAAAAGCTTAATCTCACGATGCCAGTTATGCTGGCGAATAACTTTAAGGAGCCTAACTCATGAGTAGAACACCGATTATCGCGGGTAACTGGAAAATGTTCAAAACCGTTTCCGAAGCCATCAGCTTCGTGAACGAAGTGAAAGGCAGCACAGTCCAAGGCGTAGAGAGCGTAATCTGCTCCCCTTTCACTAACTTGCCAGCACTGGTTGAAGCTACAAAAGGTACAGACGTTCATGTTGGCGCACAAAACCTTCACTTTGAAGATAATGGCGCGTTCACAGGTGAAATCAGCGGCGTTATGCTGAAAGACCTTGGCGTTGAGTATGTCATCATCGGTCACTCCGAGCGCAGAGCTTACTTCGCTGAGTCCGACGAAATCGTGAACAAGAAAGTCGTTGCGGCTTTCAAATACGGCTTGAAACCAATTCTTTGCGTAGGCGAGAAGTTGGAAGAGCGTGAAGCGGGTCAAACGAAAGAAGTTTGTAAAGTACAAACTGAAGCAGCTTTTGCTGGTCTTAGCGCAGAGCAAGCTGCACAAGTGGTTATCGCATATGAGC
Source organism: Paenibacillus sp. J22FR5 (assembly GCF_059691975.1). Taxonomy (NCBI): domain Bacteria; kingdom Bacillati; phylum Bacillota; class Bacilli; order Caryophanales; family Paenibacillaceae; genus Paenibacillus; species Paenibacillus sp. J22FR5. The sequence goes on along the minus strand of NZ_JCAUAN010000038.1, from coordinate 29,394 downwards.
CAATCTGGGCGATCGGTACTGGTAAATCTTCAACAGCTGAAGATGCACAAGACGTGATCGGTTACATCCGTACATTGGTGAGTGGTCTTTACGGCGCATCCGTTGCTGATGCAGTTCGCATCCAATACGGTGGCAGCGTAAAGCCGAACAACATTGCTGAGTACATGGCACAGCCTGACATCGACGGCGCACTTGTAGGCGGAGCGAGCTTAGAGTCTGCTTCCTACATCCAACTCGTCCAGGGGGCGAAGTAACATGTCCAGACCGAAACCGGTAGCACTCATCATTCTCGATGGCTTCGGACTCCGCTCAGAAGAGCAGGGGAATGCGGTTGCTCATGCCAAAAAGCCGAACTACGACCGTTACTGGTCGACGTTCCCTCATACAACCCTCACCGCTTGCGGTGAGGCTGTAGGTTTGCCAGAAGGCCAGATGGGGAATTCTGAAGTAGGACACCTGAACATCGGCGCGGGCCGTATCGTGTATCAGGATCTGACGCGGATTTCGAAATCGATTCGTGATGGCGAATTTTACGACAATGAAACGATTCTAGGCGCTGTTCGTCATGCCAAAGAAAATGGCAAGAAGCTTCACCTGTACGGTTTGCTTTCTGATGGCGGCGTACATAGCCACATTCAGCATTTATTTGCTCTATTGGACTTGGCGAAGAAAGAAGAGTTTAGCGAAGTTTACATCCACGCATTCCTGGACGGCCGCGACGTGGCTCCAGATTCTGCGAAGGGTTATATGGAAAGCTTGCTGAACAAAATCAAAGAAGTCGGCGTAGGCAAAATTGCGACCGTACAAGGTCGTTATTATGCGATGGACCGCGACAAACGCTGGGAGCGGACAGAGAAATCCTACCGTGCCATGGTGTATGGCGATGGCCCAACCTACATGGATCCGATGCAAGCCATCGTTGAATCCTATGAGAAATCCGTCTATGACGAGTTCGTAATGCCAACGGTAATCGTTGGTGACGATGGTCAGCCGGTAGGACTTGTAGAATCAGGCGACGCGGTGATCTTCTTTAACTTCCGTCCTGACCGTGCGATTCAGCTTTCCCAAGTCTTCACGAATGAAGACTTCCGCGGCTTTGATCGTGGTCCTAAAGTGGCCAAGAACCTCTACTACGTATGTCTGACATTGTTCAGTGAGTCCGTAGATGGGTTCGTAGCTTACAAACCGAAGGATCTCGATAACACGCTAGGCGAGGTACTTGCTCAGAATGGTCTGAAGCAGCTTCGTGCAGCGGAAACTGAGAAGTATCCGCACGTCACGTTCTTCTTCAGCGGTGGTCGGGATGCCGAATTACCAGGTGAAACCCGTCTTTTGATTCCTTCACCGAAGGTTGCGACGTACGATTTGCAACCGGAAATGAGCGCTTACGAATTAGCGGATGCGGTCGTGAAAGAAGTAGAAGCCGAGCGTCATGACGTGATCGTCTTGAACTTTGCGAACCCTGACATGGTAGGTCACTCTGGATTGCTTGAGCCAACGGTTAAAGCGATCGAGGCGACAGACGAGTGTCTTGGTAAAGTCGTTGAAGCGATTCTAGCTAAGGGCGGCGTAGTCTGTATCACAGCGGATCACGGAAACGCGGATGTGGTTACAAACGCAGACGGCTCACGTAACACAGCGCATACAACGAATCCGGTGCCTTTTATTGTGACGGACAAATCTGTTACACTAAGAGACGGCGGCATTCTGGCAGATATTGCACCAACTATGCTAGACTTCTTGGAAGTTAAGCAACCGGAACAAATGACTGGCGCAACAATTCTAAAAAAGTAATAACCAATTTATATTATTGAAGGAGTGTTTATTCACAATGACAATTATTTCTGATGTTTACGCACGCGAAGTATTGGATTCCCGCGGTAACCCAACTGTTGAAGTAGAAGTATACTTGGAGTCCGGCGCATTCGGCCGCGCTATCGTCCCTTCAGGCGCTTCCACAGGCGCATACGAGGCTGTTGAGCTTCGTGATGGTGACAAAGGTCGTTACCTTGGTAAAGGCGTTCTGAAAGCTGTTGAGAACGTAAATGAAATCATCGCTCCAGAAATCATCGGTCTTGACGCTCTTGATCAAGTTGGCATCGACCACAAAATGATCGAGCTTGACGGTACGCCTAACAAAGCGAAATTGGGCGCTAACGCAATTCTAGCGGTTTCCATGGCTGTTGCTCGCGCAGCTGCTGACGCTTTGGACGTGCCATTGTACGTTTACCTTGGTGGATTCAATGCGAAAACACTTCCAGTTCCAATGATGAACATCATCAACGGTGGGGCGCATGCCGACAATAACGTTGACGTTCAAGAGTTCATGGTTCTGCCAGTTGGCGCTCCAACATTCAAAGAAGCTCTTCGCATCGGCGCTGAGATTTTCCATAGCTTGAAATCCGTATTGAAAGAAAAAGGCCTTAACACAGCAGTTGGCGATGAAGGCGGATTCGCTCCTAACTTCACATCCAACGAAGAAGCAATCACAACAATCCTTACAGCAATCGAAAACGCTGGTTACAAACCAGGTGTTGACGTATTCTTGGGTATGGACGTTGCTTCCACAGAATTCTTCAAAGATGGTAAATACCACCTTGAAGGCGAAGGCAAATCCTTCACATCCGCTGAGTGGGTTGACTTCCTTGCTGCATGGGTTGATAAATACCCAATTATCACAGTTGAAGACGGTTGTTCCGAAGACGATTGGGAAGGTTGGAAATTGCTTACTGAGAAATTGGGTAACAAAGTTCAACTCGTTGGTGACGATCTGTTCGTTACGAACACTGAGCGTCTTTCCAGAGGGATCGAAGAAAACATCGGTAACTCCATCTTGGTTAAAGTTAACCAAATCGGTACACTTACTGAGACTTTTGATGCGATCGAAATGGCAAAACGCGCTGGTTACACAGCAGTTATCTCCCACCGTTCTGGTGAGAGCGAAGACAGCACAATCGCTGATATCGCGGTTGCTACAAACGCTGGTCAAATCAAAACAGGTGCTCCGTCCCGTACGGACCGTGTAGCGAAATACAACCAACTTCTTCGTATCGAAGACGAGTTGTTCACAGTAGCTCAATACGCTGGTAAAAAAGCATTCTACAACTTGAGAAACTTCAAATAATCTGTTTCGTATAATAATAAAATAAGACCATTGGCGAGCAGGTGATGAAGTCACCTGCTCGTTTATGCAATCAGGGGGGCGTCGTCTGTATGAGCAACTGGGTGAAAACTATTTTATTTCTGATAGGTTCTGCGGTGCTCACGCACTGGCTCCCTTCTTCCTTTTTCCGGAACCTGGACACGATGGTACATGAGTTCGGTCATGCAGCAGTAACCTTGGCGCTGTCCGGTAAGGTCATGTATATTGAGCTGTACAGTAATCAAAGCGGTGTTACTTTATCAACGATCACAAAGTCTTGGGCGATCATCCCTGTGTCACTAGCGGGTTATATGACGGCCTCGTTGTTTGCTTGGTTTCTGTTCTCGGCCTACGCAAGAGGCAAGCAGCGTCTTGGGTTACAGGTGATGGCGGTCTTGTCGATCCTATCGCTGGTGTTATTTGTACGCAATGGCTATGGGGTCATGTTCTTGGTCGGTTTTATTATACTGACTGTCGTGGTGCTGGCGCTTACGCCAAAGTGGCTGCGTGACTTCTACTACCTGTTACTCGCGTTCCTATGCTTGGAGGAGTCGGTGTTTGGACCAGCTTCTTTGATTGTATATGCCTTGAGAAGTAGCGGGAGTGCTGGGGATGCAACTAATTTAGCAAATCATACGGGGATACCTGCCATCGTGTGGGCGATTGGTTTTACGGTATTCGCGCTATGGTGTGCGAAGCAAGCGGTGAGTGCCTTCTTAGGGCGAAACAAAGGTGCGAGACGTGTGAGCCGGTCTACGGCAATGTCATCGTATCGCGATTGAGTGATGCGTGGATAGCTGGAGTTGGGCGATTGGTTGTGTTCCTGGACGAACTATGTTAAAATACTTATGCTAGTTGTATAAGGCAAAGTATAGGCAATTGGGGTGCTAATATGTTAATCTTTATGAAAATTTTGTTAATCATAGCTTCGGTTGGATTAATCGCGATTGTCCTTTTACAAAAAGGGAAAAGCGCGGGCTTGTCCGGTGCCATTTCCGGCGGCGCAGAGCACTTATTTGGTAAACAAAAAGCACGTGGTTTGGAACTATTGTTGTCCCGTACGACTATGGGGCTTGCTGCTGCATTCTTTATTCTTTCCATTGTTGTAGCATACGTAGTGAAAGCCTAACACACATAAAACGATAACAGCAGGGGAACTATACTCCTGCTGTTTTTTCATTTTAATCGAGTGTAAGGTGCAGATAGCAAGAAGATTACATAGACGTACAGGATAGACGGATTGGTATGGGCATGTGCTGGGGAAACTAATCTCCATTAGAAGAAGAGTCATGTGCGTATACCAAAACGCCGATTCATTACGAAAGAAAGCAGGGCAAGGCTGATGCACGCTGGGTTTATCCTTTCTTTGGAAGTGGCATACTATGGAGTGAGGGAATCGGTACGGCGATCAAATAGCTTGGCTCAACAACAACAAGAAGGTGAAATGATTAATGATAAAAGAAAATGAAATTGTAAGTTTCATGCAAGAAGAGGCGTATAAGCCTATGTCCTACAAAGAGCTTGAGAAGCATTTTGGGATAGGAAGCGCGAATGAGTTTAAAGATTTTATTAAAATGCTCAATAAATTAGAAGAAAGTGGCCACATTGTTAGGGCCGCAAATGACCGCTATGGCGTTCCAGAACGGATGAATTTGGTGCGAGGCAGACTGCAGGCTCATGCGAAGGGCTTTGCGTTCTTAATTCCTGAAGACCGTGAGCACCCAGATGTGTATATCAATGCACACGATCTGAATACCGCGATGAACGGTGATATTGTTTTCGTGAAGGTAACCGCACGGAGCCAAGGCGGCGGGCGCCTTGAGGGTGAAGTTGTGCGGATCATAACTAGGGCGAACACGCAGATTGTCGGTGTATTTCAGAGTCAGGAGACGTATGCCTTCGTCATTGCCGATGATAAGCGGATGACACGAGATATTTTCATCCCGCAGCATGCTTTTATGGGAGCTGTCACAGGGCAGAAGGTTGTTGTAAAAATCGTTAACTACCCAGAGGGACGATCCGCGGCGGAAGGCGAAGTTATTGAAATTCTCGGTCATAAGGATGATCCGGGTGTAGATATTCTAGCTATTATCCGTAAACACCAGCTGCCGGAGGCTTTCCAAGCGGAAGTTTTGGCGGAAGCAGATGCGGCACCAGATTCGATTACGGAAGAAGAAATCATCGGTCAAGGGCGTCGGGATCTTCGCGCGAAAACCATTGTGACGATTGACGGTGAAGATGCGAAGGATTTGGATGATGCCGTTAACGTGGAGTTATTGGAAAATGGTAACGTTCGCCTAGGCGTTCATATTGCTGATGTGAGTTACTATGTCAGGGAAGGTACGGCACTGGATATCGAAGCGTACAATCGCGGTTGCTCCGTGTATTTGACAGATCGCGTGATACCGATGCTGCCGCATCGTTTATCGAACGGGATTTGTTCCTTGAACCCGCGTGTAGACCGTTTGACGATGTCTTGTGAGATGGAATTCGACCAGGATTTGAAAGTCGTTAACCATGAAATTTTTACAAGTGTGATTAAAACAAGCGAGCGTATGACTTATACGAATGTACGCAAGTTGCTGACAGGCGAGGCAGAGCCAGAAATCGTGGAGAAATACGCGTACCTGATGGACGACTTCAAACGCATGGAAGAGTTAGCAGCTAGACTGCGTTCCAGACGGATGAAGCGTGGGGCCATTGATTTCGACTTTGAAGAGTCCAAAATCCTTGTAGATGAAGATGGTAAGCCAACGGATATCGTTAAAAGAGAGCGCTCTGTCGCGGAAATGATGATCGAGGAGTTCATGCTTGCCGCGAATGAGACTGTTGCGGAGCATTTCTCCTGGTTGAAAGTACCATTCCTATATCGGATCCATGAAGATCCAGATTCCGAGAAGTTGATGAATTTCATGGAATTTGTGACGACGTTCGGGTATACGATGCGAGGGGGCAAAGGGAATACGATTCATGCGCGTTCCTTACAGACGTTATTAGAAGATATCAAGGGATCACCGGAAGAAACCGTGATTAGCAAAGTGATGCTGCGCTCCATGAAGCAGGCTCGTTATGATGCGCAGAGCTTAGGGCATTTCGGCTTAGCGGCAGAGTTTTATTCTCACTTTACATCACCGATTCGTCGTTATCCGGATTTGGTTATTCATCGTGTTATTCGTGAAGTACTGGAGAACGGTGGTACCTTAACGGATAAACGTCATGATTATTTAGCTTCGCGTATGAATGATATTGCACAGCAATCTTCCGAGCGTGAACGTGTTGCTGTCGATGCAGAGCGTGATACTGAAGCATTGAAGAAAGCACAGTACATGCTGGACAAAGTGGGTGAAGAGTTCGAGGGTATTATCTCGAGCGTGACAGGCTTTGGGATGTTCATCGAGCTGGATAACACGGTAGAAGGCCTAATTCGTTTAAGTGATTTAACGGACGATTACTATAATCATCATGAGAAGCAACATGCATTGATCGGTGAACGCACCTCCAAAATTTATCGCCTTGGTGACAGTATTAAAGTAAAGGTTGCCCGCGTGAATATGGATGATCATACGATTGATTTTGAATTGCTGGATATGAAGCCTCGTAAAGAAGGGGGATTCAGCCGTGGTGGTGGCGGTGGCGGCAAGTTCAATGGCGCAGGTGGATTTAAAGGGTTCCGCGGTAAGTCGGATAACGGCAGAACCGATAAGGGAGCATCCGATAAAGGCAGGGGCCGAGCAGAGAAAGGCAAGGGTGGTTACAAAGGGAAAGGTGGCTTTGCTAAGACGCAACCAGGCGGTGTTGTGGTTGGGCAAGGCGGGCAGAACCAAGGGCAAGAACGTGGAGACACAGGGACGGGAAATCAAGGGAAAAAGCGTGGGCGTGCGGATAGTGGCGCGGCCAGGCGGATTGAGATGGCGGCTCGAGGACGGACAGAAGGTTCGGAAGGAACAGAGAAAGCTTTAAGTGATGGGGCTGGGCGCGCTGGTGGTCGAAGATCCAGAGGCAGAAGTCAAGGTGGAGCGGATGCTGGTGCGAGTAAAGCAGGCGGCCGTGGAGAAAGAGCTGGAGGCTCCATTGAAGGTGGAGATGGCAAAGCTGAAAGCATTGAAAGAATTGGAGCAGGCCAATCCGGAGGGTTCACAGGTAGTGCGGGGGGACAAGGAAAGTCACGCCGCGGTAAGGGTGGTAACACGCCTTGGAGTGACAAACGCGGCAAAGGCGGTAGAGGGGCTAAGATTGGCGAAGGCGGCAGCTTGAGCCAGCGGTTGCAGGCTGTCGGCGCCGGGCGGACCGACAGTGGGGTTGTTGGCCGAGGCGGCGAGCGTGGCCGAGGGATTGCGCTTGGGGGCGAAACCCAAGCGGGTGGTGGCGGTGCTGCTGCGGACCGCAGCAGCATGGATTGGGCGAGCGGCGTGAACGCGCTTGCCAAGGGCGGCCGTCGTCGGAGTGACGACGGCGATGGTAGCAAGAAGCGGCGGAGATAGTCGCCGGTTCTTGCTTTTCGGGCTTGATCTTGCTACAATAGGTTGCACATTGTAGCAAGATTTACCTGCATTTTAGCGTGCGGGAGGAGGATCTCACGTGGCAACTAAAAAGGCCGATGGCAAACTACTCGCCCAGAATAAAAAGGCGTCACACGACTATTTCATTGAAGATACGTATGAATGCGGTCTTGTCCTGACCGGCACGGAGATCAAATCCTTACGGGCAGGTAAAGCCAACATTGGCGACAGCTTTTCGACGATTCGGAATGGCGAAGCTTTTGTACACAATATGCATATTAGCCCGTTCGATCAAGGGAATCGCAGCAATCCCGATGATCCAACACGGACGCGGAAGCTGCTTCTGAAGAAAGTGCAAATTGCCAAAATGTTAGGCCAAGCAAAGCAAGAAGGGTATACACTCGTTCCATTGAAAGTGTACATCCGAAATGGCTACGCCAAGCTTCTCATTGGCATTGGTAAAGGCAAGAAACAGTATGACAAGCGAGAGTCCGCTGCCAAGAAAGACGCACAACGCGATATTCAACGTGCTTTGCGTGAAAAGCAGAAGATTGCAAGATAGCTGGTTGTATTGGAAGGTAACACCTTGTCTTCCATGAACCTAGTGTTCATATTTCTCGTACTTATGGTATACTAATAACTGTAACGAAGAGATTTCAAGAGTAACTTGGCTCTAAAGCTTGTCCTTTTAACCTTCACCGTCTATGACGGTTATGAAGGCAATCCGGGGGTGTTCTTGGATTCGACGGGGATAGTTTGAGCGCGGGTTGCGGGTAGTGGGGCCGCGTCCACTATAAAACGCTAAAGCCTATTAAATGGCAAAACACAAAACAACTACGCTTTAGCAGCTTAATAACCTGTTAGCGTGCTTCTACTCAGCATCGCCCATGTGACTGGGATAGGGGCTCAACTATAGTGGGATACGACGTTTGGCCTCCGCCTGGGGTCGGACGTAGGAAGACAATCAGGCTGACCCAACGCATAGCCGGTTACGGGGCGCTGCTCGGGTGACATCAAAACTGTGACTACACCCGTAGATGCCTGTGTGGCAATATTTTCGGACAGGGGTTCGACTCCCCTCACCTCCATACAGAAAGAAGAAGCACCCTTCGAGGGTGCTTTTTTCTTTTGTATGGGTGGATTGGGAGTGGAACCCCTCGAGGGTTCAGTCCGCGCGGAGCGTGAGCGGAGGGAGCACGGCATTGAAATGTACCGCTAAGGTAGTCATCGGTGAGTAGGCTGCGTTAGTAAGTTAGATGGACATTTCAATACTCCCCTCACCTCCATCCTTTCGATGTACTCACGGAGAAGCTCAGGGTTCTTACATTCCTTTGTTCGATCTCTATTACTGCAGCGATAGGTAACGTATTTGAGTTTATTCCGACCACTGAACTTGGCATTACCCATCATAGCGTGCGTGCGAAAGTAAATGAAGCAGATAGATGGAGAGGAAGATAGCGTTCTTACCTGGGGAGATCTGTACATAAGCAGCATTTAAGTGTTGCGGCATCGTATGTTGCATCAGTTATGACGATACTTTTAATCCATGATACAATTCAAGTGAATTATATCGAAAGAAGCAACATCAGTCGGGGGGCTCGTGATGATTTTAAAGACAAAATTAAGTATTCCACATTTCAGGTACAGTAGACACATGGAACGTCCACTGCTTCTTGAAATGTTGAATAAGGGGTTGCTTACAAAACTGACCATGGTCACGGCCCCGGGAGGATACGGCAAGACCACGGTGATAAGCCAGTGGGTCCAGCAAATAACAAAACCCGCCGTTTGGGTGTCTTTAGATTCACATGACAATGATTTGATTCAGTTCTGGAGCTATGTCATTGCGGGGGTTGACGACCAGATTCCGAATTTTGCCGACACGATGAAACCTTATTTATCCCCGCTCAAAACAGGCACATTCGAACCCTTGCTTCTGGCCATGATGCATGAGCTCAGCCGCGGGCATGAACTGGTTCTCATCTTGGACGATTACCATACGATTGAACTTTCTTCCATTCATGCGTCGTTGTTGCGTTTCCTCGAACATCTACCCGCGCATATGCATGTATACATCACAAGTCGTGTTGAATTGCCGTTTCCTACGTCCAAACTCCGTGTGAGTAACCAAGCCATTACGATTACGAGCGAGCACTTGCGATTTCAAATCGATGAGGCGATCCGTTATTTCCGTGATTGTATGCAGTCTACCTTATCTGAAAAGCATATTTCGATGCTGGTGGAGCGTACGGAGGGCTGGATTAGCGGACTGCATATGGCGGCAATCTCATTAAAAGGAAACCAGGATCCCGCCGATTTTATTCAAATTTTTAACGGAGAGCTTCGTGGTATTTCCGATTATTTATTTCAGGAAGTTCTTTGTCACCAGTCAGAGGAAGTTCAGTCGTTCCTCTTGCAAACCTCGATATTAAACAGAATGAGCGAAACGCTGTGTGAGGCTATTACCGGCCAATCCCATTGTCAGGAACGATTGGAGCTTTTGGAGCAGCAAAACTTGTTTATCGTTCCCTTGGATGAACAACGGAAGTGGTATCGTTACCACCATCTGTTTTCGGATTTTTTGCGGAAGCAATTTCGGAAGAAGGACCCTGCGAAATTCCAACAATCGTATGTACTTGCGGCGAATTGTCTGGAGCAGGAAGGTCTCCTCGAGGAAGCGGTTGACCATCTTCTTGCGGGAAAACACTATGAGCTGGCGGCAAATTTAATCGATACGCAATTGATTAATATGCCCTTGCAGAATGGCGTTCTGAGTCGATGGATTCTTGAACTGCCGGATGCCTGCATTAAACAAATGCCACGCATTCAAATTCGGCATATTAAAGTTTTGGCTGAATCCGGAAATGTAAAACAAGCGACGGAGAAACTTTCAGAGATCGAGAAAAAGATGACGGACCCGGTGTGGGAGCCATATAGAGAAACAATTCTTTACATAAGCGCTATCGTGCATCTCTACCAGAGAGACTTTGGAAAAACGATGGCTTACTTTGAATTGTTTAATGAGCATATGCCCGAAGGCAGCTATGTCCAGATGATCGAAGCGAACACGTTGACGACGAACTTCGATTCGCTGCTTGTTTTTTTTAATCATCTGCATGAAGCGAAAACATTCTTTTTCAAATGGATCAAGGTGTGGGAGAACAAAGAAAACTACCCCTACGTCGGTTTCTTTTACGTTGAATATAGCCGGCTTTTATATGAATGGAATCAACTGGAAGAAGCTGCAATGTATGCAGAAAGAGCGCAACTGGAAACATGCATGCAGCCCTATGCGAACATTATCGTAGGTGCCGCCATTAGTGGTTCAAGGATTTACCGGGCCAATGGGGACACGGAAAAAGCGTTTCAATGCCTGGAGCTGGCGAAGTCGAAAATTCAGTCGCCGGATAAACGTATGTTTTTACAAAAGCTGGATAGAGAGAAAGGCAATTTGTTACTAGCAAGCGGCTCTTTGGACGATGCCGTCGCGTGGATGCAATCGTGTGGGCTCACGCATACGGATACCGTCACACAATTTTATTTCATGGAGTATCTGCTATATGCCCGAGTCCTTCAAGCCTGCGGGTCATATGTCGAAGCCTTGCCACTACTAGAAAACATGTATGTCCTGGCGATGAAAGACAATCGTCATCGAGATCAAATTAGGGTGGGCATTCTGCAAAGTGTGATTTTTTATCAACAGGGAGATGAAGTGCAAGCTCTATTGAAGTTGGAAGGAGCCTTGCAATTAGCAGAACCAAGCGAGTATCTTCGAAGTTTTATTGATGAAGGAGAACCGATGCGCGCATTGTTGCGTCTGTATCTTCATAATAGGCAGAATAACGTTTCTATTAGTCGGACAGGTAAAGTTTCTTTGCTCTACGTCAAAAAACTGCTTCTCATGATGAACGAGAATAAACAGGGGGATTTGGACCTCGATTCATTGGTCACTAAGCAGGAATTGAACATCATGCGCTTTATGGAGCAAGGAATGTCAAATAAACAGATGGCTGTAGAGCTTAACATTACAGATGAAACCGTGAAGACGCATATCAAAAATATATACCGCAAGCTGGGCGTAAACAGCAGGTTTGAAGCTCTGCAGCGAGGGAAGAAATTGCATATCCTGTAACGATATCCCCCTACCCTATCCCCTATTAAGGGGATTTTTTTATTGCCATAATAACCCTAAAATAAGAACGAGATATGGCGAATTTTGTTTAAACGTGTTTGAAAATCCAGATCGCATCGGTCAGCACCTGTACTGAACATTTTTCTCCCCTCGGGGAGAAGTCTTTTAAAAGAGTTTACACAAAAGATTTGACAGACCCGGTGAATGCTTTTCGACATTTTTTGACTGATATATAACTTTAGTTAGACTCTTTTTTTGTAGGCAGGAGCTATATTTAATCTTGTGTGAGAATTTTGTAGATGATTCGAAACGTGAAGCATCTTTATAAAAATGATTATTTCCATCACGAAGATAATGGAATGAAAGGGTCGAAGTTCGAGATTATTTGGTTATATAGATCTTCCTAACACCAGTATCCAAAGCTTGGTTTGTCATCACGATACGAAATGATTTTCCCAGCAGCATAGTGTCAGTAGGCAGTGACGGCACAGTGTATGGCTGATACTAAATATATAAAACTAAATGGGAGTGTGTAAAATGGTCAATTCAAGATTAGGTTCATCTTGGTTTCGTAGATTCATGGCAATAATGACAATGGTTGCTTTATTATTCTCATCTGTACCTCAGGTACATGTTAGTGCAGCATCAGAGCCAGATTTATTAGCGGGTATTCCGATTAGTTACAATAACAGTTACCAATTCGTTAACCCATCTAATGCTACAGATGGGGACGATACAACTTCAACGGACATGGGGGAGGCTTATCATTCCTATAGAATTAACCTCCCACAGTCAACAAATATTGGTACGATTAGAGTGAAGTCTGATGACTTCCATAAGTTCTACAAATGGGTAGCAATTAGATTTTGGCATCCAGACTACAGCTATGATGATGTAAGTGTGGATTCTAACGATATGACGAAAGTAGTCAACATTAGAGATGTTTCTTTTATTCTAGTTAGCGTAGAGAGCACTGTAACTCAGAGCGATCCGCTTAAGCTATACGCTTTTGAAGCGTATGAGATGGACACTACTCCACCGTCAGTACCTTCAATTACTGGCACATCTGTTGGAAATGGTCAAGTATCTTTCAACTGGTCTGCTTCAACTGATAATACTGCTGTATCGGGGTATAACATTTATCGAGACGATACGAAAATAGCTTCTGTTGGCGCAAACACAGCAAGCTTTACAGCACAGAACTTAAGTAATGCCCATAGTTATGGTTTTCAGGTATCGGCTTTTGATGCAGCAGGTAACGAGTCAGGTATGAGTGAGGCTACAGCCTTGATGCCTTTAAACAACACCCCACCTGCTAAACCGATTGGTCTTGCTGGTATATCTCTTAATAGTGGTGCAACCTTGACATGGACAGCCAATTCTGAGGCAGACATTGCAGGATATAATCTCTATAAAGATGGAGCAAAGAGTAACGATGATTTACTAACAGCTACTTCCCTCTCAATTCCTGGGTTATCAAATGGTACATCATATATTTTTAAAATAGAAGCTTTAAATACTTCAGGTGTAGTATCTGAAATGTCAGACGCTATAACTGTGATACCTTCAAATCCGCCTGTCAAACCCGATGGGGTAGTTGTTTCTCCAACTAATGGTTCTGCAACCGTAACTTGGAATGTAAACAATCGAGAGGATATAAAAGGTTATGATGTCTATGTAGACGGGGTTAAAGTTACATCAGCGTCTGTAACAGCTACCACTTATGAAGTTACAGGTTTAAAGAATGCTACCCAATATAATTTTCAAGTAACGACTACGGACACAGCGAACGAAGAATCATTAATGAGTGATAGCGTAATGGGAACTCCCCTTAATCCAAATCCTCCTACAGCACCTACAGGAATATCTGTTGTAGCAGGAAATGGTCATGCACTTGTTTCTTGGAGTCCGAATAGTGAATCCGATATAGCAGGTTATCTCATCTACAACAATGGTAACCAAGTAGGTACAGTAGGTACAAATGCTACATCCTATGATATCCAAGGGTTAACAAATAACGTAAACTATTCTGTTTCATTACTTGCATTCAACTCAAGCGGTTTGAATTCGTCTACCAGCGAAATCATAGCAGTTACTCCTGTATCAAATAACGCTAAATTAGCCAGTTTAAGCCTGCTGGGTGGGAGTCTTATTCCTTCCTTTGATCCTACGGTGTTAAATTACACTGTTAATGTTTCTAATGATATTGATCATGTAAATGTTACACCTACTGTAGCCGAAAGATATGCGACAGTTAAGGTAAATGATGTTGTAGTTGCGCAGACTTTTATCCCAGGGATACCAGGTTTTCCCGGAATGCCACCAATGGGAGGTTTTCCCGGAATGCCACCAACCCCTGGGACACCTGACATACTTATAGGTTCACAATCCGGAGATCTTCCACTTCATACGGGGGAGAACCTAATCAATATCGTAGTAACTGCACAAGATGGAAAAACAGTCAGCAATTACGTAATCACTGTAATTAGAGCGGCTTCAACTGATAGTACTTTAAATAGCTTGTCTACTTCGGTTGGTGATTTAAATCCTATTTTCGACTCATTAGTTACAGAGTATTCAATGAATGTGGGTAGTACTGTTACTGAGATGTATGTTAGTCCTTCAGCCAATGACAGTCATGCTACTGTTACTATTAATGGTAATGTTGTGGCTCAAGGTGATCAGTCAGCTAAAATTGATCTTGCTATCGGTGTAAACACCATCGATGTGCATGTAGTTGCTCAAGATGGTCAAACGACGAAAGACTACATGATCTATGTAACTAGACGTTCGAATGACGCTAGTTTAAGCAGTCTTATCACATCTGAGGTATTGAATCGTGAGTTTGATTCTACGATTACATCTTATACGACTTCGGTTGAAAACGATGTAACTAGTCTGAATGTAACTCCAGTTGCAACGTATAGTACTTCTACTATTACGATAAACGGTGAGCCAAGCTTATCTTCTATGGCTGTTCCTTTAACAGTGGGATCTAATGCTATAGAGATAGTTGTAACTGCAGAAGATGGTACAAAGAAGACCTACTCCATCAATGCAACACGTAAGTATGCAGCTGCATCTACTGATATTACTAATTTGGTAGAAAGTCATACAACGACAACAGCAGACTTTACTTTCACTTTACCTACTGATGCAAACTTCTCGGCAGTTAACGTTTATATGGGTGGTAACAAGGTTGACTCCGTAACTTCAGGGGTATATAGCGTTTCAGGTCTTACGCCTAGCACGTCGTACGCCTTTGTATTCAAATCGGTTAACACGGAGGGCACTGAGAGTGATGGAGTTACACATACTTTCATAACCGATGCTATACCAACACCACCAACAGTAACGAGTGTAAGCGTGATTCCAGCAACTGCAACAATTGCCGCAATAGGAGGAACAAAACAATTTACAGCGACAGTAACGGGGACCAACAACCCAGCCCAAACCGTTACATGGTTCATAGCTGGAACCAGCTTAAATGCGGGAACTACCATAAATCCAACCACAGGATTGTTGACTGTCAACTCAGCTGACGCAGGAAAGACGATAAGCGTAATTGCTACTTCAACAGAAGATACTACCAAGAGTGGAACAGCAACCGTAATGGTAACAGCAGCACCAAGCGTAACGAGCGTAAGTGTGAGTCCAGCGACAGTGAGTGTGGATCAAGGAGCTACGAAGCAACTGACTGCTACAGTAACAGTAATAAACGGAGCGGCTCAAACCGTAACATGGTCAAGCAGCAATTCAAAAGTAGCAGTTGCAGCGGATGGATTAGTAACGGTAGCAGCTGATACGGCGACAGGCGTCTACACGATTACAGCAACATCGACCGTAGATGCTAGTAAAACAGGAACAGCAAGGATTACCGTAACAGCAGCACCAAGCGGGTATGTCGCTCCAATAATCAACATCCAAGTGACTTCAACAGATGGTACATTAACGCTTCCTGTTGGTAAAACAGGTAATGTTAGTTTGAAAGATGAGGTTACAGTTTCGATTCCGGCGAATGCGACAAACAAAGAGCTGAAATTAACAATCGAAAAAGTGCTGGAGACTCAAAAGCTTCTAACCAATAAAGAAGTTCTAGCCAGCCCTATCTATGAAATTCTCAAAAACTTCTCGGAGAACTTTAGTAATCCTGTAACATTGACCTTTGCTTTTAATCGAGCAAGCTTGAAGGGTAACCAAAAAGCGTCTGTCTTCTATTTTGATGAAGCTAAAAAGTCTTGGGTAGAAGTTACCGGCAGTAAGGTAAATGGCGATCACATTACCGTAGATGTGAATCACTTTACGAAATATGCGGTATTCGCTGTAGGGGACGAGGTAACTGTGCCAACATTAGACACGAAACCAACAATTAACTTAAGCGATATCTCTGGACACTGGGCGGAGGCGAACATCAAGCAAGCGGTAAGTAACGGAATTGTCGAGGGTTATCCGGACGGAACATTTGCACCGAATAAGACTGTAACTCGTGCGGAGTTTGCAGTCATGCTAATGAATACGTTGAAGCCAAAAGATGCAGGACCAGCGTTGACTTTCACAGATACAGCGGAAATTGGAACTTGGGCGCAGAAAGCGGTCGCACAGGCTGTACAAGCAGGCATTATTAAAGGCTATGAGGACGCTACTTTCCGTCCGGATGCGGTCATTACACGTGCAGAGATGGCAGTGATGATTGCGAATGCTCTAGGTCAGTCTAACCAAGCAGATACCGCAACGGGCTTCGCAGACGACAAAGATATTCCAGTGTGGGCGAAGGGTAGCGTTGCATTCGTGAAGCAAGCAGGCATTGTGCAAGGGAAAGGCGATAACCAATTCGCCCCTCAAAACCATGCTACAAGAGCAGAGGCTATAACGGTTCTGCTGAACATGCTGGTACAAAAGAGCAAGTAAAATAAAAATAGGTATTGTTCACTGTATAGACTTTACGCCACTTCTCCAAACAACTGAATCAAGCTCATGCGGCAATTTGTGGATTTACCAAGCCACGGTTCACCTCCATACAAAAATGAAGAAGCACCCATGAGGGTGCTTTTTTCATTGTGTATGGTGGTTGGAGGAGAACCCCTCAAGTATTCAGTCCGCCCGTACTGTTACTCCATTAACAGAAGCAATCGAGAATTGGGGACTGCTGGTCTGTTGTTTTTCGAGCTTCTGATGTATCCTCGAATGATATTAAGGCATGTGTTGCATGGCTTAGAATAGTCCCCGCTCGCGTAGAGGTAGCAATTAAAATGGCTTCTAAGATTTCCTCTTTCGTACCGCTTAGCTCTTTGCACTTTTTTACATGTACATCAATGCAGTAGGGACAACCCGTCACGTGAGCAACGGCCACAGCAATGAGTTCTTTCATCTTCAAAGGTATGGCATCTGTAGAATGAAAGACATCCTTTTCGAAGGACAAAAAGGAAGCGGCAGCTTGAGGGGCGAGCTTCATGAGCTCAGGAATTCGTTTTAGATTCGAGTGGTCGTAATAGTGATTCATAGTTTACCTCCTATAAAATGTAGTAGATCTACTACTGATTTTATGGGGTTTTGAATCGGTCTGCAGTGACAATGTCACAAATGCTGATCCATTATATTTTTCAAGACATCACGGTCCAAAACGGTGATCCTTCCTCGTCTCAATGCAATGGCTCCCTGATTTGCAAAATCTTTTAAGCTCCGAGTAATTACCTCGCGGGCCGTCCCTAGTTCAACAGCCAGTTGTTCATGCGTAATTTGTAAGGATTCAGACAGTGTTGATTCTATCAATAAAAATTCCGCAATTCGATAGGGAATTGACCCGAAAGCGACATTTTCAAGCAGTTTAGTAACATTCGTCATCCGATCAATAAATTGTTTGTATATGTATTGCCTAATTGGTTTGATCGTGTCCATCCAACTCCTGAATTCTAAAACAGGGAGCAGTAAGACGACAGTCTCGGTCTCGATCGAAACAGATGCTTCGTTTTCCGTTTCTCCTAGTATGCTCGCCATCATCAGTACACAACATTGACCGCTTTGCACGCGGTACAATCTAATCTCTTTACCCGTTGGACTAATTTTAAATATCCGAATAGAACCGCTAATAATAAACATAGCATGTTGAAGGAAATGACCCTCACGAACGGCGTGTGGCGTAGTAGGTGTGATGGTAAGGATATTTGCCGATTTCCAGTTTTCGTAGCGAACATGAGAGAAACAGGGGAATACATGTTGGATGTGATGAATTTGGCGTTCATTCAGACTAATCATATATATGCTCCTTAAGAGTGTAGACCCGTACCTCAATTTTCAGTCTGAATTTGTAAATTGGTGATATAATACAGTGGGATAATGTAAGGCAGGTAATTCATGAATGGACATACAAAGCATATTTTCAGCAAGTTTTGGTGAACTGTTTAAGTATGAAAGATGCTTAGCGGTGAAAGTGAGGGGAACAATCATGCAGGAATTTACACTTCCAGAGAACTTATCTAAAATAACAAACGGATATACGTGGAGAAGAATTACTATTGGTCATTCAGAATCAAAAACGTACTTATTGATAGGCACTTCATTTAATCTATACTTAAAAATTCAATCCCTCACAGCTGTTGAAAGCCTATTGAATGAGAAAGAACGATTAAAATGGTTACAAGGCAAATTGCCCGTCCCAGAGGTTGTTTATTACGGTCAAGACGATTCTAATGAATACTTACTCATAACTGAAATCGTAGGTATTAATGCTTCTGAAAAGTCATTCGAAATGATGTTACCACAGTTAATGAAGCAATTGGCTTATGGTCTGAGAGCAGTTCATGAAATACAAGTTGCAAGTTGCCCTTTTAACCAAAGATTACACAGTAAGATAGAGGAAGCCAAAAAGCGAGTAGAAAATAATCTTGTTGATGAAGAAAATTTTGACCAACATAGACAAGGATTAAAGGCAAAAGAATTATTTAATGAACTAATTAGCAAAAAGCCCATTACTGAGGACTTGGTTTTTACTCATGGCGATTGCTGCTTACCTAATATCATTATAAATAATGGGAAGGTTCATGGATTTATTGATTGGGGTAGGGCCGGGGTTGCAGACAGGTATCAGGATTTAGCCTTGGCAATCAGAAGTATAACATATAACTTTGGTAATGAGCATATACATGCCTTTCTTGATCATTATGGTCTAGTAGAATTAGATGAATCAAAAGTTCTTTACTACCAGCTTATGGACGAGTTCTTTTAATAAATGCAAAAGCGGCATGGATAATATCCTTCTTGTCGGAAACTACCGACGGGCTGGCGGGATGCTCTGCGGGAAGTTGAATATATTGTTCGGGTCGTAGCGGGCCTTCACTCGTGTCAGGCGCTCGAAATTGTTGCCGTAGTAAGCCTTGGGCCAATTCTTGATCGAGAGGTCCGGTGTGTTGACATAAACACCTTGGGTATAAGGAAGCATCGCACTGCGAAAGTTCTCTACCCATCTGATACCTCTTGCAGCCCCTCCCTGTGTTTTCCAAGTGGCAAAGAATGACATGTTCGATAAAGCCTTCCGGTAGAAATAGGCTGTAGCCTTGCTTGGCACCTTGGCGACCGCGCCGCCTAGACCGTGGAAAAATATGGAGGCCGAGTAGGTGGGCGGGTTGTTCATAAAGCGTTGAATTGTAGTGATTGCCTCGTCCGGCAGCAAGCGATTGACGAAAGGGCCTACACTCTTGAAAGGTTCAGACCTCGGCTGGGTAACCGCTATCCTCCCCACTGCCTCTAGCCAAGGGATTTCTTCGATATACACCTTTTGTGGTGAGCCGGCTCGAAGCAGTGGCTCCAGTAACCGGCGCAATTGTGCAACCGGTCCTAGGAAAAGACCTTGCATCAAGAGTGTCGACTGCTGTCCTGAAGCAATTGTGAGGAGGGGGGTAAGCCTCTCGCTAGAGCCGGGAACCGTATAGTTCTGCCAAGCTTTCAGAACCGGTACCAGGTCTGTCAGATTCCAGCTGATGTTGGCGTAAGCGACTGAGTCGATGCGATGCGTTCGAAAGCGGAACGATGTACAGATGCCGAAGTTGCCTCCTCCTCCCCCGCGCGACGCCCAGAACAAATCCGCATGCCGATCAGCGTTGGCGTGGAGAACTCGGCCGTTGGCGTCGACCATCTCCAACTCAAGCAGATTATCGATAGCCAAACCGAACGGCCGGGCAAGACTGCTTTGACCCCCGCCCAAAGTATACCCGGCGATGCCTGTAGTAGGGCAAAGACCGGTCGGAATCGCTAAGCCCTCAGACGCAAGGATCTCGTCTATGCGGAAGTCCCGCAGTCCGGTCTGTACCGTGACCGTACGGTTTCTGCGGTCCACATCGACCTGATTCATATCGCTAACGTCGATCACAATACCGCCGTCGACGACCGACAATCCCTCGTAATTATGACGGCCGGAACGCATTCGGAGAGGTACGTTATGATGACGAGCCCAACGTAAGGCGTTGACTACGTCCTGCGTCTTCTGTGCAAAAACGATCACCCGCGGGAATTTGTTAAAGAAGGTATTGAACTCCTTCCGAGCCGAGTTATATTCACGATTACCTGATTCAACAATTCTTCCGGTCAGTTCAGGTTTCTTGCCGCGTCTTAATATCCGAGGGGCGTATCGTTTGTCGATCAGTACGCCCGGTATGTCTGTTTTGGCTCTCATAGTTTTTAAGTTTCGTAGAACTTGCATATCTATTTTCACCTTGCGGATTCGCCCTTTTATGTTCAATCTTCTATCCCCTTTATTTAAATATAAGATTGTATATGTTTCACACAATAAGTTGGCTATATGTCTAGATAAACGCTCCCGTCCCAAGAGGACGGCGTAGCCGTATCAAGGCCCGCGTAGCACTATAAAATGCTTATCACCAGCATCTAGCTCGCGAAATACTGTCTTTGAGCCAATCAGACACTCCAGAGTATATACAATGTTCGCCTGTGCAAATGCGTGCAGGCCAATGTGGCAATAGGCAGTGATGTTTCGCTTGTGAATGGTGAAGAAGTGAAGATAATGAGAGTGGAGTTACTCTCGTGCCTTTCCGTTTCAGAATTCATATTTTAGGAAGTGAATCGTTGCGGTTTACTTAGACAACCCTATATACTAGTTTTAGAAGCCGAATGTCTATCATTTTACCTGAAAGGTGAGATCACAATGTCGATCGATTTATCCAAAGGTCAACGCATTGACCTAACCAAAACAAACCCAGGTCTAACTAAAATCATTGTGGGACTTGGATGGGATACCAATAAATATAATGGCGGTGGAGATTTCGATCTCGATGCATCTGCATTTCTCCTGCATGAAGATGGTAAAGCGAAATCGGCAGCTGATTTTGTTTTTTATAATAACCTTAAGGCCTATGATGGTGCTGTCACTCATACAGGAGACAATCGTACGGGTGAAGGTGATGGTGATGATGAGCAAATTTTGATTGATTTTTCGAAAATCCCATCAACAATTTCTCGTATTGGCATTACGGTTACGATTCATGATGCGAATCAACGTACTCAAAATTTTGGACAGGTTAGCCACGCATTCGTAAGGGTAGTGAATGAAGCTAATAAGAATGAGATTCTAAGATATGATTTGGGTGAAGACTTTTCTATTGAAACAGCTGTCGTCTTCTGTGAGTTTTATCGTCTAGGAAGCGATTGGAAATTCCAAGCGGTTGGTAGTGGTTTCGCAGGTGGTTTGGCTGCGTTAGTTACTAATTATGGCTTGAGCTAGAAGTTGCGTTGTATGGGGTGGTTAGCCTACTGGTGGCCACCCTAATGTTTACATCTTTATAAAGAAGGGTGAAGTCAACATGACCGTCGTTGCTGTTGTCAAAGGACAAAAGGCAGATTTAACGAAAGTACATGCAACGCTTTCCAATCTGACTGTCTTTATCGGTTGGAATGCTCCAAATCAAATAGAGCTCAATACTTCGGCCTTTTTGCTTGCGCAGAACGGTAAGGTTCGTGGTGATGAAGATCTTATATACTATGGAAACCCGAGCAATCGTTTTATCACATACATAGAGAAGCAGGCAAGTAAAAGACAACTTCATATCGATCTGAAACGAGTTCTACCAGCTGTTGACAAGATTGCTTTTACGCTTACGATCTATGAAAGTGAAGTAAGGCGTCAAAACTTCAGTGGGGTCAGTGACGTATATATCTGTCTCATTAATCAAGCATCAGGACAAGAAATACTTCGTTATGACTTGGGAAACCATTTCTCCATAGAATCGGCTATTGTTTTAGGAGAATTATATAGATACAACGGTGAATGGAAGTTTGGCGCCATCGGTGCTGGATACGCTGGCGGCCTTAAAGCTCTTTGTGAGAGCTATGGTGTTGTTGTGAAAAATGATCAGCAATCGGTAAAAGCGCAAGAAATTTTGATCACGCCGTCTGAACCGAAACAAGACAAGGTACCAAAGATCAACCTTCCTAAAATCGTATTAACAAAAAAGGGGGATAAGATCAACCTCGAGAAGAAATCGGGAGATCTTGGGGAAATCTTAATCAACCTGAATTGGAATCAACAACCATCAAATAGCCATGGATTTTGGAATAAAGCACCTAGTGGGATCGATCTTGATTTAGCTTGCCTCTATGAACTAAAGGATGGCAGAAAAGGGTTAATTCAGGCATTAGGCGAGACATTTGGGTCGCTTACGCGAGAACCCTATATTTCTCTCGATGGTGATGATCGCACAGGTTCCGTTAAAACGGGTGAGAATATTCGAATTAATGGAACCAAGCTTGCTGATTTCAGGCGTATACTTATTTTCACATTCATCTATGAGGGTGTTACGAGATGGTCTGAGGCTGATGGCCTTGTAACCATTAAACAAAATGGCGGTCCAGACATCATTGTTAAACTCGATGAGCACGACAACAGTCTCCCCATGTGTGCAATTGCTTTGATTCAAAATGTAAAGGATGAAACGTTCAGTATTGAACGAATCGTCCGGCATTATCAGGGACATCCCGAAATGGATAAGGCATTTAACTGGGGTTTAAGATGGGTCGTAGGAAGCAAATAAAAACAACTAGTCGGAGTTGCCAAAGCTTATCGTTTCAGGAGGTTTCATATATGTTAGATTTCTCTTTTGAAATCATTTCGGATTCAAATATTAACATAGAATATGTCTATGGCAGCGAACTTTTCAAGTTAAATCTATTTCTGAAACATGGTAACTGGACGATCCATCCATTTGACGGAATTCTTCTCCAAAATCGAGAGTTATGCAGACTCGTTATTATTGATCTATTCAAAAATAAACATTTTCAAATCATGCTTGCGAAAGAAAATATTGCATTATCGAGTTTAAGAACATCCATAGATCTAGAGCAATCGAGAGAGCTAGAGGGGGCTAATCCTGCCGAGAGCAGGGGAGGTCAATGGAAAGATCCCATTGATGAGACAGAAGAATTCATTGGAAATCATTCAATTGAGGATATTATCAAAATGGAACATGATTTGCTTGAGCAAAGAGTTATCTTTTACTCAGGAATTTTGAAAAAAATGTTTATGGATAATTATGGCCCTGGTGATTATGAATTTGATAAGGTTCAATCTCTTGTACGTATATACAAGGAATCACAAGAAAAGATGAATGAACTTACGAATACAAAGTAATGGAAGAACATGTGTCATGGAGATACATGTACAATAAGTGACTTAGGAACCCGCTCATGGAGCGGGTTCTTTCTATTTTAGAAGAATTTTAATCCTTACAAGATAGCTGACTCTGTCGAATCATACTAATTTTACATATTCTATGAATGATAACAACAAAGAATAGTAGGAGAGAGGGGACATTACTGAATGCCAGAAAATTTTGGATAAACAGGAGATGAGCAGATGTGGACAATCAAAAATTAATCATTAGTATTCTTGGCAGCGCTGGGGGAGTTGCTAAATCCATTCTTGCTATATTAGACAAGTCGTTTCAGGATGTCAATGATCCTGTCTATCGGTTTATCAGTCGCTGTAAGATTCATTTGATCGATTGAAAACAAAAGGACATGGCCTATTACGAATCATTTCTTCCCCATTTAAGCCATGCAGTTACGTTACATCAGTTCGATTTGAGTAATCTGAAAATGTTTCGACAGCATTTAACCCATACGAAGACAACGCTTGTCGTCGACATATCTTGGGCAGATACCGTCGAGATGCTGGAGTGCTGCGATGCATTGGGCATTCCGTATATTAATTCTGCCTTAGAAAATGCAATGGTAGACGAAAACGAAGAGCTTGAAGGATTTACATTGTTGGAACGATACCGCATTTTCCAAGAAAATAGAGGACGCTTCACGAATATGAAAGCGATTATCGGATCCGGCATGAATCCAGGCGTCGTGCAGTGGATGGCTTTGGACATGATGAAGCAAGTTCCCGGCGAAACACCGCTTGGCTGCTATATCGTCGAGCATGATAATTCATTTTATGTCGATCGGTCGCTAGTTCAGAAAAAAACAGTGTATTCCACATGGTCTCCCGAATGCTTCTTAGATGAAGCCATATTAAATTATCCGATGTTTATGAAACAAAATATGCCTATAGTTCTTTATCATGATGTATATGAGCTAGAGTTTAAAGTATCGCTCGGAAACAAACAGTTTTACGGATGTTTGATGCCCCATGAAGAGGTTCTTTCTTTGGGAAATGCTTATAACATGGAGACAGGCTTTATTTATCGAGTGAATGATTATACGACGGAAATAATCCGAACCAATCTCAGCAATGCTGACGATCTTTGGAATTGGAATCATAAGGTGCTAGACCCTGCAGAAGCCGAACTGGAGGGAGAAGATTTGGTAGGCGTGCTTCTCGTTTATAAAGATAAGGAACGTTTTATGTACAACGTCATGAGCAATAAACACATATTTTCCGAGTATAAGACGAACGCCACCTATTTCCAAGTAGCATGCGGCATCTATGGGGCCATATCCACACTGCTTCTTGATGAGATTCCTAACGGTATTTATTTTGTTGAGGAACTGCTTTCACAAACGGACAGCGGTTATGGCAAATACCTTTCTTATTATATGAAAGATTTCGTAACAGGTGAAAATAACGGATCTGACGGGCTATTACTGGATAGAGTTTCAAAATGGTCGAACAGGGGGACGAGCTCGTGACGAACAAAAAGTATTCATTGACGGGCTATTACAAAGAACCAAATGAAGACCTTTGGCTATGGGACGATATACCGGAGCTTGATATGGAGGTCGGCTATAAGGTCGAAGCGCTGCTCTATTACGAACAATCGCCGTTTCAAGAAATAAGTATCGTTGATACGAAAGGTTTCGGCCGTATGCTTGTTCTTGATGGAACCCCTCAGGTCACGACCAAGGATGGCTTTATTTATAACGAAATGATTACGCACATTGCTATGACCACGCATAACGAACCGAAAAAAGTGGCCATGATCGGCGGGGGCGATTGCGGCCCGTCCCGCGAAGCGCTGAAGTATGAAAGTGTGGAGCAGATCGATGTAGTGGAAATTGATCAGAGAGTTGTTGACATATGCCGGACATGGATGACTAAAGAGGGCACCCATGAGCGGGAAGGATGTATCCGTATGATATATAGGGACGGGTATAAGTGGATTCAAGAACAAAAAAATAAGTTTGATGTACTTCTTGTCGACAGGTCAGATCCCTACGGACCAGCAACCAGTCTGTATAAACAACAATTTTATCAATATGTTTACGATAGTTTGACGGATGACGGCATAGTCGTGTTTCAGTCAGGCTCTCCCTATTACAACTCGACTATTTTTAAGAATACGGTTCGCAGCTTGAACAAGTTGTTTCCAATCGTACAACCCTATTTATGTTCTATCCCAACATTTCCCGGCGGGATATGGAGCTTTGTCCTTGCTTCAAAAAAGGGGGATCCTCTTCAGGCAGATTTGAATCGTTTGCAGTGGCAGGATGCGAAGTATATCAACCCTGAAACGTTTCAGGCTTCCTTAGTATTACCCAGTTATATAAAAAACATATTGGTAGAGAAGTGAAGTTTCAACTTAATAAGGGAATTGAGCGATTTGTTGTAGTTCGGCAGCAGTTCGGAACAAGTTAAAAGGACCTCGGCAGGCCAATCGGCTAAGGAGGTCTATTATTTTGCTTATTTCAGTTTTTTACTCACCCAATCAAGAAAAGAGAAGTTTAGTCAAAAATGTCATATATCTTCCAACTGGCTCAATTCAAAAATGTTTAATTTTTCAAAAAATGTCCTATAGACCGAGTTAGCGCTCAGGCTCTACTGTTTTCAGGACAGCCTTATTTTAAAATATAAGAATTTATGTGTTTCACACAATAAGTTGGCTATATTTCTAGATAAACGCTCCCGTCCTAAGAGGACGGCGTAGCCGTTTATTTTGGTAAACGATCGATTGGTTAACCGATATCAGGGAGGTAGCCCCTCTCAATATTTGATCACATGGTGCATGATAAGGTAGCGGAGGGAACGTAGATGCTCTATTTTGCCGAAAACGGTTAAAATTTTCTCCAAGCGGAACGTGGATGCTCTATTTGTTCGATTTTAGCGATTTATAGCGGTTATCGGCAAAATAAGGTACTGTAGTTCCCTTCGATGTCCATTCTCACGGAATCAGCCGCAAATAGCGTATCCTCGTTCCCTCCCTCTTTCTTACAAGGCTCGTATACGATTGTTCCTTGGATTATGCTCAACTTCGGCAAGCCCTAATGCCTCCATCAACGGAGGGACATACATGCCGAATCTGCCGCGAAAACCTTTCTTCAAGCCGTACCAACCGCCAATTGGGTTTTCTGGAGAGCGTCCCCAAGCTTCGACGGTGCCTTCTTTGGCTGGCTTCTGCTCATCCGCGCTGCCGAGTTCGATCCAATCCCCATGCTGCTTGAGCATGGCGTGTAGGTCATCAATGCAGCGGTAGTCGTAATGCAAAACGGTTTTACCTACCGTGCAAACAATAATGGCTTTGCCGTCTTTTTCGTCTTTATACATCTCATACTCTGAAGTTTGTGGAGGCGTCTGTAATTTCCAAGGATTTTCTTTGGTGCCGATTCCGATAACTGTTGACATACAAGGGCCCCTTTGATTTTTTTATTGTACATAGTACAGAATATATCAAATAAGTGGACTCTGCAAAGCTATCCAAGCTATAACGCAGCCGCACCACCTCTATATGCTCCGCTCCGCCGCCTTCACCAACAAAAACTCAACACGACCGTAATATCATTCTCCGACAGATCGATGTGCCCGTGTTCGTTTCGGTTAAATCTATACCCATTCTCCTCGATCCCCTTGCATATACGAAATAGCCGATGTTCATCCATTTGGATTAACTTTGCGAATTGCGCTAGATACATGGGCTTATCATTGAGAGAAATCATCCTACCTACCTACTCTCTGTCAGGGTTAGTTGTGCTTAGGATTAAATTAACAAGAATGGATTGAAAAGTATCAGGAAAATTGTCGTCCATGTTATCAAAAAGGGAAGTGTTTGATAGTTTGTCACAAAAGGCTGCCGCTAATAAGCGACAGCCTGATTTCAAATCTATGCCCTGAACATCAATCCTACCTAAGCATGTACAACTTGTCTTTCCATAGAGCCTCGAAATACACCGTTTCGACCGTTTCTTTTTGCGCGATAGAGCGCTTTGTCACAAGTGGAGTAAAGTTCCTCGAGATGTGTCTCTTCATCGGGGATGATCGTGAGAACACCCAAACTGATTGTATAAGAGTGTTTTAATCCGGGAACGTGCGCTCCTTCTGCGGCTTGTCTAAGCTGTTCGGAATAACGCGAGGATTCCGTTTCATCCATGCCAGGCAGGATAATGGCAAATTCGTCTCCGCCATATCTAGCGAATAGATCATCTGGACCCAACTGTTCCTTCATTCGTGTTGTGAGATCAACAAGCACCCGATCCCCTACGTCATGGCCGAACGTATCATTAATCGATTTGAAATTATCAATATCAAAAAGCAGCAAGGTGATCGGTTTCTTTTTCTTCGCATAAGCGGCAATGTATTGATTGGTACGTGAGATGAACGTCCTGCGGTTCAATGTACCCGTCAGATCGTCATAATTGGCCAGTCGAAGCAAGGCTTGGTCTGTTTGTTCTTTCATCAAGAGAATGATCCCTGTATTTCCCGCAATCATAGCGAAATATTGGGCTAGCAGTATGATGGTCTGGCTGCCGTTAGTAGGATAAAAGTTCATCAAGGTATCGAAGAATAAGGCGCTGACGGCCCTAACTAGAAGCAAAGCAAAGATTGTTAGATAAAAATAGCCGATCATCTGGGTCAATGTGGATGAGGCTTGTCTTCGAATCATTCTGTAGGCTGGAAGTAGGAGTCCCGCAGCTATACCCATAGAAACAAAGGCAATTCTGAACTTCTCTTCATTGTAGAAAAGAAGGATGCCATGAAAGCCGACAATATTGGTAATGGTCAAAGCGATATACATGTTTCGTGTCAGCTTGCTCAGGACATTCTGAATTTTCAGTACAGAGATGGTTTCAAGCGCATAACCGATAAAAAGTGACGAGTTCAAAAGGGATACTGTAAGTGTATCCGGTACACCGCCACGAAGAATTAAAATCAGCCACGCCGTGGCTTGTATACATTTTGCATAGAATAAATATCGTATTGTACTTTCGTTCTTATGTTGACGCCAATAGGCGATAATGAACACGGCAGTAAACAGGTGCCCGATGACAAATGTCAGCAGCATGGTTTTCATATCTAAGTGTAGATCCATTTCGAACCTCATCTGACTGTTAGTAATTTCGGATGTTTCCAAAAAATGTCGATTACACTTACTTTACCATAAAATTGAAGCGGCATGTTTCAAATTTTCGCTAATGAATTCGCGTCAGATGCGTTGTCGATCTATGTCATACAGGTAGCAGAGAACAATCGTAACAAACGGAGTTGTATATAAGCAACACAGCAATTACAATGGTAATTAATGGATTAAAATTATAATTGAAGGTGGTCAGCCTCATGTACAAAGTTTCAAAGTTAATGTTTTATTATGGATTATACATTCTTGTTTTAGGTGGATCTCTTCTCTTTTTTCCAAAACTCATTCAGCCAATGCTTCAGTTTATGGATGATGCCACAGTATGGCTTCAATTTTTTGGGATGCTGCTAGTATGTATTGGTTTTTACTATGTGAGGTCGGGTTTGGAAAATAACATTCAATTTGCGAAATCAACGGTCGCAGGTAGAATGTTCGTTTGTGTGGTTACGATTGTTTTAGCCTTGATGTATAGTCTGCCGGTTAATTTTATTTTTGTAGCGGCGCTTGATTGTGTAACGGCAGCCATGACTATGGTCCTCTTACCTAAAAGTATCGAGAAGGGAAACAGTAGGAGAATAGAAAATGAAAGTTTGCATGCCGAAAAACTCGAATAGATGAGGGCAAGCGCCTAGGGAATATCCTTGGGACAATATAAAGATCGCATCTTTTTTAGAATCCGAATGAAAAAAGCACCCTCTGCAGGTGCTTTTTCTTGTAGTGCGCCCAGCATGGGCGCTATCTTTAGGGTTCAAGTCCCGAATGGCGAAGGCAGTAGTAGCCATAGCTTAAGACAAGGGTGTCGACCGCGAGGTCGAATCTGAAGGA
>NZ_JCAUAN010000037.1:0-62977 GCF_059691975.1 Paenibacillus sp. J22FR5 | reverse complement strand
CATCAAGATATCAGTGGACATTAAAAAAGATGACCCCTGACCAGTTCAGGGACCATCTCCTTGCTGCTTAGTTCTTTTTATTAAAATGTCTACGAAACGGGTTACAGTTCATAAGTCGCAAGTCCTCTTTTTTTACCGTATTCTACTCATACAAAAATACTCACATCGGAACCCATCTCCAGCTTCTCAGCCGGGGATGTAAGAATATTAGCGACCATTCGCATCTCATCGATCGGTTGCAGATAGGATCTCAACAGACGGCTATCCTTTTGATCAGGCTGCAGCCACTTCTCCATTTGTTCCTCGTCAAGAATGGCCGGCATACTCGCATGGTACGGAGAGACGACGGAATTCGATTCCGTCATAAGCATCATGCACGTACGCAGCTCTTCTTCGCCAGAAGGGGCCTGCCAGATGTCGTACAGCCCAGCAATGCCGAACGTGCCGCTCCGCATTTTGAAACGAATCCACTCTGTCTCCTTGCCCTCCGTCATCCCCACATAGAAGCTGCTGCAGGGGATTACACAGCGTTGCTTTTTGACAATGCGCTCGAACACAATGTTGGAGAAAATAGAGTTGCGCTCGCCACACACAGCATCTTTGGCCCAGAAAGGCATCAGCCCCCAACGGAACTCATCCAACAGGCGCTCGCCCTTGCGATTAATCATCACAGCAGATACGGATTCTGTAGGGCGCACCTCATAGCGATTGGAACTATAGGATAAGAGCCGATCGATGCGGAATTGCTTCATGACCTCGTGAACATCAGCCAGAATGGCTATAGAATGACACATGATTATCACCTCATTTGATTTTGGTTACCACATAAGTAAGCTCTAAGTTTTCGGCTTGCGAAAACCGCTTGCTTATTGGCGATAAAACCTACCCTCCCGGGGTCCCCACAAAGTAATAGGACTTTGCTTCGAAGGTTAGCGTCACTTTGTGGGGGAGAGTAGCGGTCGCTCATCTTCGAATGGCCTCGATAGTGGTTCTTCTCATTATTTTCCTAATGCAACCAATTCATGTATGGAAGATAACACTTTTTTCCACGTGAGCCATCTATTCGGCCTAATAACAACAAAAAAACCAGAAGCACGTCGCTCCTGGTAATGTAAGTTATTCAACAATAGGCACCTGAATGTCTGCAGCATGAACGTGGATGCAGTTTTTGCCGTTGCGTTTGGCAGTGTACAAGCACTCGTCGACAAGCTGAAACCATGCTTTTTTCATCGTATTTCGATTGTAGGTCGCGAGTCCTATACTCATCGTAAGCTTCTGGCCGGGCATTTCAGGAATGACAGTAGCGCGTGTTGATTCCATAATTGTTTCGCAAATAGCTATCACATCTTGTTGTGATTTCCCCACGAACAGAACAGCAAACTCCTCACCGCCATAACGAAAAGACATATCATCTGGGCCAAGCACCTCTTTGAGAAGAGAACCAATGGTTTTGAGAACAACATCGCCGACCCAGTGACCGTAATTGTCATTAATAAGCTTGAAGTTATCGATGTCCATCAGCGCAAGATCCAAAGGTGTATCATGGGGCATATGCGAAATAAGGTGGTCCGTATGCTCTTGAAAAGAACGGTGATTAAAGAGCTCGGTAAGCGCATCTACTTTGGAAAGACGGTCTATCATGACGTTGCGAATCATCAGATCTTGCTCGCGTACAACTGAATTCTTGAGCTGAGTTAGCAGGTAAAGCCCTCGACCCATAATGGCAAAACAAAGCAGCGTTGTCGAAGTTAGGATTGTAAGGGATACGATGATTTCGTAAGGGCTAGTCGTTTGCCCTCTATACATTTGGATAAGTAGTAAAACCATTAATAAAGCGATACCTAGACTATAAGCGAAAATAACATATTTCTTATGAAAATATAACGAGGCCAGCAAAATAGGCATACTGATTAGCTCGTAACTGTGTGTCATCTCAGGAATACAAAGGATGAATATACTAACCATGGTCATGGTCCATATGATCATGATAAAATCACTGTAGGCCTTTAAGTAGTGTACCGCCAAATAGCCTGAGCCCATGAGAGCAAGCTGCAATAAAGTGGGAACAAGTTGAAATTGCATAAAATCATGTAACCAATTCGTCGGCTGCTCTTTGATTTCAAAGAATAGAGCAAACGCAGCAGCTACTTCATAAATGATGAGGATCCACCATAACATTTGAATGAGTTTTCGATTCCAAGTCGGATCATGTGCTGGAAATTGTTCCATCAAAAGGTGGCCACTTTCCTTTCAGGGCAGTAGGTGTCAATACGTTTTGTGCCTTATCCTGATATTGTAAAGAATAACCCCCTGTTTAGGCAAGTTATTCGTGTAGTTAATCGATGATTAGTTATGAAAAAAATATATAGAGTCATTGGGGAGGCCTATGACAGCTCAAGGATACGTACATGCATGGGAACATTACAAGGACGAGCTTCAATTATTAGATAAAAAACTGGAGCTGCTCTACAAGCGTCGTCAAAAGCTTACGCCGGATCCGCAAACGGATTCGTTTCGCGGCATGTTTGTATCCGAGGACGAATTTCTGCGTCTGATTGACGGGGTAAGCGGCGAAGAAGAGCTAGATGATGATGAGCATGAGACGTGGGAAATGATAGGGCAGCTAGATGCTGCTATCGCATTTCGGCGGGAAGAAAGCCGTAAATCAGGCGTATTTCTGCCTCTAGCCTATCTATCTTCCGTTTTTGGTTTCTCAACCATTGAGGAGCGTTTCGTCATGCTGGGGCTTGCTGTGGAATTGGATCGGAAATATGAGCGGATTTTCGGGTTCTTACTTGATGATCTCACCAGCAAAATGCCCAATATTAGCTTAGCGCTGCAAATTGCCTGTCAAACCCCGGGAGACATGCGGGCAGCGCGAACGACCTTCATGGCGCCGGAAGGCAGACTAGCTCGCTATGTTCTATATTCAGACACCCAACAGGTCAATGGCCAGACGCTTTTATCCAGACCGTTGCAACTGGACAAACGGATTGTGACCTTCTTATTGGATTCGGGTGAGCTAGATCCGAATTTAAAGCCAGCCGTAGAGATCTTCTACCCAGATGACGAGCTATCGCCATTGCTTGTTCAGGAAGATTTCCACCAGCGGTTGAGAGGATTTATCGCAGATGTCCATGAAGCACCAGTGGCTGAACGCAAAAGACTTGCTTTCCATCTATGGGGGAATGCGGGTGCGGGGAAAAAGCTGCAGGTCAAGCATGTAAGCCGCTCCTTCAACAAGCCGTTACTGCTAGTGGATCTTGCTGATGTGCAGCTGCATGCGGCAAACTTTGAAGATCAGATTAGCATCATCGTGCGCGAAGCGATTCTCCACCAAGCCATGCTGTGCTTCACACGGCTGGAGGTGCTTTACCCCGATGAGCCGGATCTTGCCGCACAGCAGCGGCTCGGGCGCTTTCACGAGCTGCTCGACGGTTACGGCGGCATGGTCTTTCTGTTAGCCGGGCGGTTCAACCGGCTAAGCTGGAAGCCCAAGGAGCGGCTGCTCCTTGAGCATGAACTTGCCGTGCCGGACGAAGGCGGGCGCGAGCGCCTTTGGCAGGCATTCGCGCAGGAACTTGGCGCCTCTGCGGATATGGACTATCGGGTGATGAGCGGGAAATTCCGCTTCACCCCAGGGCAAATACGACGCGCGCTCTCGCTCGCGCGCGGGTACTCGGCTTGGCAGGGGGCGCCTGCCAAGGATGGCGCTCTCTCTCCGGGGGCGCTGCGGAGCGACGCGCTGTATAAGGCGTGCTACCAGCAGGTGCAGCACAAGCTGGAGCGCAAAGCGACGCGGATTGAGCCTCGCTACGGGTGGGGGGACGTGATCCTCCCGCCCGAGCAGAAGGAGCAGCTCCGCAACGCATGCAATCAAGTGAAGTATCGCGGAGTCGTCTACAGAGAATGGGGGTTCGAGAAGAAGCTGGCCTACGGCAAGGGGCTCAGCATGCTCTTCGCAGGCCCGCCGGGCACAGGGAAGACGATGTCTGCGCAGGTCGTAGCCGGCGATTTGCAGCTTGAGCTGTATAAGGTTGACCTTTCACAGGTGATCAGCAAATACATCGGTGAAACGGAGAAGAACCTCCATGAGATCTTCGAGGAGGCGCAGTTAAGTAATGCGGTGCTGTTCTTCGACGAAACCGATGCGTTGTTCGGAAAGCGTTCTGAAGTGAAGGACTCACACGATAAATACGCGAACATTGAGACGGCCTATCTGCTCCAGAAAATGGAGGAGTATCAAGGTATCACCGTGCTCGCTACCAATCTACTAAATAATATTGATGAGGCCTTTCTACGGCGGATCAATTATGTTATTAAATTCCCGTTTCCGGATAGTGAGTACCGTGAGAAAATTTGGCAGTCTATGTTTCCACCCGCAGCGCCGCTTAGCGATGATGTTGATTTCAAATATCTCGCACAGCGTTACGAGATTGCTGGCGGTAACATCAAGAACGTCGTCCTTTCTTCGGCGTTTTTGGCAGCAGAATCCGGCGAACCCATCAGAATGCAGCATATTATCAAATCGATTCGACATGAGCTGCAGAAATCAGGCAAAATTCTCGCTCGACAGGAGTGGGAAGATTACTAGATTAGTAGGCAAAAAGGCAGGTTCACACCAAGTATGAGCTTGCCTTTTTTGTCAGCTGTATTCACCATTTTTCAGTCGAATAGCCCCAAATATTGGGATAATAACATAAATAAATAACAGAATCCCTATAGTCAACCTGACGGTTTACATTTATAATAGAAAAAGATACACAATGTGACATTTTAAGCACCCTTTTTACATGATTTATAGGTAATTTGAGGCAGGAAGTGACACCCATAGGTAATTATTCTGTCATCGCTGATGTAAGTGCATCTTTAATCAAGCTTCTGAGAGAAAACATGACTCCAGACCCTATCCCACAACCGGAAATGATAGGGCTCGCATCACCGGTCGATAAAGGAGATTTCTACTTATCTCTCTATCTGTACAACGTTCGCGAAAGCGGCAATAATCGTCAAACCCATATGATTGCTAGAGGGACGAACGAGATTCAGTTTCCTCCAATGGTTGTCGATCTAAGTTACATAGTTACCGTGCAATCACCGGCTGAGCTTTCATCCCGAGCATTGGATGAGCATCGGATTCTAGGCAGAGCGATGCAAGTATTCTACGATCATTCTGTTCTTCGAGGTTCGATGACCGTAGGTACGTTAGCCGAGCAAGATGAAGAAGTTCGCATCGTCATGGATCCTTTTAAAGGCGAAAGCCTCATGAATATGTGGAATTTCTCAGACACCCCTTACAGACTTTCAGTCGCTTATACCGTTGGTCCTGTACATATTGACTCTACCCGCATCAAAACAACTAAAAGGGTTTCGGAAACCGATTTTCGTATTCAAGGTTAGGAGGATTCCTTTGTGGATCAGATTCGTATAACACAATTGAAATCCCGCGTTTCCCTGGTTGTGTGCGTGATTGACGCACTCACCTCACAAGCTCCTCTCGGCAACACGACCACAGTACACCTAGAAGGTACCCGTTCGAAAGCGATTCGCAAATCGAATGGTTCCTATATATTCAACGATTTACCCCCAGGCGATTACCGGTTATCGGTACAGAGCGAGTATTATTTTCAGGAACAAACGAACATCACGGTTGGAACGCATAATTTTATTGAATTTGTTCAAATGAAACCGTTACCTTCTTATCCTTTTTCCCAGGGAGCAG
Organism: Paenibacillus sp. J22FR5; assembly: GCF_059691975.1. Classification (NCBI taxonomy): domain Bacteria; kingdom Bacillati; phylum Bacillota; class Bacilli; order Caryophanales; family Paenibacillaceae; genus Paenibacillus; species Paenibacillus sp. J22FR5. Next base: position 57,255 of record NZ_JCAUAN010000037.1, on the reverse strand, counting down.
GGCTGATTCGAGTCATGCTTCAGCATGCATCATCTGGAGCTCCGATTCGTGATGCTCACCTACAGTCGACCGTGTTAACGGAGGACTGCGCACGCGCGCGCTTAATGGTTGATCAAGCCGACAAGGGCCATCTTGAAATGACATTAGGTTCATTCACAGGAGGCATTGTGGCTGGAGATGCTTATTTGATTCGCGGAAGAGGTTCTAAAGCGTCGGAAGAGGTCATCCGAATTTCCGAAGTGCTGGAACATCAGAAGCGGTTTCGACTCGCGAATCCATTAACCAAATCGTTTACGCGAGGTGCCATGCTGCTGCCTGTACAAGAAACCCGCAGTACGGAACGCGGAGAAGCTGTTATTGCTTTTAGAGGCAATCGGATTCCGAGTTTTCAGGCCGAATTGGTCATTAGGTACGGGGCGGATAGCGAGCATGTAATCAAGGAAATTGCAATAGCAGAAGGAACAACCACCAATCTTGGCACGATACGTCTAGCGTGACCCTAATTAGTAGAATGGACACGTCCATCTTCTATACAAAAATGACAAGCAGAAAGGAGAGAACTGGTTTCATGTCTGTGGCTATATTTTTATGTAAGCAGTGCCATCTGACAGAACTGGGGAACAATGGCTGACTATTTATCACCTGGAGTCTATGTGGAAGAGTTTGACAGCGGAGCACAACCGCTTGAGGGTGCAAGCACAAGTACGGCCGGGTTTATAGGGCTTGCGCAAAGAGGGGAAATTGAAGGTGTCCCTCAACTGGTTACGAGCGTAGCTGATTTCCACCGTTTATTCGGCAGCTACTTGTCCGAGAATGAATTCGGCGAATATCGTTTCCTTTCCTATGCGGTAGAGCATTTCTACTTAAATGGAGGTTCTCGCTGTTTCGTTATGCGTGTAGCGCCAACTGACGCGAAAGTAGCAACAAACAAAGGGGCATCGAATAAAGAATCAGCAATTCTAGAGATTGCTTCCAAGAACCCAGGAACATGGGGGAACCAAGTTCGTATCGTTGCCCTGCCAGCTAGCAAAGCTAAGACGCAAATCTATGAAGTGCTAAGCGAAACACAATATCGCGTGAAAAACAACGCTGGCTTTAACGTTGGCGATGTTGTTGCTTTTGAAGCAGCAGGCGTGAAACAATACAGCAAAGTAGTAGCTTCCCAAGATAACATCATCGAGCTGTCTGAAGCACTTGATGGCGATGTTGTCGATAGCGGATTACTTCCAGCTAAAGTATTGACGACAAGCGAATTTACACTTCACGTTTTCTATGGTGACGAAGCTGAAACGTATGAGAAGGTATCCCTGAACATCACGGCAGCGAATCACATTGAGAAAATCGTTTCCCGCTCGAACATTATTACGGTGAAGGATTTGACAGAGGGTCAAGATCTTGGCGCAATCGCTCCTTTCGAGGTGCTTTCCGGTGAGAACGAAACAACTGGTAAATTCCAAATCGCATTGTCCGGTGGCAGCAACGGTTCCATCGCACAAGTAACGCCTGACATCTACATGGGTGTTGACCGTGGACCTGGTAAACGTACAGGGATTCAGTCCTTCATCGATAACGATGTTGTGTCCATCATTGCGATTCCAGGTGTAACTGAGCCAACGGTTCAATTATCCCTTGTAGCGCACTGTGAGAACTTGGGCAGCCGCTTCGCGGTTCTCGATATTCCACGCGAGAAAACAAAGGTAGCGGATGTTATGACACACCGGAACATCTTTGACAGCTCCTACGCAGCGATGTACAACCCATGGTTGCAAGTGTTTGATCCATTAGATAAACGCAATATTTACATACCGCCATCTGGCTCTGTCATTGGTATTTACTCCCGTTCCGACCAAACGCGCGGCGTTCAAAAAGCCCCAGCGAATGAAGTCGTTCGCGGTGCAGTTGGCCTAGATTGCCAATATAACAAAGGCGAGCAAGATATTCTGAACCCACAAGGCGTTAACTTGATCCGTCATTTTGCTGGACAAGGTATTCGTGTATGGGGGGCTCGTACAACATCGTCGAACGGTTTATGGAAATATGTGAACGTAAGACGTTTGTTCATCTTTATCGAAGAGTCCATCAAGAACGGCACGAACTGGGTTGTCTTCGAACCGAATGACGAACAGCTTTGGGCACGTGTACAGCGGACCATTGATGCGTTCTTAACGCGGGTGTGGAGAGATGGTGCTTTGATGGGCGGAAGTCCTTCTGAAGCGTTCTACATCAATATTGGCCGCAGCACAATGACACAGGATGACATCGATAATGGTCGACTCATCTGTGTAATCGGGGTTGCTCCGGTGAAACCTGCCGAGTTCGTCATCTTCCGCATTACGCAGAAAACAAGAGAAGAATAGTCTAACGTTAGACATTACACATATTAGGAAAGGGGTATACTATGGCTGGCGAACGTAGGGATCCATACCGCAATTTTAGATTTAGAATTGAAGTTGAAGGTATTCAGCAAGCTGGATTCAGCGAAATTTCTGGATTTGATGCTTCCCTTTCGGTAATTGAATACCGCGAAGGAAACGAAACTATTACGCCTCGGAAGCTTCCGGGACTTGCGAAATACGGTAACATCTCATTGAAATGGGGAGTTACAGACTCCATGGATATGTACAACTGGATGTCAGAGTCCATTCAAGGCAAAATCTCACGCAAAACGGTCACGATCATCGCGATCAACGAAGAGGGCGGAGATGTAGCGACTTGGCAGGTTATCGAAGCATGGCCATCCAAGTACTCAGCACCGAGCTTCAAAGGGACTGGGAACGAAGTTGCCATCGAGAGCTTAGAACTTGCTCATGAAGGTATGACACGTACGAAATAATACAAGGTTAGAGTAGGTGCCGGAGCGAATACCTCCGGTTCCTAACTCTTCTTTTTTCTTAGGCGCCAAACTGGATTAGAACTTAAGGAGGAACCGACAACATGGCTTTCAAAACAGAATATGAATTTGAACTTCCTAGAGGGTACGTGGATGACAATGGTACACTGCACAAAAGAGGTGTCATGCGTCTAGCGACAGCTGCGGATGAAATTTTACCGATGCGTGACCAACGTGTTCAGCAAAACCCAGGCTATTTAACGATCATCTTACTTACACGTGTCATTACGAATTTAGGAGACTTACGTGCGATAGATACACGGGTAGTTGAGAAGTTCTTCACAGCAGATCTCGCTTTCTTGCAAAACTTTTACCGTCAAATTAACGAAATGGACGTGCCAACGGTTCATACGAGCTGCCCAAAATGTGAGCACGAGTTTGATGTGGATGTGTCTTTTTTGGACGAGATGGCGTAACGGGCTATCCCATAGACAAAATATATGAGGAAGTAGGCTTCATCGCTTACTATTTTCATTGGTCACATGATGAAATTATGTCCATGGAACACCGTGAACGCCGCACGTGGTGTGAGGAAATTTCCCGCATCAACCGCAATTTGAACGAAGATGGTAAAAAACAGCCAGACAATCCGTTTGATGTGTTTCGGTAAGAGGTGAGTAACAAACAATGGCAACTAAACCATCCAAACTGCATAATGTAGGCGGCAATTTTCGGTTTCTAGTCGAGCTTGATGGGCTGATCGTCGGAGGTTTTTCCGAGGTTACGGGCATGAAGTCGGAGATCGAAGTCAAGCCGTATTGGGAAGGTGGCTTGAACACCCATCCACACTACATGGTTCAACATACGAAGTACCCGAACATTGTGCTCAAAAGAGGCATCAGCAATTCCAGTGAGCTGTGGGATTGGTACAATAATGCTGTCCAAGGCAAAATTAGTCGTAAGAATGGCTCTATTCTTTTGTACAACGCTGAAGGTAAAGAGATGTGTCGTTGGGAGTTTACGAGTGCATTTCCAGTGAAATGGAACGGGCCGGATCTCAATGCGAGCAGTGCGAATGTCGCGATCGAGTCGATCGAGCTGGTGCATGCGGGGTTGAAGACGATTTTTAAGAAATAAGTAGAACGAAAACTTTTAGGGGGATTGTTCATGAACTCTCGACAATCGCATAAACCCCGTGGGAAGAAGAAAAAGGGTTCGTTACGCTTTGCAGAAGGTAAGCGCAATTCAACTGTCGGTCAGACTTCTCGTCAAGCGAAGCAATTTGCTTCTGGCATTATGGGGAAGTATGGATTCGATCGAAACAACTATTTAGGGATGTTTGCCCTTATTTTTAAGGGCAGGGGATTGCTGACGGATAAAGAATTAGCATCTATCCAGAACCCGAGTGATCGGGCATGGGTCCTACAATTGCAGTTACAGCTGCAAAGCTTGAAGCATCCAGAATCGGCGCCTTTGATAACTAAGCAGCACACGATTGAACAAATTCAAAAGCTAGTGACACAAAGCGGATATCGTCTGCCCAAGCAAGTCCTTTTAGATGAAAGTCATACAGAAGAAAAACGTGTGTCCTCGGAACTGGTGCCAGCATCTGCTGATAAGCCAGCCAAGAAGAAGAGGGGACGTAAAAGCAAGAAAGACAAGGAATTAGCCAGTCAACTCCTGCCTCCACATGAGAATGTTCATGTCGCTAAAGATCATGAAGTTAAGTCTATACAAGCAGGAATTAACGTCGTTAACAAACGAAACTCACCGATTATGGGGCGTTCGATGAGGCAGCTTGTTGCTTCGATAGGTATGTTAGCTCATTCTACAAGCAGCAAGATGAATCAACCGAGCCCAATGGTGAATGGCGTTCAACATACAGGTCATACAACGAATATTAGGCAGAAAACATTACATTTATTATATAAACAAGCTTTGCGTGACGGAAGCAGCCTGAGTCCAACTCATCAGAGTAAGGGTGACGGAACTACGACAGTTAAGGCGAATCATATTAGTGTTGCTCAGCATGTTGATGCCATTCAAAGCACTTCCGTTTGGTTAGAGCAATTCCAAGCAGGTAAGCTGAGTTTGGGGCGGAGCGAGGATAGGCAAATTGGTACCGGTTTATCTGGTCAGACCAAACTACCGGCAAACCCTTCTCTTTTGAATGTGGCTAAGCTCATCTTGCAAGAGGTAACGCAAACGCAAATGAGTCACAGAGGGAAGTCGCAACAAGCTTCACTGAACATGAGTAATCCTGAGGTGCCAAGAGCGAGCTTTACAGATCATCAGACAGTCCAATTTAGGAAACCTTTGAAGCTGGGAGAGGGTCCTTTTTCGGAAGAATCGTCCCCGAGTACAGTGCGATTTATCCGCAGCTTATTACTCAAACATGTTGAAGGGCAGGATGCACAAGCAAGTAAGCAAGCACCCGCTGGCCAAGATCAGAGTGAAGAGTCAACACCCGCAAGCAAAAGTAAGGCTTCCATTGCGAAAGGGTTCCTTTCATCCAGTCAACACCCAATGGCGATTAATGCTGCAAGCTTAACCTCGCGTTTACCTAGATCCATGCATGCGACGGCGAGATCGACTAGTTCTAGTCGTAATGGGATTAGGGAATTTGATTCGAGTACGACTAGGGTTTGGCTTAAGATGAACGGGCAAGAAGAAACTGCTCAACCACAGCACTCTTCCCATTTGCAGCAAGTGCAAGGCGCAGGAATGACGGAAGTTGTCCAAAGACTGCAACAAGAACGTGATGAACTACAGTTACAGGCATCTGAGGTTGAGTCAGGTAAGTCGCAGCTGATTGAGCAGCAACGGATACAACAAGAGGAATTACAAGAGGAACTAAAAGAGCGACAGTCGCAACGACAAGTGCACCAACAATTGGAAGGTCAAGCAATGACTTCGCAAGTGAATGAGCAGATGCTCACTACTTGGCAAACACCAGAACAGGAAGAACAAGATCGGCAGCAAAGACAAGTTAGACACAATCAGCAAGAACTACAAGAGCAACAAGAAACGCAAAATAGGTATGAACTAGGATTACAACAAGAGCAGCAAGTGCAACAAGAAGAGCAACAGGTACAGAAAGAGCACGATGTTGGTTTGTCAGAATCCGCGATTCTGCCGTCAATCGAACAACCAGTTAAGCGGAAAAGAGGAAGACCACGCAAAAATAGTGGGCTCATCCAGGAGAGCAAAGAAACGACAAATGAAACCGTCACTCGCTCAACAGAAAGCTTACCTAGTCTTCCCCAAGAGAAATCAAATGAGAAGATGATATCCGAGCCTGAGACTGTTCCAGTCCCTGAGCAGGAAACGGCAGCTTCACAACGTATTGTGGCTGTGACAGCTTATCCAAATAAGGTGTATAGAAAGCCTGCTGTAATGGAGAATAGAAGCTCAACGGTCCAGAAAATTCAAAGCAATGAGAGCTGGCTACAGCAGCTCGTTACCATACAAAGACAACACTCTTCTAAAGATTCTTTCATTAGGAGTACAAATAGCGTTAGCAAAGATGGTTTGCGGGTCGCACATATTCAGGCTTCTTCCCATCTATCAAATAACCTTATAAAACCTGATCTAAGTAGAGATGTATTAGCTAGATCTAATAACAAACTTAATGATCCAAGCATAAGAAGAGATGCAATAGCTCCAATGAGCACAAGTAAAGCTTCAAATGGGATTGAGCAGCGTGGCAGTGATCGGTTGCATCGTCAATTAGGGAAGCCAGCGATGGATAGCGGGAGTATTCTTGCGCAACCGGCGGAGCAAGGGTTATCAGAAAGAATTGCTCAAAGAGCAAATCAGAATGTGCCTATGGTGAAGGGGGATGAATTCTCTCATTCAACCGCTGCGCAAGGAAGACAAGAAGATAACAACAGACTACAACAGGCAACGCAAGAAGATCAGCTTCAAAGCAAAATGTCAGCGTGGAAGGGCAAGCAACCTGCTGTTGTGTTAGCTTCAGAGATTGCAACTAAAATTGCAGACGCAAGCATTCGCTCCATAGGAATCTTGCTTCCAAGTTCAGCGAAGCAAACAAGTCCAGAAAGCCGAGAAGTTGTGCGTCTGTTACGAACAGCTTTACGTTCATCTGAAGCAAGTAATAACAGGAGTGTAGGTCAACAACGGCCTGGGCTCTCTGAAGATAACATAAGTTCGAGTTCCCAAGAGATGTCAGTCAAACAAACTTTAGCTGCTGAGATTGCAGCTAAGGCGGCGCAAAGCAGCATGACCTACGTGAATTCAAGTAAATACACGAAGGATGGACCCTTGCTGCTTCAACGCAGGGTACGCCAACCAGCTAATTCAGTTCACGATGGAATCAGGCAAGTTTCAGCAGATCGATCGAAAGAACCTTGGGCGAACAGTCATGTCGGTTTAAGCGAAGTAAGAATGAGTGGGAATGATCCTTCAAGTAGCAGAATAACGGATTCGACAACTAGCGTAGGTCTTGATAAGTCAGCTAGCCGATCGTCTCTGGAAATGGTTGGGAGAGCTGGAAGTCCATCGCGTGTTAATCGGGTGAGAGAGCAGCAAGCCAGTATCCAGCGCAAGATTGACTTAGGACAGTTCATATCACGACAACCATCGCTTAGCTCCCAATCTCAACCATCTGCAGCGATAAGTGAGGGGAGTAACCCGGCATCTCGTCCGACTAGTTCATGGATGAGAGGGCAGCTAACACTCCGTGCAGGGCGAGTAGAGGATGGCACACTAACAAGAAGAGCTAATGGAGCTGATCAAGCTCAAACACTTGGATCGGCAAGTGTGGCTGAGCCAAGGAGTCAGGAGCAATACTCAGTTGATAGAGAGAACGACAGGCAGAGCAGAAGCTCTGAAAGCACTGGACAAGCGCGTGAGTCAGTGTCAGGAGAAGTAGATCAACAGACTCTAGTACGTGCAAATCAGATGCAGGTGAACCGAATTGCTGAGGATGAGAACTCCCAGTATAAGCAACCAGCAAGAGAGGTTGTGCATGGGGAACTTATGCAACGGTCATCTGATTTAGAGAATAGTAGGCAATCGAGACAGACTAGTCGAATTGAGAGTGCTCAGCAGCTTAGAAGTATAAGGAGTATAGAGCAAGGAAAACTCGTTCAACGGTCATTAGGCATAGCGAACGGTATTCAGGTAAGACAAGCTAATCAAGCAGATACCGATGGACAGCGTAGTACAACGGGTGAATTAGTGCGAAGAAATCTCGTGCAACGGTCGTCTGGCCACGAGATTAGTATGAATACGAGACAAGCTTTTATAAGTGAGTCAGCTAGACAAATTGGAAAAGCAAGCGAGTCAGAGTCTAGACGTTTCACGCAACGTGCGGTAAGCACAGAGAATACTGCTCAGGCTAGGCAAACTGCTGATCTAATTAACGGTCAGATGCTCCAACGAGCAAGTGAGTCGCGAATAAAGCAATTGATCAATAGAGCTTCTGTTGGTGATATCAGGCAAGGTTCTATAAAAAGAAGCGATGGTCAGGATACGTTACAACGTAATGTTGCAACTTGGTCTGGGGCGCAAGCCGAACATCTCCAGAGACGAGCAGTCGTCGATGGTAGTGAGCGCGAGCCCATGCGGGAAGTACGTGGTTCGGAGAACCACTCGGAAGCGGCACGCTTCCGAGTGGATTCGGCGGAGCAAACCATCAGAGCCATGGTGAGCGCGCAGGTAGAAGAGCGCGCACAAGCCCTAGAGCCTGCGGCCGCTTCGCGGACCGCAGTTGCCACCGGCACGCGCTCCGCACGCGCGCCAAGGGCTCGCCAGAACGCGAGCCTGACACCGCGTGTCATGCCGCTGCTGGCGAGCAGCGCAGGAGCGCTTCGCGCTGCTCCTGCGGGCATGGCTGCGGCTTCGCCTGCCGCAGCGGAACACAGACTGCCCACCCGCGGGGCGGGCAGTCTGATCCAGGCGGCTGCCTCCGGTAGAGCCGCCGCATCAACAGCTGGCGTGCAGCGCAGCGCCAGCATAACCAACAGCAGCAGCCAAGGCTGGGCTGCTGCTGCAGTAACCAAGTCGCTGCCCACGCAGGTGCAGCGGCAAGTCAGAGCCGGCGGCGGCCCCCAGGGCAACGCCGAAGCACACCAAGGCACGCCAAGTATGAGCGTGCCCATGCAGTCCCGCACGCAGCCGCCAATGATAGGCGTGACCCATCAAGGCACGCCAGCAATAAGCGTGCCCCTGCAGTCAAGCGCGACCATGCAATCCCGTGCGCAATCTCCAACCATCGGCCAGTCACCACAATCCGCAAGGCAAGAGCATCTTGCCTCACCAGTCGGCATGCTGGAGCATAAACAAGCACCAACTAGCCAACTCGCGAATGCACCGGTGGATATGGATTGGCTGCGCACCAAAGTGAGCGCTGATCAAGAACAAGCACCAGCAGCGCCTGTTGAACAGGTACCGCCCGAGTTAAGTGAAGAGCAGCTGCAAGAGCTGATCAAGCAGCTCCCGCAGCTAGACATCGCCAAAATTGCGGATAAAGTATACCGCGAAATTGAGAAAAAGATGAAGTTCGAGCGACAACGACGCGGCGTATAATCATTTTTTTGGCAGAGAGGACGGAAACCCATGGCGCTCAAGAAAGCAATGATTATTGTTCACAAAGGCAGCAAAACAGAAAATGTGCAAGTGATGTTCAATCCGGGTGAGTATACAATCGACACCGGCAATAGCTATTCTTGGAAAACAGTGCCGGGTCTGTCCATGCCAATCGCTCAGTTTGTGAGCGGGGGGACGACGTCTCTCACGATGGATTTTTATTTTGACACCTATGAAAAAGGGACGGACGTTCGACTGCTAACGAAGAAGATTTCAGGTCTCCTCGATGTCGAAAAGGAGATCCATGCACCGCCGCTTTGCCGATTTGTCTGGGGTTCCTTGGATTTCAAGGGAGTCGTTGTCAATGTGAATCAGCATTTCACGATGTTTCTGGATACGGGAGTTCCGGTTCGCGCCAAGCTCAAAGTAACGTTTAAATCCACGCTTAGCAAGAAAGATCAGCTGAAGCAAATCCCTCGCCATTCGGCGGATAGGACCAAATTGAAGATGCTGAATCAAGGGGATCAGCTGTGGACGATTGCTGCTAATGAGTACGAAGATCCAACCCTATGGCGCGAAATCGCCAAAGCGAATGGGATCGATAATCCAATGAAAGTCGCCACGGGACGCCGCATTTCAGTTCCGAGGTTGGATTAAGCCCATGGCCTTAGATCTAGATACGAGCTCATTTACCTTTGACGAATTGGCCAAAAAATACGGTGATTTTTATGCCCCTTACTATGACATTAAAGTGGATGGCACGAAGCTATCGGATGATATAGCACTGGATAATTTGCGTGTGGAGACATCGATTGATGGAACCGCTGACTCCTTCTCCTTTCGCGTAGCGAACGCGTACGATATTACGAAAAATGAATTCCAATGGCTAACTACCTTCTCATTAGGTAAAGCCATTGATATCGGTTTAGGTTATGTAGACAAATTTACCGCTGTCTTTACGGGCCAAATTACGTCCGTCGTTGTGGATTTTCCAGAAGACGGTGCTCCTGGCCTCGTGGTACGCGGGATGGACATTTCTTATCTGATGATGAAGGGGACGAAGTCTCGTTCTTGGAATAAAAAGAAATATAGCGACATTGTGGAGGAAATCGCCAAAACGTATGGCTTCAAAACGCATGTCGATGCCACGACGACAGAATTCCCAGCACTTTCACAGAGTCAGATTAATGACTATCACTTCATTCAAAATTTAGCGAACTTGGTCAACTATGATTTCTTTGTTGTAGGAAAGAACTTATATTTCCGCAAGCCACTCACGGCGATGACGGCTGTGATGACGCTGGAAATGGGGAAAACGCTCCGCAGCTTAATGATTGATCATAACTTAGCCGAGCAAATTACGGGCGTAACCGTTCGGGCTTGGGATAATAAAGAGCTGAAAGTGATCGAAGGGAAGTCAGCTAGCGTGACGAAGCTGGGTTCCAACAGCAAGACGGGTAAGGATATATTGGCCTCCAAGGGTGATTTTGTCGAGCATATGTATACGAATGTAGCTTCCGTAGAAGAGGCGAAAAGCTATGCGGATGCCATACTAAATCGTCGAGCGATGAAGCTGGTTAGCGGCAGCGGGGAATGCATTGGCATTCCAGAGATTCGCGCCGGGCGCTATATCAAGCTCAGTGGCGTAGGCAAGACATTCGACCAGCCGTATTATATTACGGGGGCAACCCACATTTTTGATGATGAAGGCTATACAACTCGGTTTCTGCTGGGAGGGAATGCGGTCTAATGTTCAAAACTCCCGATATTACAATTGGAGGCATCTCCGATTTTGCCAGTCAGAAAATTGGCGGTGTCATGGTTGCTGTTGTAACGAATAACACCGATCCCGATAAAATGGGACGAGTGAAGCTCAAGCTTCCGATGCAAGAGACGGAAACAGAGACGGATTGGGTCCGGATCGCGACGTTAATGGGCGGTAAAGAAATGGGTAGTCTTTTTATCCCGGAGGTGGGAGATGAGGTGTTGGTTGCTTTCCATTTAGGGGAGCTGCGGATGCCTTTCGTGATTGGGATGCTTTGGAATCCGAAAAATATGCCGCCGACACCCGCTGAGAAAAATGATTTGCGTATGATTAAGACACGCTCAGGTCATGAGCTTTCCTTCAATGATAAAAGCGGAGACGAAAGCATCACGTTGAAGACGAAAAAAGGCCAAATTATTGAACTCAAGGACAAAGATCAAAGCATTTCGATTTCTGATTCCAGTGGGAACAATAAGATTCTGATCAAGGGCGGTTCGGCCAATGAAATTTCGGTTGTCAGTCAAACCTCGAAGATCACCTTGAACGCCAAAGGCGAGGTCGGCATTGAAAGCACGAAAGAAATTAAAATCAAATCCACACAAATTAACATAGAAGCTTCTGCAACGATGGCTTTGAAGGCAGGAGCCACCTTAGATCTGAAGTCAGATGGCATTATCAACATTAAAGGAAGTATGGTCAAAATCAATTAGCGAAAGGGCGTGGCGAGATGTCGGAAGCATTTTTGGGACGTGGCTGGAAATTCCCGATTCAGGTTGATCCTGCAACAGGAAGAATCCGAATGTCCGAGTATGAGGAAGACATCGCAGAAGCGATTCGTGTAATTCTGGGTACGACGCAGGGAGAGCGCGTGATGCGCCCTTCTTTTGGATGCGGTGTTCAGGAATTTATTTTCGGCTTAACGGATGATACGTCCCTTCACTTGCTTCAAAGCAATATTGAGGAAGCCATTCGAAACTGGGAACCACGGGTTCACGAGGTTGAAGTGAAAGCCATCCCGGAAGCGGATGACCCCGCTAAAGTTATGATTCACATTGCCTATCAAGTGCGTACAACCAACAACTTGTTTAACCAGGTTTATCCGTTTTATTTATTTGAAGGCTCGAAATAGAAAGAGGCTGCGGAAGCGATGACGATACGTGCAGAGAGGAGGTGGAGCTGTGCAACCTCCCAAAATTGATTCCAGAGACATACCCGATTTGATCGCGCAAATGAAGGAAATGGCGCCGTATTATACGCCGGAGTGGCGTTTTACCCCTGAGAACCCTGATCCAGGTTCTGCGTTATTCTTGATGTTCGCTGATATGTTTCATGACAATATTAAACGATTAAATCGCGTACCAACGAAAAACCTGATCTCGTTTCTGAATATGTTCGATGTCACGCTGCTTCCAGCTAGGCCAGCTAGCAGTTACCTGACATTCGTACTGAACGAAGGGACGAAAGAATCTGTGTGGATTTCGACAGGCACACAAATTGCCGCTGCTGTGGAAGCCGATACGATTCTTTATGAAACGGCACGCAGTGCGTTGTTGACGCCAGCCGTACTTACGAGCATTTATGTGACGAGTCGTAAGCAGGATATCATTGTCCGGATCGCAGATGAGTTCTTAGTCGCAAGTCGTCAAGGCTATGCGGCACCGAAGAAGTTGTTCCGTTTGCAGGATGGCGACAATTTACAGGAGCATGCCCTGTATTTGGAGCACAGCTCACTTCTTACCGTAATTAATCCGGCACAGATTGAGATCGAATTCCGTAACTCGACGAGACACTTTGAGGAGTTTGCGATGGCAAGTACGCTGGCAGACCCTGAGCTTACCGAATGGTTATACGCGACAGCGGATGGTTGGAAAACGTTCGATCATGTAGAGGCGAAAGGTAATCGTGTAATTTTGCTCAAAAGTATTCGTGAAGAGTTTGCTCTCAAAGAAGTTAATGGCATGAACGGTCGCTGGATTCAATGTCGATTGAAGCCACACGTATCGGGTCGCAAAACGCTCGCCGACAGTCGACTTTCGATGGATCATATCTCATTCAAAACAGACTATGTGGATACGCTCGGAACGGGTGGTGTCCAGCCGGATCAGATGTTTTACAATGATATTGATGCAGATCCGTCTGGATTCTATCCATTTGGTGATCAATTCGCCCTCTATGGCTCCTTTTATATTGGCAGTCAGGAAGTATTTACGAAAACCGATGGTGATATTAAGCTAAGCTTCGGGCTGCAAGCGATTGAGAATCGTTTTGGGGCAGAACAGTCCGATCCCATTGACTGGAAAATGGTCATGAAGAAGAACAAGTTCGATAAGGCGCCGGTTGTCCATGTAACCGTCCTTCAGGTAGCTTGGGAATATTGGAATGGCACTACGTGGGTGAGGCTCGATGTGGGCAAGGATGCTGAGAAGCTATTCTACTACCCCTTGGAACAAAAGGTGCGCAAGGAAGTCCAATTCCGCTGTCCAACTGATCTTCAGGCTACCTATGTGAATGGAAATGAGAATCGCTGGATTCGAGCGCGGATCTTACATATCGAAAATGCGTATATTGCCCAGGCATTGTATTTATCACCTTGGATAGACGAAGTATCGCTAACATATCAGTATGAGGATCGACTTTACCAAGCGGAACGCTGCTTAGCTTTCAATAACACAGTCTACGAGGAGCGGACAAAGCATAGCCGTCAATTGGCTGGCGGGTTCGAGCCCTTCCAGCCTTTGGAAGGTAACCATCCAGCGTTATGTTTCTCATTTGATACGCCGCCAGTGAAAGGACCAATTTCGATCTTCGTTTCTGTAAAACAACAGCGATTCTCGGAACATGACGTTCCTCTACTGGAATGGGAGTATTTACGTGCGGGATTGATCCCTGGCACTTCTTCGGAGTGGGTCGCACTCAAGGTCATCGACGAAACGAATGGCTTGACGCAAAGCGGAACCGTGCAGTTCGTCGGTCCATCTGATTTTGCGGCAGCCTCTCTATTCGGGCAGAATGGCTACTGGATTCGAGCTACGAATCGGGATGATATTTATGATGATGTGACGGATCGTGTACAGATTCCAACCATTCAGGGCGTGTATATGAATACGGTTCATGTCCTCCAGCAGGAGACCATTATCGGTGAAGTTCCCGACGTCAAAGGACTGAAAGAAACGGAATACCAGTTGAGTAGACATGGGATCGTATCGGAGGAAGTCTGGGTGGATGAGACCGAGTTCGTAACCGAAGAGGAAATCTCGGAATACGAGCAATCCGGAACACCGCTGATGGATATTCGTCGCGATTCGGAAGGTAACGTGCTGCAGGTGTGGGTTCGTTGGACAGCCGTTCGTGACTTGACCCTATCCGGTAACCGAGATCGGCATTATCTCATTGATCATACTTTCGGACGCATACGCGTAGGGGACGGTGTTCATGGGATGCACCCGCCGAAGGGCGGACTGGAGCAATTGAAGGTAACCTACCAGGTGACAATGGGTCAAATCGGCAATGTGCCCCCTCGTCAAATCAACCAAATGCAGGATTCCATTGCTTTCGTTGGAGAGGTTTATAACCCAGAGCCCGCATCTGGCGGCTGCCAAGCGGAGAAGTTGGCGTCTGCGCTAGCGCGAGGGCCAGAGCTGTTGAAGCATCGTAACCGAGCTGTTTCGGCCAAAGACTACGAGTGGCTGGCAAGAGAAGCTTACCCGAATATTGCGAAGGTGACATGTATTCCGAATCGGAATGCGTATATGCACAAAGAAATTGGAGCGATGACGCTCGTTATTTTGCCAAAAGAAGGGCAGCAAGGCAGTTCAACGTTCCCAGAGCTGAAAAAGCAAGTCGAGCGATTCATTCTGGGGCGTGCCTCAAGTCTTGTCGCTTTTCCTGAGCGCTTGCAAGTCATTGAGCCGGTGTATATGGAAATTTCCGTTTCCGCAGTTGTTGCTGTTGAGGGGATGGAAGCAGTCGTCCTCACGGAAATCCAGGCTTTAGAGAAGTTAAATCGATTCCTTGATCCATTAACCGGTAATTTTGATAATAAAGGCTGGGCCATTGGTGGGCAGATCCATCCTTCCGTCTTTTATGCGTTGTTGAAGTCAATTCGGGCGATTAGCCATGTCGAGAAGCTTTACATGACCGTCTACAAAATTGAAGATGGCGAGCGCATAGAGCTGGATGTGAATCGTCTGCCTTCGCTGCCGCATAGCATCATTGTGAGCGGAAAGCACAAGGTAGTTGTGAACGTACTTTGAGAAAAAGCTGATGCTTACGAAGCCAGTTTTCTCACGAAAAATTTAAGGAGGTGAGCACAAGTGCTGCCAATTCCAAATTTAGATGACCGAATGTTCGAACAGATGGTAATGGAGGCGCGGAAGTCGATTCCAAAGCTGTTTCCAGAATGGACAGATGAGAATGAGCATGACCCGGGGATTACGTTGCTGGAACTCATGTCATGGATGACCGAGATGCAGCAGTATTATTTAAATCGGGTGACGGAGCGCAGTGAGCGCAAGTTTCTGAAACTGCTGGGGATTCGTCCACGCGACGCAGTTTCCGCGGCTTGTGAAGTGACATTTACTGACGTCAAGCAGCAGCTTGTGCTCCCCAAGGGGACACCGCTGTCAGCGATGGATCTGCGGTTTGAAACGCAGGGGACGGTGCAGCTAGTTCCTGCTGCTTTGGAGAAAGTGCTTGTTCGTACAGAAACGGCTGCTGCCGATTATACCTCGAACAATCAGGCGAAAATTGCGTACTATGCCTTTGGCGCAGAAGCCCGCAAGGGGGCGCATTTGTATCTCGGTTTTAACGATGCGTTGCCTGTGAACACGGGAATTTCTCTTTATTTCAACTTATTTGACCGATATCCCGTGACGGTCAGTCATCAGGCAGAGAAGATGGCGCCGATGATTTCATCAGCAAAGGTAGCATGGACGTTTGCTGGTGTGGGTTCCGACGGGCAAGAGAGCTGGCTGCCGATTGAGCCGCAGAGCGATACGACGGTTCATTTATCACAAAGCGGTGAGCTCAAGTTCAGTATTGCCTCGGAAATGAAGCCGATGTCCCTGTATCCTGCGGATGACCGCAGCAGGTACTGGATCTGCTGTACACTGGTGGAGGACGGTTATGAGCTGTCTCCCAAAATGGAAAAGATCACGCTCAATACAGTGAAGGCTGTGGAGCAGGAAACGTTTAGTGAGGTGACGGGTTTTAGCTCCTCGGGTGAGCCAGGACAGAGCTTCGAGGTTAGCTCTTATCTTGCTTATAACGGCCTGCACACGATCCAGGTGAAGGATGAGCAAGGGCGTTGGCGCGACTGGCACGCTGTCGCTGATCTGAGTACTTGCGGACCTACAGATCTTTGCTGCGAGCTGCAGCAGGATTCAGCCCGCCGAATCACCCGTCTTCGCTTCGGCGACGGGGAGCACGGCAGTATCCCGCCGCAAGGCGCGCAGCGAGTGCGGCTTATTGCCTACACGGCTGAGTTTGACTACAGCCGGTATGTGGGAGGCAGCAAAGGTCTGCCTGGGCAGACCTTTGAGATCAGTCGCGGACGCATGTATAAACCCAGCAGCATGCTGCTGCAGGTTGGGTACCGTCCGCGTGGCGAAGACAGCGTCGTCTGGGACGACTGGACGGCCGTGGATGACTTCGATAACTCGAAGTCAACCGACCGGCACTACGTCTACGACGCTGTTGCAGGCACGATCCGCTTCGGGAATAACGAAGCGGGGATGGTGCCGCGCAAGTCCGGGGAACCGAACATTCGGTTCCTGGCCTTGCAGGCGGGCGGCGGCGTACGAGGCAACGTGAAGGACGGCCTCGTGACGGGTTTCACGGCTTCGCCGGGCGTGAGCGTGACGAATCCGTTCCCGGCGCGGGGCGGGCTCGAAGCGGAGACGCTCGCGCAAGCGAAGCTGCGTGTTCAGCGCGAGTTGGCTGCGCCGACGCGCGCGGTGACCGCCGAGGACTACGAGGCGATCGCGAAATCGGCGCCGGGCCTCCGCGTCGCACGAGTGAAGGCGATCCCGCTGTATAAGCCGGGGATGCGGGACTTCCCGAGGGTATCTGCGCCGGCGCAGATGACCGTTGTGGTTGTGCCTTACAGCGAGAGCGACAAGCCGAAGGCGGGTAAGGGCTTCCTGCAGACGATCAAGCTGCATTTGGATCGGCATCGTCTATTGACCACGGAGCTGCATGTGATTCCAGCGGAGTATATCAAGATCACCGTGCACGCAGTGGTGGTGATGGAGCCGAAGTACAAAAACGAGCAGCGGCGCATCGCACTCGAGCTCAAAAGCCTGCTTCAGCCGATGGATCATGGGCAGGGAGCGGAGGGTTGGCGTTTTGGCCGGACGGTGTACAAGGGAGATATCTACGGGGTTATTTCCCGAATTAAAGGTGTCGTATATGTCCAGGACATTTGGCTGGATGCGGAAGGTACGGGTTTCCACAAAGATGGCGCTGGGGATATTCATATCCCGCCTTATGCGTTGGTGTATTCGGGCGATCATGAGGTAGAAACGATCAGTCAGACGGATTTATAGGCGAGATTTGTAAGCGAGATGTGAAAGTTGTGGTCCCACGTAAGGGAACGTAGATCCGCTATTTCTTTGTTTTCGCCTGATTTTGCGGAGTTGGGGAACGTCAGTACCTTATTGCCTACAAAAGCGAGTAAAAACGCACTTTTGAGCGCAAATAGCGTACCTACGTTCCGCATCAGCATTGTATAGGCGGTTTTTGCAGCGATTAGCGTACTGACGTTCCTTAACTCGGCGTGGGAGAGGAATGGCATGATTGCGGACGGCGGTACAAATAGCGTAGTAGTAGATGTAAGCATGACAGAAACGAGGTGACGAACGATGCAGGATGGACCAACGTTTTTTTCACTAAACAAGAGAATGGATTGGGAAGAGGGCTTTGATGCTAATATTCATATGCTGGAGCAGGGCTTTTCCATTCAGCAGACGGAGAAGTACAGCATTCATCGCATCGTTCGCACGGATGAGCTAGAAGGCGTTCCTCCGATTTGCGAGATGACGGTGGGACCTGGGCGGAAGCTGATTTTGTTGGATGAGTCAGCGAATGTGTGGATATATGATGATGAAAGCCGCCATAGGGAGTTATTGTTTCGCCAAGGTCATGGATTATTCAGCTCGCAAGCGATGTTAGCTTCGATGTCGGATCTCCTTGTGATTGCGGATAGCGGTGAGGAAATGGAGCGAAGACTAGCCGTCTATTCCATCTCTAATGGTCAGACCATGTGGGCGATTCAGTCATGGGAAGGGTTGAGCCTGTACCCGCTCTCGTTAAATACGAAACTGAAAGCAGTGAATACGCTGTACATAACGGTTCCTTTGGACATTGCGGTTGGTATGAATGGAAGTCCCGAAGTCCCGAAGGACGGCAGGATTGGCATTATACAGTGGAACTCGGCCGGCGAGGTTATACGGGTGTATGAACATGAAGTGCATCGTATGACAGAGGCGATTCCGATTACGAAGCTGCAGGAGCGCTATTTCACTGCAGCGACAGACGGCACCATAGCCTTGCTGGATACCCAGCTTCGGACGGTGACGGTGTTCCATGAAGATGGGCGAGAGCCGTTTCATTTCCAGTTGGAGCAGGAAGGGCGTTTTGCCGGAATTTCCATTGATACGAATCATAATCTCTATATAGGGGATAGCGGTTACGCGCAGCAAGAGGGTGTGACGGAGCGGTTTATTTTAAAATATCGCGGCAATGGCGACCCCTTGGATAAGGTCACGGGTTTCCGGGGACGAACGGATAAATTAGTGCAGGATGGACGCAATCGCCTGTATGTGTTTGATCGAATAAGCGGTCAGATTAGCTTGCTAGATCTTCGTTCCCGAACGATGCTGCTTGAGGATACCCAATTGCCGGAGGCGGTGTACTTCTCTGCTGACCTCGATACGACGGAGACGGAGACCGTTTGGCACAAGATACGGCTGGAAGCGGACATTCCGGAGGAGACGCAGGTTCGGTTTTCTTATTTTGCCTCGGATGAAAGTGAAGGTATGGTTGATGGGGATTACGTTAATTTCACGAGTTATTTCACAGATCCGGATATCTCGGTAAAAGAAAAGCTAAGAGCAACGCGCGATCTGTGGTCCGAGCCAATTCTTAATCCGAAGGATGCGCTCCTGATGAATCGCAAGGATGGCGTCCTAATGAATGTGCAGGGTCGATATCTGTGGTTCAAAATCGAGCTGATTGGCAGCGAGCAGAAGTCGCCTTTTATTCGTAAGCTGAGAGTGTATTATCCGCGTAATTCCTTGATCGCCTATTTACCAGCGATGTATCAGCAAGATGAGGAGCACAGTCCTTTCCTAGAGCGATTTCTTGCGATGTTCAGTACGTTTTTTGACGATATGGAGGATACGATCGATCGGATTTCGGGTCATTTTGATCCGGATGTGGTGTCTGGGCCGTACTTGGCATGGTTGGGCGGTTGGCTCGCGATTACCGAGCAAGAGGCTTGGGGCGAGAAGAAGCTGAGAGAGCTGATTAAGCGTGCGCCGGAGCTTTACAAATTGCGGGGTACGCGCGAGGGCTTGATGAATATGCTACAGATTTACACGGGCGAAGAGCCGTTCATCCTAGAATATTTTCAGTTTAAGCAAATGCAAGAGACGTCGGAGTTGCGGCAGCTTTTCGGCCAATTATATGGGGATAATCCTTATACCTTCTGTGTGTTACTCAAGCCAGAATGTGTGCGTACGGACGAACAGCGTTTGATCATTGAGCACATTATTGAAGATCAGAAGCCAGCGTATACCGAAGGCAAATTGATCGTGCTGCAGCCTTGGATGTATGCGGATATGCATACCTACCTAGGTATTAATACGTACTTGTCTGAGCCTACCTTATTAACCCTCGATCAGCGGTCATCGATGCCTTATAATACGGTGCTGATTGATGTGGATCGCGATAAACGCATGGATATTCATACACGCTTGGGACTAGATTCCGAAATCGAATAAATGAATTGAGTCATAGAAGGTGAGGGGATCGTTATGAAAAAATCACGTTATTACCCGTTTGAACGCAATCGGTATTTCTATGGGAAGCTGCTGACGGTCAGAGATTTCGAGTCCGAGCAAAAGTATTTCAACGACAAACGCAGAATGATGAACCGTTTGCTGCATGGTTCCGGCGTACTTACGGGCTTGCAGGTCGTAGCGGTGGATGAGAAGTCGGTGTCGGTTGAAATGGGTGCTGCGATTGATGCCCTAGGCCGAGAAATTGTCGTGCCATCGCCGATGACGATGAAGCTGTCCATGATGGATGGGTTCAGCAACAACCAATATGCCAAGAATGTCTACTTGTGTATTGCCTATGATGAAAAGGAAAAAGAGCCGGTTCACGCCGTTGCGAATTCTTCTGTCCGTTCGGACGAAATTAATGATTATAATCGTGTACTGGAGAGCTACCGTCTGTTCATCCGCGAGGATGCGCCAGATCCTGCTTCTCTGCCGCTTGCTACTTTGACAGATCAGACAATTGTGTTGTACCAAGATAAGCATGTTCGTGTCCTGCAAACAACACCTCGCTATGTGAATCCTGGGCAGTTGTTCGAGATGAAGCTGCGCTTTGAGAAAACGTTGAAAGCAGGCAGATTGTCCTTCCAATATGAGCTCGATGCTCATCGTGTAGAGGCGATTAACGGGAAAACGATCGTATTCCAAGAGAAACAGGATGCGCAAGAAAGTGAATACGAAATGAAAGTGCTGCTGCGCGCGGATAGTACAGCTTCTGTCAAAGCGACAGTCGGTGTGCAAGCGGGCACAGCGGTTTTGATGTTGGATGATAGACAGCTGGAGCTGCAAGCACAATCTGTTGGTGAGATTGGCATTGTGACCGAAGCGGTGGAAGCGCGGTTGATGTCGGATTTCGTGAAGCAATCCTTAGAGGCATCGTTGGAGGCCCCATCGGAGCCTTGTATTTATTTGGCCAAAATTTGTTTAGTCCAAATTGGACCTACCTATGTAATTGAAAGTGTTGAGCAGGTGCCATTTCACGAGTATGTTTACAATACATCCGTGATGTATCGACTCGGTCAAGCTAGTCAATATCGGGAAGAAACATCCGGTCAATTCGTAACGAAGTCCAAGGTGAAAACCTTGGCACCAGGGCAAAAGCCGGAGTTGAACGTGAATTACAATCCCTCGATCAGTGAGTTGTCCTTTGATCTGGGTATCCCAGCCGGCGGTGGCAGCGGGATTGCAGGCATCGTAAGCGGATATGTGGATATCACCATTGATCCATTCACGAAGATCGCGGTGTCTCCTTTCGGGCGAGCAACGAAGAGCTTCTATTCCGGTGAGATTGCACACGGACTCGGCGAGGGGAATGTGTTGATCATTACGAGCTTGGAAGAGCGGAGCGGTGATGCCTTCTCTGATATTTTGTCCAGCGGAGATCGCGTGTATGGCGGCTCCTCGGAAGTATTCAAAGGCAGCGAGTTTGAGCCGGATGCACCTGAGGTGAAGATCGGAACGATCGCGTATCCTCAGAAGGGCACATTCCGTATCGGCGTGAAAGTGCAGCAAACGAGCGAACAAGGCAACGTGCGTGTGCGCTGGTGGGCGTACAGTGCTGAGATGGCGAGCGCGGTGCAAGGCAGTGGCGAAAGCGACTCCTTGGACGAGGCGCTGTCCGCGATGCGGGAAACAGCTTCGGCGGGTAGTGACGTGGAGTAGGCAGTAAGGTAAATAGGGTAAATAGACCGTCCTGAACAAGTTGAATTGTTCGGGATGGTCTTATTTGTTGTTGTGCAGGGAGGAGGCTCGTATGAATCCAATGGACTTTAATTGAAACGAGTAGAATAGTTATTGGGTATGTTAAGGGCTAGCTATAACGAAGCAGCCGCTGGAGCTTCCTTCACTATTCCTTTGCGCTGCATCTGTTTACCAAAAGTGACATAGTAGAGTACGAGAATAACAAGCTGCGAACCCGCCAACACAACATACATATTGCTAAAAATAAAGCCAGTCACGTTGCTGAACAAGGGGTTCCAGTTAGGAATCGCTGCCGATCCCAGATCGACAACTTTACCGTAGATGGAGATAGCAATGCCTTGCCCAATGAAATTGGCCATGGCTACCATGCCCATCCCGACGCCAACTTGATCTGTAGGCAACGTTCTCGATACCGAGTTGGAGATGGCAATGGTGATGAACGACTGACCGACATTTCCGAGAAGGAGGAAGGCGGCGATGAACAGCGGTGAGCTGCTAGTAAACGTCGACAGTAACATGAAACAGGCCAGCAATAGGCTGGAAGCGATATAGACGACGTAGGAGTTGCCTTTGGCATCGGCGAGCTTACCGCCTTTGCGTCCGAACACCGCAGAAGCAACAGCGGCAGGCACCATGGCGAAGCCGATCCAGACGGAAGGCAGCTGCTGAACATCAGCTAACAGAAGCGGGCTGAGCACATAGAGCGAGCAGCAGGTTCCACTGACGAGGAACGAGATGGTGAGTCCGAGTGTGTATTTTCGATTTTGAAATAGCTTCGGCGCAATAAAGGGCTCTCCCGCGGTGCAAATTCGGGCAATGAATAACCCCAAAGCGACTAAGGAGCCTAGCAAAAGCCAGATGTTAGTCGTCACGCTCAGCAGGAGCAAGGCGATAGTGACAGCTAGCAATCCACCGCCAAGCCAATCGAATTTGCCAGCTCTACCAGCGGGCTCATTCCCTAAATATTTACGGTAAAAAGGAATGGTCACCAGAATAATTAGAGGTACAGCGAACAACCAACGCCAATGCAGTGTGCTTACG
Organism: Paenibacillus sp. J22FR5; assembly: GCF_059691975.1. Classification (NCBI taxonomy): domain Bacteria; kingdom Bacillati; phylum Bacillota; class Bacilli; order Caryophanales; family Paenibacillaceae; genus Paenibacillus; species Paenibacillus sp. J22FR5. Next base: position 34,307 of record NZ_JCAUAN010000037.1, on the reverse strand, counting down.
ATCAAAGCGGCGATAACGGGACCAAGCGCATTACCGAAAGCTAGACCGACCGCCGTCATGCCGAGGGCCACACCTCTCCGTTCCGGAGCAAAATAGCGCAGGGGAATGATCATGGCAATCGCGGGGATGACCGCAGCGCCTGCTGCTTGCAAGCATCGGCCGACGAGCGCCATGCCGAAGGTGTGCGAAGTAAGTCCGAGCAAGGAGCCTAATGCGAATAAGAGGAGTCCGAAGGTGACCAAATTTTTCAGCGTATAGCGGTCAGCAAGTTTCCCGTATGTAACGGCGCCAATGGCGTAGATCAAAATATAAGCCGAAGAGAGCCAGCTCACTTGGGCAATGGAGAGAGAGAATTCTTCACTGATCTTCGGAAGAACGATGTTAAACATGATGCCGCTCATCATGGAGAGGGTCAAGGTGAACATGAGAATACGCATCAGTTTGTTACCGACTTGAAGCGGTGCGTTGGTTGTCATGGGGGTTCACTTCCTTTACATAAAATGACTGTCAGTACTTACTGACATGTGAGTGAGAAAAAAACTAGGACTGTAAAGCCCTAGCAAATAATTTGACACTTTCTTGTACGAATGGTGCTAAGGTGATGCCAGGATAGCTTTTTTGACTATCGAGATCGTTTATGAAGGCGCCGAAGTGCATCATCATGAATGAAAATGCGTGAAGCTCGGGATTCGCTGTGGTGATTTTCCCCTTCTTAGACATCTCGATGAAATAATTGGTTAAAATCTCTAGCAGCTGCTGCGGATGCTTCTGGGTACGATTACGGAAGCCCGGCAGTTGCCCTTCATCTTCTTTGAGGGAGATCTGAATCATTTTCCGATTTCGGTTCATAATCTCATGATATGTCGTGCTAACAAGAAGTAGATCCGTCTCCAAATCCCAGACGAGCTTCTCAGCAAACAGTTTCTTCATTTCTTCTGCATAATGATAACGGTCGAAGGCAGCTTCAAGGAGCTTCTGCTTACTGCCAAAATGGCGAAACAAGGTCTTCTCGCTGAGGCCTGCCGCGGTAGCGATTTCCAGTGTGGTTACGCCGTTGTAGCCTTTTTCTGCGATTAAATGGAGTGCTGCTAATAGAAGTTTATCGCTGCTTCCCATCTTGCTGCCGTCCATAGTATCCCTCTCTCAATCAAAATGTCAGTAATCACTGACATTTATGATAAGCTGGCTAGGCAATTAAGTCAATGGCGATATTATTATGCGGAGTTTGGGTGAAGAGGTATTTGCGGGGCATGGATGTCCTTGCATTTGTGGGAGCACTATCGTTTCAGCGGAGATAGGGATTTCCTGCGTTCAAGAGCATACCCGATCATGAAGGGGGCTGCGCAGTTTTTTCTTGATTTTCTCGTGGAAGATGAGCAAGGTCATCTAGTCACGGTCCCGTCTCTTTCGCCGGAGAATACGTATCGATTACCGAATGGCAACATAGGTCGTCTGAGCATTGGGCCGTCGATGGATTCGCAGATTATTCATACCCTTTTCGGTGCTTGTATCGAAGCAGGGACGGTGCTCGGCACGGATGAACTATTCCTTGAACAGCTAGATCAGGCAAGGAAGCGATTGCCGGAACCCGCGATCGGCAAACATGGGCAACTGATGGAATGGGCCATCGATTATGAGGAAGTAGAACCTGGGCACCGCCATATTTCACACTTGTTTGCGCTCTACCCTGGTGAGCAAATTACCGTACATCATACACCAGCGTTAGCTGAGGCAGCTCGTCGGACGCTAGAGAAACGGCTTGCACACGGAGGTGGCCACACGGGGTGGAGTCGAGCGTGGATCATCAACTTCTGGGCGAGATTGAATGACGGTGAGCAAGCCTATACCCATGTAATGGAACTGTTGGGCCATTCCGTGCATACGAGTCTACTAGGCGACCATCTACCTTTCCAAATAGATGGCAACTTTGGCGGATCTGCGGCCATTGCAGAGATGCTGCTGCAATCACACAGGAATGAAATTCTGTTACTTCCCGCATTGCCAAAGGCATGGAGTAATGGCAGAGTGAGCGGCCTGCGTGCCCGGGGCGGCTTTGAGGTTGAGATCGTGTGGTGTGACGGCCAGCTGAAAGAAGCGTTGCTGCTTGCTACGCAGAATGGCATGTGTAAGATTCGCAGCGAATTCTCCGTTAAGGTAGCTCGGGATGATGGAGATTGTGTTATGGTGCAAGCTTGGAGCGGATCGGTCTATTCGTTTATGGCAGAGTTAGGTAAACGGTATAGGGTTCATCATGTGGGTATCTGCCATGATTGCAAAAAATGAAAAATGAAGGGCTGCTTAAAAACAAAACCCGACTTGTTCTCTATGGACGAAGTCGGGTTTTGTTTTTGTTCATACGGGACAAAATTGCCAGCGCCATCCCAACCGATAATAATAACACGATGACAAGTGCTCATTGGGTTTCCTCCTCTTTTTAGCCCCAAAAGCTGATCATTAGAATCCCTATTAAGATGAGAATGGAGCAAAGAATGCGTAATGTGCCTTGCTTCTCCTTCAGGATAACGATGCCCAAAATGGTTGCGAAAACAGTCCCAATCTCGCGCAGCGGGGAGATATGGGCAACAGGGGCGTATTTCATGGCGAATAGGAATAACAAGTACGATGCGGGATTGAGAATAGCGCCGAGTCCAATCATCTTGAAGTTGAATTTCCACTCCATGCGGAGCTGTTGTGAAGCGATAACAAGGGGTGTGAGTCCCGCGACAAATCCGATATTCGTCACCTCTAATAAGGCGATGGGCGAGATGTGTGCGAGATTTAGTTTATCGACAAGTACGTAGCAAGTCGTGCACAGGCCCACACTTAGAGCCATTAGAAAGGGTTTAATAGATTTTACAGACGCCTGTCCAGAAGATCGCAATTTTGTGAAGATACCGCTGAGCGAAACGAAGCTAATCACCATACAGAGCAGACCTAACCATCCAAGTAGGGATAGGGATTCGCGTAGAAACATGACACCGACAATTGGGATGAATAAAGTGTTGGTGCCTCTCATAATGGGATAGATCTGCGATAGATCCCCCATATTGTAGGTGCGCGCTAGCAATAGTGCATAAATCGCCTGCAAACAGGCGGATAGCAGGAGTAGTCCGTAAGCAGATAAGGATAAGGGATTGAACCATAATTCTCTGATCAAATAAGGAAGTAGGATAACGGTAGTCACCATGATAATGGACCACAGGAAGACGCTTTTGTTCAGGCTGCTCTTGGTAAACAAGCTCCAGATGGCGTGAGCAAGACCTGAGGCAACAACGAGTAAAATCGACACAGTAAACAAGTGATCAGCTCCAAACGTAGGTTAGGTTACAGCGTAGGCGAGTGTTCGGGTTGATCACGGATGACGGTGCCGTCAGCGAGGCGAAGCCAGGTTTCGAACTTGCGTTCACCTTCGTGCAGTCGAATCATGCGGGCGCCACGTGGAAAGCCTTCTTTGCCATACGTATTGTAGCCAGTCGCTCTGCCATAACAGAGACGAATCCCGTGAAGCTCGCCCCAGTAATCGTTGATGTGATCATGGCCGCAGAAGGTTCCTGCGACATCGCCCATTTCAACCATAGATGCGAATAAACCTGAATTTACGCGAGCACAGCAAACATTTTCGTGCTTGTTACCATAGCATGTTGCGCGATCCCACACTTGCTGATATTCCGGGAGCGGGATATGGAAAAAAGCGAGTGCAGGCAGAGCAGCTTGCTCATTGCTGGCTCCCTGGCTGAGACGGACATGGCGGGATTGCTCCGTATACCAGTTGATCTGATCGCTGCGAATCCAGTCATAGCCTTGAATCTGTGGGACTGTCGAATGACTGCCTGAGTCGAAAAAGTATAAGTTCGCTACGGGTCGCCCATCACCTCCATAGAGAGGTAAACGATAATTGCCAACTCCGCTAATGTCTTCAGGACCAGGCTGTGTCACATTGTAGGGATACTCAAGTACATGGTTCATGAGCTCTTCTCTTGTGATTAAGGTTTCGGTGTCATGATTACCGAATACCACAGCCCATGGAATGCGTCGGACTTCGGCAGCTTGGACAGCATCGCGGAACGCTTGGAGGGGCTGATCACAGTGCTGTTCACCTTCCGAAACAGGTCCTGTATAGATGACATCACCGGTAAAAACGACGAGATCAGGTTGCTCCGCATCAAGCACTTCTTCCATCAGGCGGAGGGTTTGTTGATCCTCGCTTCTGCCATCGATCCAGTGTAAATCCGTAAATTGTGTGATCGTAAAAGTGCGATCCTCGCGAAAAGTCAGCGGTTGCGGCTTGAGCATGATTATGGCCCCCTGTATGTATTGGATGTGGAATCTTGTTGTTTTTAATATAAATGTTGTTGTTTGCTGACAATTGTATAACCGTTTATACAAAGCTGTCAACGAACAATTTTCGGTGAGGCTCCCCTGATTGACACACCTAGCACCAACCCCTACACTTATGAAAACAACATAAAACAACATCATATATCAATTATCGGTCATGTTAGGAGGCCATTATGTCATTAACCTATGAAGATCGCAGGATGACAATTCTGAATCATCTGGAAATGGAAGGAAAAGTACAGGTGCACCACCTATCTGAGCTGCTTAATGTTTCGACGGAAACGGTGCGTCGGGACTTGGATCGGTTGGAGAAAGAAGGCAAGCTGCGTAAGGTATATGGGGGCGCAGTCAAAATGCGCATGGAACTGGTCGAACCTCCCTTTCTAAACCGCGTGCAAATGATGAGGCCAGAAAAAGCGGCTATTGGTAAACTGGCTGCCTCCTTTGTTCAGGATGGCGAAACCATCATGCTGGATAACGGTACAACGACGATTGAAATCGTCCCCTTTTTGAAGGACAAAACGAATGTTACGTTAATTACAAACTCTATCCCGATTCTCAATCTGGCGATGGAAACGTTCCGGGGACGCATTATTTTTGCCGGTGGTGAAGTCAGCCAAGAGTGTCGGGCCGTGACAGGCACCCTGGCAGATCAGTTGCTCGATCAATTTAAAGTGAACAAAGCGTTTATTTCGGCTGGTGGTATCTCATTAACGGATGGCATTACTGACTTTCATTTGGCAGAGGCGGTTATTTCGCGGAAAATGATGCAGCGGGCCGAAGAATCCATTCTGATTGCAGATCATAGCAAATTCGGTCTATCTACGTTTGCTAGAGTTGCCAAGCTGGAGGAAATCTCCATGCTGATCACGGATCCCGGTTGCCCGAAGGAATGGGTGGATACCATCGAGGGGCTTGGTATTGAGGTGCGGATTAGCGAGTAACGAGCAAATTACATACATAAACCATACATCAAAGAAAGGCCAGCTGAAGGAACGGTATCTCGTTCTCTCACTGGCCTTTATATGTTCCATTTTACTATTGTACGGAATGGTGTTTCGGTCGGAACTCACTTGGCGATTGGCCGGTCCAGCGACGAAATTGCCGTGAGAAGTGGCTGGCTGATTGAAAGCCAAGCTTATCGGCAATGTCTGTCATCGACATGTGCGTCGTGACGAGAAGTTCTTTGGCCTGCTTTAGCTTCATCTGGCTGACATACTGGCGCGGTGATAGGCCGTACACCTTGGAGAACAGTTTGCTGCACTGGCTTCGGCTCATGTTCAGCTCTTTCGCGATCCCTGCGACAGAGGCCTCCTCGCCGAGACCAAGAGTTAGCTTCTCCTCGATCGCATGCGCGACATCGGTCGAGAACAACGACGCATCTCGGCTCGTTGTCCCCTCTGCTCTCGCACTATCTCGGCTCGCGGCACTCGCATCCCCACTCTTTCCCGTGCTCTGATTCCGTAGCAAGGCAAGTACATCATGAATAATGAGCAGCGTGTAGGATTGCAGCAGCAGTTTATCTTCGAATAGCAGCTGTGGCGTCTGGTCCTGCTCAGCTCCATGTTCTAACAGGCGGCTGCGATGCACAACGGCCTCTAATTTACCAACGTAGTAGCGAAGCTTGCTCGTGGAGGCTTCCTTTTGCCTGATAAGCTGATAGGGGGTTGCCGCTAGCAGACTGCGAATCTCGGTATCATCGAGATCAAAGTGAACATTAAAGTAGCCATAGTTAACGGCAGAAGGATTGGCGGATTGGTGCCGGACGCCGGACTTGATGAGGAGCCAGTCGCCTTCGGACATTAGGACGGAATCACGATGTATGTCGTGCAGAACTTCACCCTCCAAGCAGTATAGCAGCTCAAATAAATGATGATGATGCCTCGGATAGGCCCACCCTGGGGGCTGCAGCCCAAAGTGACAACCGACAACCTGCAGCGTCTGAATCATATTTGGAAAACGGTAAATATCCCTATACAGATCCTCCACAAGGCATGCCTCCAGTTTGCGTTCGATCGGTGATTTCGTTGCCTCTATCATAGCATCCTTTGGCACATTTGGTATAGAACATGCGCTATTTGGAGATTGAGTAGAATGGCATGAATCAGCGATGATGAGAGGAAAAGAAAGACTTACTTATACGCATAATTCGGAGGGATGATCGTGGCTATTTTAGCAGCAGGAAACAAGCAATTTCTACTAGATGGGGAGCCAATCCAACTCTTGTCAGGATCCATCCATTATTTTCGCGTGGTTCCTGAATATTGGGAAGACCGGTTGTTGAAGCTGAAAGCCTGCGGTTTTAACACGGTAGAGACGTATTTACCTTGGAATTTGCATGAACCGAAGGAAGGCGAATTCAATTTCAGCGGCCTCGCGGACGTAGAGAAATTCGTACAACTGGCAGGGTACCTCGGTCTCCATGTGATTGTGCGGCCTAGTCCTTACATTTGTGCGGAGTGGGAGTTTGGTGGATTGCCGGCGTGGCTGCTTCAATATCCCTCAATGAAATTGCGTTGTATGGACGCTATGTATTTGCAAAAAGTTGATCGTTACTACGACGAATTGATTCCTCGTTTGAAGCCGCTGCTGAGTACGAATGGCGGGCCGATTCTCGCGATGCAAATCGAGAATGAATATGGCAGCTACGGGAACGATACCGCGTATTTAACGTATTTACGGGATGGTTTAATCAGCCGAGGTGTGGATGTGCATCTGTTTACCTCAGACGGTCCTGAGGATGGCATGCTGCAAGGCGGCACGGTGCCAGGAACGCTTGCTACCGTCAATTTCGGCTCACAGCCGGAGACGGCTTTTGAGAAATTCCGCCAATATCGGGAGGATGAGCCGCTTTTCTGCATGGAGTACTGGAACGGGTGGTTCGATCACTGGCTGAAGCCGCATCATACGCGTGATGCTGGAGATGTAGCGGATGTATTCGATCGGATGCTGCGCGCGGGTGCTTCGGTGAATTTCTATATGTTCCACGGTGGAACGAACTTCGGATTCTATAACGGAGCGAATTACCAAGAGAAGTATGAAGCGACGATTACCAGCTACGACTACGATTCACCCTTGTCGGAATGCGGCGATGTGACGGAGAAATACAGTGCGGTTCGTAAGGTGATAGCCAACCATTTGGGAAAACCGGAAGAGGAGCTTCCAGCGCTGCCTGAGCCTATTCAGAAGAAAAGTTATGGTCAAATCGCCTTAACTGAAAAGGCTGATCTGTTGGAATCTTTGTCTTATCTGACTAAACCAGTCGAGCGTACTGATCCGGTAAATATGGAACAGCTGGGGCAAGATTATGGCTTCATCGTCTATTCGACGAGGGTGTCAGGACCACGTGTTGGTGAAAAACTGCACATTCAGGACGTACACGATCGTGCGCAAGTATTCTTGGATGGTGTGTATCAAGGCACGGTAGAACGATGGGATGCGCGTCCACTCCAGATGGACATTCCTGCTGGGGGAGCTAGGCTGGATATCCTAGTTGAGAACATGGGACGCGTCAACTATGGTCCCAGACTTCGGGATTGTAAAGGTATCACAGAGGGCGTGCGTATGAACAATCAGTTTTTGTTTGATTGGACGATGCATCCACTCTCACTAGACAATCTAGCTGTGATTCCGTTCGGGCGTGCGGGGTCAGATAAAGAAGATCGTCCGACCTTTTATCGTGGGGAATTTAACGTAGATGATGCAGGAGATACGTTTGTCAGGTTAGCAGGTTGGTCAAAAGGTGTCGTGTGGTTCAACGGCTTCAACCTCGGCCGATTCTGGGAAAAAGGACCCCAAAATACGCTGTATTTGCCAGCTCCTTTATTGAGAACTGGGCGTAACGAGATCATCGTATTGGAGCTGCATCACCTTGAGGATGCCGTTATTGAACTGACGGATACACCTGATTTGGGCTAATGCCTGGCATGTTAAGGCAGCCGACTGGAGCTATTTAATAGACTTGGAAGAACCGTGTAAGCATTATGCTTACGCGGTTTTCTTATTGATAGGGATTGGATGTATTTGGATAATTCAAAGGAATTAGCAAATACTAACGGAAATGGGGTCGGACGGAGGGGACGGAATGGAAATTCAGGATGATTTATTTCAAATCTCAGACGAGATCGAGACGAATGTACGTAAGCTTTTCCAGTGCTTCCATTCTTCCGACGATGTGCGATCCAGGGAATTTAACTTGCATGGCTTAAAGGGGAGCCTTCTCTATCTGACTACGGTAACGGATAAAGATAAGCTGAAATCCGATATTCTAGGACCGTTGCTCCAAGCTGGGGAAGGCCGTCTTGAAGATATTCTTCCCATTATGGATATAGAGATTGTTACCGATTTGAAGTCTGCGGCGGATGGGATGCTTCAGGGCAGATGTGCCATACTGATTCATCAAAGAACAGATATTGTCATGGTAGATGCAACAGCAAGGGTTGCACATAGCGTGGGAGAACCGCAAAATGAGCAAACGATTCGCGGATCGCATGTCGGTTTTGTGGATGACGTTTCCGTCAACGCGCAATTAATCCACCAACGCTTGAAGAATGCGAACCTGGTTGAACGGCATTTCACGCTAGGGTCTGAAAGCCCGACGAACGTAAAGCTGTTATACATGTGTGATGTTGCCGATATGAACGTCGTTGACGAAATTATCGCTAATTTACTCACGAATCAGGCTACATTCATTAAATCCCCGGGTCAAATCACAAATCGGTTAGAAGGCAGCCATTTATCGCTATTTCCTCAAATGCTTTTTACCGAAAGGCCCGACAGTACAGTGTCGCATTTAATGGAAGGACGAGTGGCACTGCTGGTGGACGGAAGCTCGTACGCAACGATTCTGCCTGTCACGTTCTTTATGTTTTTCCAAGCGGCGGATGACTTCAATGTTAGGTGGTGGAACGGGACTTTCTTCCGATTTCTCCGGTTAATCAGCGTCATGATCGGCATCGCACTTCCTTCGGTATACATATCCATTGTGTCGAATCATTTTGATATCCTGCCAATTGATTTGGTGTTTTCCTTGAAAGCCTCATTGGAAAATATCCCTTTCAATCCCCTTATGGAAGCTTTGTTTATGATTACCGTGCTAGAGCTACTTAGAGAAGCTGCGATCAGACTGCCTAAATCGATTGCGTCAACACTGTCGATTGTTGGAGGACTTGTTATTGGGAGTGAAGTCGTCAATGCGAATCTCGTTTCCACGACCATGATCGTTGTCATTTCTCTGACAGCCGTGGCTTCCTTCAGCGTACCCTCTCATGAAATGCGCCTGGCGATTCGGCTCATCTCATTCCCGATTATGATCGCATCCTCGCTGCTAGGTTTTGTGGGGATATCCTTTAGCTTCAGCTTGTTATTCATGCATTTAAGTAAGCTTGAAACGTTCGGCGTGCCCTACTTTTATCCGTTTATGCCCTTTAATCCAAGGCGTATTTTGACAACGCTTGTGCAACTGCCCCGAAGAATCTTCGGCGGGAAAGCATCTGATAGGAGGGCATCATGACACGGGTTCAATTATTTGCATTCATTCTGCAAACACAGATCGGTATCGGTGTATTGTCTTTCCCTTATGATTTGCATAAAGCAGCTGGTGCGGATGGATGGATATCCATCCTTTTGGCTGGAGGGAGCGTGCAGCTCCTATTATTTGGTTACGTCCTCTTGTGTAAAAGGTTTCCCGGACAAAACCTCTATGAATTAGCACCTCTCATCGTTGGGAAGTGGCTCGGAAATATGATCTCTACGATTTTCATTGCTCATTTTACCTTTACAACCTGCCTGATTCTTTTGCTGGAAATGACGTTCGTCGAGTTATGGATACTGCCCTTTTCTAATCCATGGCTCATCATCGTGGCGAATTGTTTGGTTTGTATGTACCTAGCTAAAGAGAATGTTCGGATTATTGCTCGTTACCATGCGATGATTTCCCTATTAATCATTATTATGCTGGCGATCATGCTGACAAGCTTTCGTACGATGGATTACCGCTTTTTGCTGCCTATCGGGCAAGAAGGGGTGCACGGGATTATGATGGGGGTCAAAAGCTCTGTCCTTTCTTTTCTAGGTTTTGAAGTGTTTTTAGTGCTGAATTCCGATATCCGAGCGCAAGGAAAGAACTTAATGGCTCCCATCCTGTGGGCAAATGGATTAGCAACGCTATTTTTTATGATCGTCGTCCTCATTTGCTTTCTGAATTTCAGTCCCGAGTCGCTTAGCTTCATTCCGCAGCCTGTACCGTATTATTTAAACGGCATTTCCCTGCCATTTTTGGAACGACTCGATCTGCTCTTTCTTTCCATCTGGCTGGTGAAAGTGACGGCTACTCTGATTAGTTACATCTATTGTGCTGGGAAGGGTTTGGGCTATCTGTTTCATGGGAATGAGCATAAGAAAGTCGTTTATTATTTGGTCCCTTTTGTCTGTTTAACTGGTATGTTTTGGAGATCGGAGGCAAGAGTCCAATTTCTAGAGCAAATCACGAAGGTTGAAGGCTTTATCATTCTCGGGATTCCGATTGTGCTCTTAGTTTTAGCATGGATAATGGGAAAAAGGGGGCAATTACCGGCATGAGGAGTCTTGTACTCGGGAGTCTGCTGGCGCTGTTGCTGTCAGGATGCAACTATCATAATGAGCTCAAAAACCTGCAATTAATCTACGCAACGTCTATTGATGTGAATGATAGAAATGATATCGTCACTACCGTAACCATTCAATCCCCCGGCGGGAAGGAAAGGACATCACCGGTGCATGAGGTGTTATCGGCATCAGGATCTACGCTGCAAGAATCGTTATATAAAAAAATCGGGCTACAAATCGCAGGCCCGATCGGTACATCCAAAAATCAAGTCATGTTGATCGGCGAGAAGCTGGCGCAAAAAGATTTAGCGGATATCCTCGACTCTACGTTTCGTAATGCTAACGATCCGATGCTGGCCAAAGTGGCCATCGTTCGTGGGAATGCTGGGGACTTGATTCGCCTTGATCGTATCGGGTCTGCTACAGCAGGGGAATATTTGCGCAAAATTATTCAAAGCGCGCGATATGAAACCGTGCTACCTGCCATAACCTTACACTCACTTTATCCTTCTTTGCACGATTTGGGGCGCGATCCGGTTATTCCACTGCTCAGGAAAGAATCGGATAAAGCGGTTGTGGATGGTTTAGCCTTGTTGCATGAGCGCAAATTTACGGGGTACTCGTTAACGCCTGAGCAATCGACACTTATCCTTTTAATGAATGGGAATAAAGCCAATCTCTGCGTCATCACCCGGAATATCAAGGAGGAGTCTGACCAAAATGACCCCTCCGACTATTTATCATTAAATATCTCCAATTTAAAGCGCAATAAGCATGTGTGGATTGACGCGGAGGGGCAGGTTCAGGTGCAAATAGACTTGAGCATGAAAGGCTCCGTCATTGAAATTGCCAAATATGATCTATCCGGGAAGCAGCAGTTGGAACAATTAAATAAGCGATTCTCCGAGCTGCTGACGGATGAAGGCAATGAGATTTGCAAGCTGATTCAGCGTGCACATTCAGACGCCTTGGGCATAGCGCGGGATGTGATGGCTTTTTATCCAAATGAGTGGAAAAAGATGGACTGGGAGACGGACTACCCGAAGGTGAATTTTCAAGTATCTATGAAAGTGGAGATAGTTTCACACGGAATTATCAATTAGTGGATATGATTTAGCGGCTCCTGAGAGTGGCAAGGGTAATACGTAGTGGGGTAACTCATGTTATCTACTTCCCTGCAAGCTCATCGTTTATTTCCAAGGACTCCGCGGATCTACCTTCGCCATATAACTCGTTCAAATGCTCCACATGAGCCATTCCCCAATCATTCATGGCCTGTAATAAAGGCGTCATTTTTTTGCCGTATTCCGTAATCGAATATTCGACTTTTGGGGGGATTTGAAGATACACCTCGCGATGAACGATATCATGATATGCTAACTCTCTTAGTTGGGAAGTTAGCATTTTTTTGGTTATTTCCGGCATCTTTTTTTGAAGTTCACTAAATCTCATGGTCCCATTTGCAAAAAGATGAAATAGAATCACAGGCTTCCATTTCCCAACGAGAATCTCTAATGCAGTTTCAACTTTACAACCATCTGGCATTCGAATTCCTCCTAAAATGCAAGAAAACCCTAAGGTATCTTTTTGTATACTATGTTTATTTGAAGTGCCTACTTCCGATGACTGATCCTTGGCATTATTATAACTCTATAAATAAGCAAAACTCAAGGAGGACTTACACTATGAATATCGCCTTATGGATCATTCAAGGACTATTAGCATTGATGTTTATTACGGCCGGTTTGATGAAAGCTTTTCAGTATGAAAAAGCAAAAGCGACATTGCCTTGGGTAAAAGATTCATCAAAAGGACTCGTTACTTTTATTGGGGTATCGGAACTGCTTGGCGGATTAGGCTAAATCCTTCCTTATGCGACAGGTATTCTACCGTCCCTAACGCCAATTGCAGCGGTTGCTCTTGCAGTGGTTATGCTTCTGGCGGCTGTATTTCACGCGAAGCGAAAAGAATACCAGGGAATCGGCATGAATATCATATTGATAGCGTTAGCCGTATTTGTTGCGATAGGCCGCTTTTAATCTTTTACGATAGGAAGGAGGTTAGACTAACGTATGCTTTCGCCCGTTTTTTTGGCGCATGGTTCGCCGTTTACCATATTTGAAGAATCCGATTTTACAGTGTTTTTAAACCGCTTCGGCAAAGAAAATCGCCCCAAAGCAATCGTCATTTTTTCAGCGCATTTTGAAAGCGACATCACAACGATTGCTGCAACCGACGATGTTCATGACATGGTTTATGATTATTATGGGTTTCCAGAGCCCTTCTATCAAGTCCAATATCCAGCTAGAGGCTCAACGATTGTTGCCTCCATCGTGGAAGAACGACTACGCCAGCATAATATCCCCTTCCGGCGGAAATACCGCGGACTGGATCATGGCGTGTTTCCCATCATGATGCATGCTTATCCGGAAGCCGATATTCCTATCGTTCCTGTATCGGTCAACCCATTTTTGCCGGCAAGGGAGCAAATTGCTATTGGCGAAGCCTTGCAGGGGTTGGATAAGGAGGGAATCCTCGTGATTGGCAGCGGTTTTGTTAGCCATAATTTTAGTGAATTCGACCGAGACAAGCATGCACCTTCTCGCGAATGGGCCGTGCAATTCAAAAATTGGCTCATAGACAAAGTGCTTGCCAGAGATATCGCGTCCTTGAGCCAGTATGACAAAATAGCCCCCTATGCGGCATTGGCCGTACCGCGTGCAGAGCACTTCGTGCCATTGCTCATAGCGCTGGGTAGCGCAAGCGCTGGCGGTGATATTCGCGTGCTGTTCGACACGATTGAGCATGGCAGCGGAAGCACACTTAGCTTTCAGTTTTAGTGGTGGGCAGCCAGTAAGTTCATTTGAACATGCCATGCATGAAGGTTTCCTCGTGTATACCTGGTACCTTTAAAGTGTCTACTTCCAGCGATCACTTCAAATCGTTATACTTATGAAGTGAAATTAAGTAAGTTGTTTACTTTATTTTAGGAGGTAAGAATAATGGCAAACGAGAAGCAGAAAATTGGTATTATTCTTGGCAGCACCCGTCAAGGGCGCGTTAGCCCGCAAGTAGGCGAATGGGTTAAGCAAATTGCTGACGAACGCGGGGATGCCGAGTACGAAATAGTTGATATTGCGGAGTTTAAACTGCCTTTCGTTGGCGAAGGTACGGGGCAAGAACCAGGAATCGCGGCGTGGAATGCGAAAATTGAAAGCTTGGACGGATTCGTATTCATTGTCCAAGAATATAATCACAGCATTACAGGAGCTTTGAAAAATGCCTTGGACTCGGCGCGTGAACCTTGGAACAACAAAGCTGCTGGCATCGTGAGCTATGGCTCAACAGGCGGGGCTCGTGCTGCTGAACATCTGCGAGGGATTCTAGGTGAGCTTTTGGTGGCGGACGTTCGAGTTCATCCTACCTTCTCCTTATTTACAGATTTCGAAAACTTCTCCGTTTTCAAGCCAGCTGATCTTCACCAAGCTAACGTGAATGCGATGCTCGATCAAGTGATTGCTTGGAGCGGCGCATTAAAAACGTTGAGATAAGGATTGAGATAGGAATAGAAATACCCCCACAGGATTGATCTGTGGGGGTATTTCTATTTGCTTGAATGTAAGGTTCATGCTGAAAAGCCTGCTCCTCGGCACATTAATGGCGGCCCTTTGTCCGCTAAACGGAAAACGATAGTTAAACATGTGAAGGGCTGCTGCGTGACAGCCCTTCACTCCGCTAATGGGCAGCATTGTTCAGCAACATGAAGAATTATTTATTGGTATAAGGGAGGGAATATATCTTCTGTCAAAAAGTATTGACGTATCGACTTTGCCTTGTCATAATAACATTATCAATTAAGTGTGATCACATATCACATATCGCGGAGGCGAAAAGAATGAGTGACTTAATTAAAGTGCTATCAGTGAATAACGAAGTGTATGACCGCTTGAGAGAGCGCATAACCCTTGGAGTGATCCCGCCTGGGAAGAAAATTTCAATCCGCACTTTAGCAGAGTTGTTTGGCGTCAGCACGATGCCGGTGAGAGAAGCGCTGCGTATGTTGCAGGCGGAAGGTTTTATTACATTCGAAAGGCGAGCCGTTACCGTCAACAAACTGTCGGTTGAGGAAGTGAAGCAAATGTTCACCATTCGCAAGCACCTTGAGATGCTCGCAGCGGAGTGGTCCCTTGAACAGGTAACACATGAAGACTTGGGAGTTTTGGAAGACATTTTGGAATCGATGGCCAACCCGAACATGGACGTAACAGAATGGAGGAAGTTGAATAAGCTCTTTCACTTACGTTTTTACGAATGTTCCAAATCCTCCCATGTGCTCGACCTAATCAAGAATGTGTGGGATAAGGTGGAACCTTACATGACAATCTATTCGTCGTCGGTGGACGATTTCCAAGAAGCGCATATTCAACACCGCGAGATTTTGGATTTGATTCGGCAGCGTAACCTCACCTTGCTTCTCGAGAAGATCGCCGACCACCTGAATTATACTTGTGATGTGGTTTCAAAGGCTCTATCCGATAATTAGTAAACTAAGTAAAGAGGTGAATGCCATGCCATGAGTTGTTGTGTGATTAGGGCAACAAGGGAAAATGGAGTTGAAAATTAACGGAGGTGTATTCAGATGAGTCAGGCATCAGTTGATAATGAGCTTTTTGAGAGCGAGTACGAACATTCAGCCGTTCCAGCGGATAAACGAAAGTCCTTGTTATCGGTTATGTCCGTGTGGGTCGGATTTCCAATGATCATTACCGGTGCTGTTACCGGCGCCACGCTCGTGCATGGGTTGGGCTTCTTGCGCGGCATTCTTGCAATGGTTCTTGGTAATGGGTTGCTTTTCGCTTATGTGGGGCTTCTAAGTATGCTTGGGGCAAAAGACGGGTATAATTTCTCCCTTCAAGCTTCAAAGACGTTCGGACGAAAAGGATACATGGTTTCTTCCGCACTTTTGTCTACGCTCGTCATAGGGTGGTTTGCCGTGCAGACGGGATTGACCGGCGTTAGCATGGGCAGTGCATTTGGCGTGAATCAAGTGCTCATCGTGGTGATAGCGGGCATTTTGTATTTGCTGCTGACTCTGTTGGGTATTAAGGCATTGTCTATTATTGGAATTATATCAGTACCATTGTTTCTCATATTAGGATTGTACTCAGCAATAGAGGCTGTTGGGAACGGCCATGCAGTTATGAGCTATGCTGGTAATCCTGACTCCCCATTGGCGTTCTGGGTCGGTGTCACGCTAGTATTCGCATTGTTCGCCGACTCGGGAACGATGACGTCTGATTTTACTCGTTGGGCGAAAAATCGCAATCACGCTTTAATCGCGACCTTTGCTGCATTCCCCATTTCAAATCTGATAGCAATGATCGTCGGAGGTGTAATCGCCGCAGCGACATTAAGCGGCTCGGGTGACGTATTCGGTGTCATCGTTGCAAAAGGCGGCTTTTTAACTTGGATTGCTGTGCTTTTTCTCTTCGTTAATCTAGGTACGGTCTGCTCACACTGCTTGTACAATGGAGCCGTCGGTTGGTCGCACATTACTGGGACCAAGATGCGCACGATGACTATCATACTCGGCATTATTGGAATTCTGGTTGCGGCGCTTGGCATTTGGGGCTATTTCATTAACTGGCTGAATCTCCTTGGCGTGATCGTGCCGCCGATCGGTACGATTATCATTATAGACCAGTTGGTAACGCGCAAGACGTCGACTGCCATCGACGGCAATATTCGGTACCAGCCTTTCATTGCTTGGGGAATCGGTTCAGCTGCCGCACTTTTCGCCAACTATCGGTTCCCTAGTGTGTCCACTGCGATTTGTGGGATAATCATATCTGCTATTGTTTATTGGATGATTTCTAAGAAGTCATCCGTCGTTGCTCCCAAAACGGTAACATCAAAATAGTAACGGAACCAGTAGCGAGAGAAGCGTCTGCCAACGCGTCTCTACGACCAAGGCAAGGAGATTCATTGTTGACATTGTAGCATATTTGCTCAGACAGAAAAAGGAGTTGATTATATGAGTACTTTTACATATATGGAAGCTACTGTGGAGTCGTTCCACGAATCTTTGAAGGCAAAGACCGTTACCGGAGCAAATTTGGTAGGTTGGTATCTAGATAGAATCGAGTCTTATAATAATCAGGGACCTAGCATACAAGCAATTGTTACTGTCAATCCCTCCGCGATGGAGGAAGCGAAGGCGCTGGATACTTATTTTGCCGAAACGGGCGAGTTCAAAGGCCCGCTGCACGGGGTGCCTGTGTTGGTGAAAGACCAAGCCGAGACCGCTGGCATCCGCACAACATTTGGTTCTATAGCGTTCGCGGATTACGTACCAGAACAAGACGCATCGCTTATCAAGCGACTCCGCCAAGCCGGGGCGATAATCCTTGCGAAGACGAGTATGTGTGATTTCGCGGCAGGGTGGTTCTCCTTTTCGTCCATGACGGATCACACGAAAAACCCGTACGATCTGGAATGCGAATCCGGCGGTTCAAGCGCGGGTACAAGCGCCGGTATCGCCGCTAATTTCGGCTTGATCGGCGTTGGTGAAGATACGGGTGGCTCGATTCGGTTACCGTCTTCCTTCAATAACTTGTTCGGCCTTCGCGTCACGACAGGTTTGATCAGTCGGAACGGGTTTTCTCCGCTTGTGCATTACCAAGACACGGCCGGTCCGATTACGCGTACGGTTCAAGACTCCGCGAAGTTAATGGACGTCCTCGTCGGCTTTGATCGGAACGATGTGTTTACGGCTGCTACCGCTCAAACCGCGCATGCGGGGCATTACGAGGCCATGCTCGAAGGCGCAAGCATGAAGAAGTACCGAGTAGGCGTCCTATCTAGTGCATTCGGTCCAGACAGTGATATGGACTGTGCTCCTGTGAACGACCGGATTCGATCGACTATTACCTGGTTGAAGGAGCAAGGCGTCGAGGTCGTGGAAGAGCTCGAAATCCCTGATATTGACCAATGGATTACCGAAACATCACTATACACCTTGCAGTCGAAAAAAGACATCAACAACTTCTTGCAGAAGCGTCCAAGCGTTCCACTCAAGAGCTACAAGGAAATATACGATGCTAAAGCGTTTCACCCAATGAACGACTTGTTCCACGACATTAACGCCGGACCAGATGAGCCGGAGAGTGACGAGAACTATTACCGCTACCGGATACGTCAAGAGGAATTCCGTCGCACCGTCGTTCACCTTATGCTGGACAATGAAGTAGACTTTCTGCTCTATCCGACTGTTCAAGTACTGCCTCCGAAGCGCGAGGAGTTGTACGCTCAGAAGTGGAGTTGTCTAACGTTCCCTACTAATACGGTCATCGCTTCACAATCTGGCCTTCCGGCTATGTCGATTCCCTCAGGCTTCGCCGGTCATCTCCCCGTAGGCTTTGAATTAGTCGGTAAGCCGTTTGCAGAAGCGGATCTCTTGCGGTTCGCTTACGATTACGAACAGCATGCATCCCCAAGGAGAGAACCAGGGCTGTGAGAAATGCAATAGATCTAAATTGTGATATGGGGGAAAGCTTTGGCGTCTACAGGTATGGGGCAGACGAAGAGATGATGCCGCTGATCACTTCTGCCAACATTGCCTGCGGCTTTCACGGTGGGGATCCTCGTATCATACGGGAGACGGTGGCACTCGCTAAAAAGTATGGTGTTCGCGTAGGCGCCCACATCGGACTGCCAGATCGTGAAGGCTTTGGTCGTAGGTATATTCAAATGTCGCCGAATGAAGTGTATGATCTTTCGTTGTATCAGCTTGGGGCGCTCGACGCATTTCTTCGTGCGGAAAAAATGACTATGGCACACGTAAAGCTTCACGGAGCCCTTTATATGATGGCATCCGACGATCTGGCGCTTTCCGACGCATTCACTGAAGCCGTGTACGCCTTTGACCCTTCGCTCAGCGTATTTACCCTGCCAGGTTGCAATACTTCAGTGAGTGCGGTGCGCCTCGGCATTCAGGTCATTCATGAATACTTCGCCGATCGACCGTACTCAGATGGCAAGGTGAAGATGTTCGGTTGGACACTCGATGAGATTGGTTCACCTGTGGACATCGCCTCGCGCGTAGCTGAGCTACTAGAGAATGCGGACTATGCAGACATCGGGACGGTCTGCGTACACAGTGACACCGCCGGCGCTCCAGCTATCATGAAAGCGATCCGCGACCGGCTTAAATTGTGTGAAAATTACCTGCTCAAAGATTAGATTGAACTAAATGCAGAACGTTAGCACAATAATAACACGAGAAGGCAGCCGACCTAGTGATCGGTTGCCTTTTCTCCGTTAACGGGAGTTTAGCAAGAAAAGTAAAGAAAAAAGTTGGGAATCGGATTCAGCCGATAAAGTCATTAACCCGTATGTTCGTAAGCAGTGATGTGTGCGATTCAGACTGTCATCTGACAATTAGTAGGGGGAATTTAAGGGGTATTTGAGTGAAGTGATAAAATAAACATTAAAATGAAATACTTGTTTGTGACACAAGAAGCCGTAGATATCACTGTTCTGGATTAACTATAACCTATTCATCTCCCTCAGTCCGATTCAGTTTTCTCACGAATACTCGCTTATTCGCAGGATTTCATCCTTGCTAATAATACATAAAAATAGTAAGAGCGAAGAAAATTATAAAACAAACGGATTTTCGTGAGTGCATCCCTTAGCATTATCTGCAGTGACGGCTTCAGCCTTTGCAGTAGCCAGTATACAAAAAAGAAGCTGGGATCGATCGTTCGAATAGGAACGTCTTCAGCCTCTTGCTCATGTATGGGGAGTTAAGGTTTAAATCCTAGTGCTTGTGACAGTTCAAAAGCTGTGTGCTTTAATTTCATGATGAAATCGGAATGTTCGGATGTATCAAGAACATCATTCATCGAGACCACCGTCAATGCGGCTATGATAGATCCATTCAGATCAAATACCGGGCAGCTAACAGCCGTGATTCCTGCCACTAGGGTTCCAGAGGTTAAGGCAAAACCCTTGCGTTTAACCTCCTCTAGCTCCTTAAGTAACAGATCTTGTATTTGATCTGTTTTTAGCTCACTTAATATTAGCGAGTGTGTTTTATCTTTTGGCAAATAAGCGCTAAATAATCTACCGGGAGCACTTTCAGTCACGCTCACCCGAGAACCAGCTTTGATTCCTAAATTTATGGCTCGGTTACTTTGTTCCCATCTGATAAAGAAGGGACCACTTTCTCCCCAAATAGCAAGCGCGACGGTCTCATTTAGCACTTCTCTAAGCTTAGTTATATAAGGGAGACAAATATCTTGGATATCAAGTTGTTCAGATGCTTTGAGCCCAAGAAGAATTAACTCCGTACCTAACAAATACTTGAGATCTTGGTTTTTTTGAAGAAATCCTGCTCTTGTAAAACTCGTGAGATATTTATGAAGCTTGCTCTTGGATATGTTGCATAAAATGGATATTTCCGTTGCAGTTAGTGGTTTTCTTTCCTCCGAAATCTTCTTTAGAATACCCAAACCCAATTCAACAGACTGGATGCCATGCCCCTTTGATTCCGTAGCCATATCATTCACCTTTCCAAGTACTACTTAGCTAATTGATGCTCATGATGAGGCTTATGTGCTAGTTTATGACCTTTTCCGGTTAAATGAAGTCCAATAGACAAGCAAGCAAGGACTGCTGCAGCGATAAAAGCAATGAAGAAAAGGTCATGATAAGTCATTAATAGAGATAGGGATTGTTGCTTCTGGTCATCACCAATCCTGCCAGACTCGACAACATCTTTAAGTTTGTGTGAATAATCGAAGTTCAAATACCATCCAACCAATAATATTACAATAATATTAGCTAAAAAGCGAATGAATTGAACAGCAGTCATTCGACTTACCAATTCAGGCAATGGACCTCCTAAAGCGGCGCCCGTAAGACCTGCCCCAATCGTGATTCCAAGACCGCTCGATAAGAGAATTAAATTACAAGCCATTATTACTAAGGAATAAGAGTCGTTCAAATAGAACCATTGAATTAGAACGAGAGCAATTGCGACTGATCCTATAAGGCCAAGGAGACCGGGCCCTAATTTATCATAAAGCAATGTACAAAATAGGGCTGATAATGCTACGCCAATAAACATGCAGGGCATCAATGATAAGAGTTGTCTGCTTGAAACGATATGCAGTAATCCTTGGATTGTCGGTAGGCTCAACGCCATGACGATATTACTTGATACGGCCATTAGTATTCCTAGTAGCGGTTTGGGATGCATAATCAATTTAAAAGATATAACAGGTTGATTAATCTTGCGTTGTGCAATAATAAAAAGAATCAGTGTAAGTAAGGCTCCTCCGATTACGATCCAGAGATTACCTGGAGAACCAAACCATTGCTCGAGATGGTTTAAGGTCGTTAAAGAGATAACTGAACAAATCAAGATCAGAGATATACCTACTATATCCCAATTTAAATGTTTACTCTCTGTATGGTGCTCATTTCGCAGGAAAATATGGTTCATAATGAATCCAGCTAATGCTAAACCACTTCCCAAATAAAAAATCCATCTCCAATGATGATAAATAATAGCTATATTTCCGATCAACACACCTGTAATTACGGAACCGAAAAAACCGCCTATAAGAACGGATAAGGCAAGATTTCGTTTCTCGATAGGGAAGGAAAGCAAAAGCATGGGAACCATAATCATGAACATCACGCCCATACCGATCCCTTGTAGAAATCTACCTACAGACATCCATTGATCATTGACGGAGAATGCTGCCGAGAGCGAGCCAATAATAAAAAGGATCATGGAAATAGAGTAAGTGGTACGAACACCTAATCTATGTCGAAGAAGAGGGCCCAATGGAATGAATAACGATAAGGCGATGATGCCAATAATAGCGGGGCTGAATACCGCATTATTGCCAAGACGTAATGAATGCTGGATAAGGCTTTGACTGGGGATTAAGGCGCTATTAATCATTAAACCTGGCCCAATGGCCAAAACGGTTAAGATAGCGATTCTCCAGTGTTTTTGTAAATTCATGTTGACATTCCTCCATAATAATTCACTATTAAGAAACTTAGTATATTTATAGTATACATTATTTTATCATAAGATGCATAGTAAGGACGTTGATAGCCATTTCAATGGTACAGGTAATCATTGCATTTAAACCGGACTACTATAGTTGAGGGTCTTGCTTCGCGGCAAGCTCCTCTTTTGGTTATTAAAGTAACGAGCAGATTAGGATTTTAGAATTTACTCTGAAGATAAAGAGTCATATATATTAAGAATCATAATAATAGGCGAGGTATGGTTATTATGTACCTCTGTTGACTCGGAGAAACAATGCTTTGACTCCGTTAACTAATACTTTAAGTGGAGGTTTTGAACTCGATCCAGAGCTTTTCAAAAGACTAATTAATGATTTTAGAAAACTTACATCAGTAGCAAACCTTAATTCTGATATAGATTTCACTTGTTGAAATTGCAATTTATCGATTGATAGTCCAACTAACCGTAGAACGATAAGTAGATGCTGGCTTTGAAAAAGATAGCAAATGATGAAGTTTTTTGGGCAAGATTTATTGTGAATCCAATCGGATGGCACATTTTCATTATTGAAAACGTCCTTGTAGGAAGATTACTTAATATAGATTCTTTAAATATGGAAATAAAAGAATTGAGCTCGAACGAGGCGAATTTGATCAGGTTTATGGTGAAATGTATCAATACCTTGATGATTTCTTCAGCAGAGTAAGAGAAAACGGGACTATCTGATAAAAAACGTATTCATGCTCAGACCTCGGCAAAGTTCATTACGCTCCCTCGGATAACGATAGCTAAATAGACGACCAAAACAAGGCTGCCGGCGGATCGATGGCCTTTTCTAACTAACCTAAACCGAGGGACGGGCAGGTTTATGTAGAATGAGCATGGAATATATTAGGTGTTAATTCGTGAATGTCGTGAGGAAATTGGAATAGAAGTTCAAGATGTAGTGTTAACAGGATTTTATTATCACAGTAATATTAATGCACAAGTCGGAATTTTCGCTGTTCGTTCCCTGAAAATGAGGAGATTAAGCTTTGTTCAGAACATTCCGAATATAGATGGTCGGACTTATCTGAGATAGGTGAGGTCCAACGAACAAGGGCTCTAGATGCATTAGAATATCGAGGACAAGTAATAAGTAGGGTCTTTTAAATAGTTTGCTCGATAAACTCTAACGAAAGAACCGAGGGAGTTCAATAGCGACATGATGGAAGTCGGTTTGAATAAGCAATCGGTACCCTTATTTCTAATTTTTCTTTTACCAAAATTGTGATATGGTTCACCATATCAATTATGAAGGGAAGTTTAAAAGGCACCCAGTCGGATGCCCCAATTTTTTTCTTACCGTTTCCGATTCAGTACCCCTTCAGATGAAGGAAAGACTAATTCACAAACAAGGACATAGCTTCAAAAACTTCAGGCAAGGGAACACTTTCTTCAAACGTCAACCTCAGAACCAAAACCATTTGGACTGCCCATACTTGGGCTTGAATCCTATTCTGAATCTTATTTGTAGTTGGCGTTGCGATGCTAGTGATTAAACTCGCTGTCCTCTTATTGAACAAAACAACGGCGCTGGAGATTGCGTTGTACGGCGGATCATTTTTATGGAACTTCGGGTTTTTAATTTTAATGGTTGGTGCGGGATTGGTGTCAGGTGTATTGAAAGAAAATTATAAGCAGACTAATGAGATAGGGAAGCTGAAGCTTTAGAGATGCAAGCAGGCAATACTAAATGTATTAGACCATTAAAATGGGAGGATCTCATGGGAATTATTAATCAACTATCATCACAGGTTGGCGATCGAACTCAGGAGGCTAATCGGGTTGTCACTTTGCAGTGTCTAGATAATCCAGCGCTACTTTCGGAGGTTGCTGAAGCCCTTACAGGCTCAGATGCTTCATTACTTGGCGATTGTTGCGAGGTGATGACAAAGGTTGCGGAGTCACGGCCTGAGCTGGTGTCGCCCTATTTCGACTTGTTGGTGCCGCTGCTGTCTAGCAAAGTGACACGAGTACGGTGGGAGGCTATGCATGCCATTGCCCTGACAATTGAACGAGTGTTGGGGAAGGGCAGCGTGTTTCTACCTAAGCTGATTGCGATTATTCAGAAGGATTCCAGCACAATCGTGCGAGATTACGCCGTAGATGCTTTGGGAAATTTGGCGAGAGCCAATGAAGAAGCTGCCCTGTTGGCGTATCCTTATTTGAGGGATGCAATGCATGTTTGGGAAGGCAAACATGTGGGACGGGCACTTGCCGGACTTGGTACAGTTGCGGCAGCCGCTCCTTCGTTATCCTTAGAAATTCTGCATATCGCGCACGAATATGCAGATCATAATAAGCCGACCGTACGCAAGGCGGCCAAGGCGTTATTAAAAGCGTTGAAGTAATGATTATTGCAAGGCAAGTGCATCCATGCTAGTTATAACGTGTCCCTGAATCCGTGACGCTGTCTGTTTCAATGGCTCCCCGGCGTATGTGATGGCAATTGTTGCACTAACGGTGAACGAAAGCTAAAAACTGGATCATGGCTGCCACAATTGTATTATATTGACTAATGAACAAAATGAACGAATCTCTATTTTTAATCAGCTTGCCTCTTTTTCACGGTCCATCTGCCGTTACCGCTGTCCACTTTTCACATATTGTAGTGGTAATGATATTTTTACTACTCATAACGTAATAAGGGGGAGCAATGGCATGGGAGTAGGCACGAAAAACCCGAGCTTAAGTCAGCTGCAGGGTGTATCCATCATTACGTGTACGAATCGTCAATACTATTTAAAGAATCTGATTCAAAATTACATCCGGCAATTGTACCCACAGAAAGAGCTCATCATTGTCGTCAACGCCAACCACATTCCCCTGACTCCTTACTACCGCCTAACCCGAAAGCTTCGAAACATTCGCATTTTCCGCAGGCCGGGGCATCATACGCTGGGCGCTTGTTTAAATTTTGCCGTTCACAAAGCCAGCTTCTCCTATATCGCCAAGTTTGATGATGATGACTACTATGCCCCCTACTATTTGACCGAGATGCTGCAGGCGTTCAAACGGACAAAAGCCGATATTATCGGAAAACGAGCTCATTTCATGTATTTACGCGGATCAAAAATACTGCTTCTTCGGTTTCCACAGGACGAGAATCGGGTGGTCACTCGTCTGCCCGGCGCTACGCTTGTGTTTAAACGAGCTGTATTTAAACGGATTAAATTCCCGAATCGTAGTGTCGGCGAAGATGATTTGTTTTGCGTGAGGGGAAAGCTGAAGGGGTACAAGGTGTATTCGGCAGGCAAAAATAATTTTGTCGCCATCCGTAGAAAAAATTCAGCTAACCATACATGGATCATCAGCGACAGGGAGTTGTTGTCACACCATAAAAAAATTCCGCATGTCCGGAATTATAAACGTTTCGTATCGCGAAAACCAAAGGGGGTTCGGTCATGAAATGGCTGCCGGCTCCCATCGGGATGAAGCGATCGCTGGCCGTCTCCATTATCACGAGTACGAAACGCCCCTCCTGCCTGCACAACTTGTTTCAAAATTATGGCAGGCAGACGTACCGCAATAAAGAGCTTATTGTAATTTTAAACAATAGAACCATGAATTTGACGGACTACATCAAAACAGCAAAACCATATAAAAACGTCAGGATTTACCGTCTGCCTGAGCATGTCTCTCTGGGGAGTGCGTCAGATTCTGTAAGGTGAGTCGAGCCAGAGGCTTCCGGATTTTTGCGTGCAGCAGGCTTCATTTCGTTGCCATTCGAAGGAAGAATTCTATTCACCATACCTGGATCATCACCGATAAGGCGCTTCTGTCGAGGAACGCCAAGGTGCTGAAGGTCAAAGACATTTTGCGTTTTATAAGCTGGGGCTAACCGCCATCATAGTTGATTCATTGCAGCGAATGCAGGAAGGCTTCCTGCTTTCCACTCACTATAAATGGCTTCACACATCTTTAAGAGAGCATAGTCCAAACATGACGAAACAACATAAGATGACAAGAAGTATTATGTCATTTAAAAGGATGTGTGAGCCGGGAATGAAAACTTTTCAGCAGTGTAAAAAAAAGAACGGACGCGTGAATGTCGGACAAAAAGCCATTCCTGCATCATCGCCCTCTATCTCCGCACAAGTTAAAGGCATTTTAGGAACACCGGTTTGTGTAGTGCTCAAGAACGGAACTTTGTATTACGGAGTTCTTAACGAAATACATGGTGACCAAGTCATTCTTCAAGGTTTCAAGGGGAATCGAAAGCTCCCCCGAAATAAAGCCAAAGGCAAAGCGCATATATCCAATTTAGGAGGTTTGGGAGGTTTACTTGGTGGAGGCGGATTTGGAAGCATGCTTGGCCTTCTTAGTGGTGGGAGTTCTGGGGGATTTTTTGGAGGAGGCTCTAGCGGATTACTGGGTGGTCTTGGAAAAGGTTCTGCTTCAGGCACTGCTGGTGCCGGTGGTCTCTTTGGTAACATGGGCAGCTTTTTTAAGCTGGGGATGGGAGTAATTTCTTTTATCATGCCATTGATGAAGAACTTTTCGATTTGAGGGAGTAGCAGCTAACCTGATCTTGGGTTTGCTGCTTTTGTATTATTGAGCAATTAATCAATTGTGTTAACTTTTTTATTCTGTGACCAATATGTTCAATTCAGAAGGGGAAATTATTCAGTGGTAATGAGCAAGGCAATGAATTAACATGGGAAAAGAACATTACGCTATAAGCCAGCAGCAAAAAAGCAGCCGATCATGGCTGCTTTTCTTTTTCAAGTAAACTTACCATGGTATCGAAAATCTGTGGCGCGTACTTTTCCAATTCAATGTACCCGTCAATACAAGTGCGGCGAAATAGAGAATCAAGGAACAGACGATTGAAGTGATTACGCACCATAACTGCGGCATACCATGGCTGGCAACATAGTTATAGGTCCAGTGTCCGCATATCACCATCAGCATCATGCAGATCCCAACCTTGACATAAGGACGAATACTCCAATAAAATCCGATCGAGCTTGAGATAGAAAAGAAGTTCAGCAGTGTTTGCATCACAATGCCGA
The DNA here is from genome assembly GCF_059691975.1 of Paenibacillus sp. J22FR5. Lineage (NCBI taxonomy): Bacteria > Bacillati > Bacillota > Bacilli > Caryophanales > Paenibacillaceae > Paenibacillus > Paenibacillus sp. J22FR5. The sequence continues at coordinate 7,274 of NZ_JCAUAN010000037.1, read as the reverse complement.
TACCGATGCCGTACGCAACGCCAATAATACCAAATTGGCTGCCGAACACGAAGATCGAGACACCCTTGACTACGGTGGCTATTACGTAATTCCACAGCGTAGCTTTCGCACGGCCAAGCCCGAGCAGAATCGCATGAAGCGGAGCGTCGAAATAATGCAGGAAAAACATCGGTGCCAGTATTTTCAGAAGCAATCCTGCTTCCGGCGCATTATAGACAAGTGTCGTTAGTGGAGTTGCCCACTCGTACAGGATGACAGTCGCCGGCGCGCCGATCAGGAGTCCCAAGTTCATAGCCTGATTCATCCGCTCATGTATGAGTAGACTGTTCTTGTTCGCCGCTGCCTCGCCAATCGCAGGAATGAGAGCGGTGGACAAGGACTGCGTGATAAAGCTTGGCATGAACAGCAGCGGAAACGCATAGCCGGCCAGCTGGCCGAATTGCTTCGTGGCTAACGCCGTGCCGATGCCGGCCAGCGCCAGGCTGGTTGTAATAAGAAGCGGCTGAAAGGTGCTGTATAACGAATGAATGACACCGTACCCGGTCGTCGGCAGTCCGATCTGCAGCAGCTCGCCGAGCGTGCTTCTTCCTTGTTTCAGGTGGCTTACCCAAGTCTCGCCCGGCATCTTCGATTCACCATATAGCTTGTAGCTTGTCACCAGGAATAGGAGGCTGATCGCTTCGCTAACAACAGAGGCAGCCATTGCTCCGGCAGCCGCATAAGCTACGCCGTAAGGCAGCAATAGGTGGACCAGCGCAAGTACACAGGCGATTTGCACCGTATGCTCCAGGACATCGGAAGCGGCAATGGTCTTCATCTGCTGCATGCCGCGGAAATATCCCTTTAATACGGCGGAGATAGCGACGATCGGCGCGATCGGCGTAATCGCCAGCATCGCGTAATAAGCGCGTTGGTCGCTTAGCAGAATGGATGCGATCCACTCAGATCCAAGTAACGATACGGTCGTGAGCGCTACGCTCAAGACGCCCGTGACAGCGAGCGAGACATGCAGGATGCGCCTCACTTTCATCCGTTCACCGCGAGCGTTGGCCTCTGCGACCAACTTTGAAATTGCCACCGGCAATCCAAGCTCCGTAATCGTAATGACGAGAGGGACGAGCGGATGCGCCATCATCAAGATGCCGATTCCCTCTGCGCCCAGTACGCGAGCGATATACATGCCGCTGATAAAGCCGAGAATACGGTTGATGAAAGCAGCGACAGACAAGACCAGCGTACCTCTCATGAACGATTGCCCGTGTTGTGACATGACTTGTGTCCTCCTGTTTATGGAATACTTAAATGTATTCAAAAATTGGAAAAGCATGCGAACAAGCCGGTGTTGATGTCATTTTTGGACATGTGATGGAGAACTAAACGAGGCTGCTTCCACACGATCGCATGTGATACGGGATCCAAGTCCCACGGGCAGATACGTTCGATCCCCAGCTACCGCAATCTTACGACCATACAAAAAAGAGGTCGACCAGAAAGATCTGGTGACCTCATAATACGAACGGGCAGGTTAGCTCAATACGAACCCGACGCAACTTCAGGATTTCCTTAGGCTGCATAGGACCGCTAGGGAACTATGCAGTGACGGAGTTCGGCTCGAACCATGGTTTTTGATGTGACTAATGATAGCGGGAAATCAAAAAAGAACCTGAGTAGCTTTATCAGGTTCTTTTATATTGCATATAAATAGACACGGTGATATAATCAGAGTACGACTCTTATGAATTATGTGGACATAATTATTCTATCTTACACTTTAAGTGTACCATGCGGGTGAGCTCTTGTCAAATGTTTTTCTCAATTTAATGGTTAGGAGAGATATTGAATGAGTTCTTTGGTTCTCGGTTTTCACGAAATGGAAAAAACGCAGCTTTTGCTCGTTGGCGGAAAAGGGTTAAATTTAGGGGAATTATCAAAAATTGAAGGAATACAAGTACCAGAAGGATTTTGTGTTACAACAGTGGGATATCAAAAAGCCATCGAACAGAACCAAACGTATCAGGCTCTGTTGGATCGACTAACAATGCTAAAAGTAAAAGATCGAGATCAAATTGGTGAAATCAGCAGGAAGATTCGACAAATCATTATGGAAGTAGAAATTCCTTCCGATGTTGTGAAAGCAGTTACTCACTATCTCTCCCAGTTTGGTGATGAACATGCTTATGCAGTGCGTTCAAGTGCGACTGCTGAAGATTTACCCCATGCCTCTTTTGCTGGTCAACAAGACACCTATTTAAATATCATCGGCGTCGATGCCATCTTGCAGCATATCAGTAAATGTTGGGCATCTCTATTTACGGATCGCGCGGTAATCTACCGTATGCAAAATGGATTTGACCACAGTCAAGTTTATTTATCTGTTATCGTTCAACGGATGGTTTTCCCACAGGCTTCGGGAATTTTATTTACCGCTGATCCAATTACCTCTAACCGGAAGGTGCTATCCATCGATGCCAGTTTTGGACTTGGAGAAGCGCTAGTCTCTGGTTTGGTATCTGCCGATAGTTATCAAGTACAGGAAGGGGATATCGTCAATAAGAGGATAGCAACCAAAAAATTAGCTATCTATGGACGAAAAGAAGGCGGAACAGAGACAAAGCAGATCAATCCTGAACAACAAAAGTCTCAAACACTTACTGAACAACAAATTTTAGAACTGGCACGCATCGGAAGACAAATCGAGGCTTATTTTGATTACCCACAAGATATCGAGTGGTGTTTGGTTGATGATACATTTTATATTGTCCAGAGCCGGCCAATCACGACTTTATTCCCCATCCCTGAAGCGAATGATCAAGAAAATCACGTTTATTTATCTGTCGGTCACCAACAAATGATGACAGATCCCATAAAACCATTGGGATTGTCTTTTTACCTGTTAACGACCCCTGCACCCATGCGTAAAGCTGGTGGAAGATTGTTTGTTGATGTTACACAAATGTTGGCCTCGCCTGCTAATAGAAAGATGGTCATTGCTGCCTCTGGAAAATCAGATCCGCTCATAAGAGACGCACTCATGACCATCGTAGCGAGAGAGGATTTTATAAAATCGTCACCAGATGATGATACAAAAATACCTAGTTCCATTAAAAGCAATGAAGATATATCGTCTTGGGATTTTCAAGCACGAATCGAAAATGATCCGACAATCGTTTCTGAATTGATTAAGCGTAGCCAAACATCGATAGAAGAGTTAAAACAAAGCATCCAAACGAAATCAGGATCCGATTTATTTGATTTTATTCTAGAAGATCTCCAGCAATTAAAGAAAATTTTATTTGACCCACAAAGTTCGGCTGTGTTTATGACTGCTATGGATGCTTCTTCATGGATCAATGACAAAATGAATGAGTGGTTAGGTGAAAAAAACGTAGCCGATACGCTTTCTCAATCTGTACTGGGCAATATAACTTCGGAAATGGGTCTGGCGCTATTGGATGTCGCGGATGTGGTTCGTCCTTATCCAGAAGTAATTGATTATTTACAGCATGTAAAAGATGATAATTTTTTAAATGGACTCGTTAAGATTGATGGTGGACAGGAAACTCTAGACGCGATCAATGCTTATTTAAATAAATACGGCATGCGATGTGCCGGAGAAATCGATATGACTAAAACTCGTTGGAGTGAAAAACCAATTTCACTTGTCCCAATGATTCTGGGTAACATCAAAAACTTTGAGCCTCATGCTGGCAAAAGGAAATTTGAGCAAGGAAGACAGGAAGCAATAGAAAAAGAACAAGAGTTATTGGATCGATTGAAACAATTACCGGATGGTGAACGAAAAGCCACAGAAACAAAACGTATGATCGGCCTAATCCGGAATTTCATCGGTTATCGTGAATATCCAAAATACGGCATGATTAATCGCTACTTCGTCTATAAGCAAGCATTACTGAAAGAAGCTGAGCAACTCGTAAAAGCGGGCGTAATTCATGAAAAAGAAGATGTATTCTATCTCACTTTTGAAGAACTTCGCGAGGTCGTTCGCACAAATGAACTGGATTACCAGGTCATCAGCATACGAAAAGACGAGTACAAATTATTTGATAAACTAACACCGCCACGTGTTATTACGTCTGATGGTGAAATCATTGCGGGTAAGTACAAACGAGAAAACCTCCCAGCCGAAGCTCTTGTAGGTCTGCCTGTTTCTACCGGAGTAATTGAGGGAAGAGCACGTGTCATTTTAAGTATGGAAGATGCTGATCTAGAAGATGGGGATATATTAGTCACCTCCTTTACTGACCCTGGTTGGACACCATTGTTCGTATCCATTAAAGGATTAGTCACCGAAGTTGGTGGACTAATGACCCATGGAGCCGTTATCGCACGTGAATATGGCTTGCCAGCAGTTGTTGGGGTGGAAAATGCCACCAAATTGATAAAAGATGGGCAACGAATTCGCGTGAATGGAACAGAAGGGTATATCGAAATAGTTAGGTAATTGGCAGTAAATCTATTGCAGTAATGGAGAACGATAGCTCAATAATACAGCGGCAGTCTAGGACTTTATTTTCTCGTCCAAGGCTGCCGCTGTTATTATAGTTGGGGCCAGTCTACGTGGTTAGTGCTTACTTGGAAAGTAGCCGGTTGGTATGGGCTTGCCCGGTGGGTTCTTCGATATTTGGGCCTTGGAGGCGGACAGAATAAAGTCGCAAAATGAACAGGCACCCATTTTTGGGTGCCTGTTTAACTTGCCGTTACAGATAGCACAGAGAACCGTACCATAAGTAACGGCAAGTTATTCGAGAAGTTACCTAAGTTGCAAAGTTTGATCACAACCAACTGTGATGAAGCTTGAGATGGTAATGAGGCAGGCAATTTTATTGCCTGCTTATATCTTATTCTAAATCTAATTTTTGCCGGAACCTTTACCGGTTCCACCAGTTCCGCCAGTTTCACCCGTTCAATTACCCGTACCTTTACCCGTACCACCAGTGCCTTTACCCGTACCACCAGTGCCTTTACCCGTACCGCCAGTGCCTTTACCAGTACCACCAGTGCCTTTACCCGTACCACCAGTGCCTTTACCCGTACCACCAGTGCCTTTAGCAGTACCACCAGTGCCTTTACCAGTACCACCCGTACCTTTACCCGTACCTTTACCTGTGCCTTTACCTGTGCCTTTACCTGTGCCTTTACCTGTGCCTTTACCTGTGCCTTTACCCGTACCTTTACCTGTGCCTTTACCAGTGCCTTTACCAGTGCCACCAGTGCCTTTACCCGTACCACCCGTGCCTTTACCAGTACCACCAGTGCCTTTACCCGTACCACCGGTGCCTTTACCAGTACCACCAGTACCGCCAGTACCTTTGTTTGACACTGGATTTCGAACTAAGAACTCATCTAGTCCGATATCTTGAGCTTGTTTTATTAAATCTAACATTTGAGTATCTCCCATGTAATGACCACCCTTCGAAAAAATTCCTTGAAAATCAAGGTGTTGTATTTTATGTAAATCAATTTTTATTTGTTCCAGTGTTAAGTCAAGATTTATTATCAACTTCACTTACTTCCTCATAAGATATAAAAAAAGTAAGGGAATGATTTCATGGAACAGACTGCTATTCCTACTTATAGTATGACGATTGAGCCTAAAGATCTTCAGGAACTAAATAATGATGTATGGAAAGATGACCCTGTTCCTTCCAAATTAATTGTAGACAACATTCCTTATGAGATTGGGATATCATATCGAGGAGATCATACCCGTAACTTTCGAAAAAAATCCTATAGCATCGACTTTAGGTCATATAAAGAAAAATTTGCTGGGCGTGAGATACACTTAAATGCTGAATACCGAGATCCATCTTTAATACGCAACAAGCTTTCTTTTGATTTTTTCCAAAGCATTGGGAGTATTGCTCCAAATAGTAAGCATGTTTTTTTAGAATTGAATGGGGAGACAAGGGGAATTTATTTAGAACTTGAATCGGTGGATGAATTTTTTTTGCAAAAAAGAGAATTGCCGTCAGGTCCTATTTTTTATGCCACGATCTACCATGCGAATTTTTCTTTATTAACTCCGAAGGAAAAACCAAAACCTTCCCTCTTGTCTGGATATTTTCAAAAAATGGGTAGTGATAAGGATAAACAAGATTTAGAAAGGTTTATTGTAAAAATAAATACAACTAACCGAGACCAATTTGGTGAAGCGATAAAAAAGGATATGGATATCAACAATTATTTATTGTGGTTATGCGGGGCAGTTTGTACCCAAAACTACGATGGGTTTATTCACAACTACTCTTTATTTCGAAATGAAGAGACGAGATTATATCAGATGATACCCTGGGATTATGACGCAACTTGGGGACGAAATTGGAATGGCGAAAAAATGGAATATTATGCTGTTCCGATTGAAGGATATAATACACTCACAGCACGCCTTTTGGATGTAATGGAAATACGGCAGCAATACCGTCGTATTATGGAAGAAGTTTTAGAAACGAAATTTACGGTTAAAGCTATAGAACCTATGGTGGCAAATCTCCATAAGCAATTAAACCCTTACATTTCTTTAGATCCATTTAAAAAGGAATCCATTGCGCTATTTAATAGTGAGCCAGAATTAATCCTTCGCTTCATTGAAAAACGCAACGGCTATCTTCGAAAGCATCTAAAGGATCTTTCATAAAGGAGGAAGTACGCTGAAAAAAATTGAAGTGAAATATACAGGGAAATATGGTCGAGGAATTTTTGCAACCGAAAATATTAAAAAAGGTGACTTCATTGAGTCAGCCCCGATTATCGTTGTCTCCAAAAACGATTGGGAAGAAATGAGGGAAAGCATCCTCAAAAACTATGTTTTCCGTTGGGGAGAGGATAAAGCTATAGCTCTAGGATACGGTGCTTTATACAATCACTCTTTCTCTCCCAATGCGAGATATATATCGAATAATAATAATTTAACCATTGACTTCTCTGCCTATAAAGATATTAAAGCGGGTGAAGAGATTTTGATTAATTACAATGGAGACCCGAAGGATCAATCTTCATTGTGGTTTAAGGCTATCGATTAATAAAAAGTGAAACAGTTAGTTTAATCTTACAAGAAAGGGCCATCCCGCAAAGGATGGCCCTAAAATTTGCCTTTAAAAGACATCGCGGTGAACCGTATCATAGATGACAGGACAGGTCATTAAGCTCCCTCGATTTGATTTAATTTCCTCACGCAAGCTCGTGTATTCGCAGGATTTCATCCCTATTGGATTCGGTAAAAGAATAAAGAGAGTCAGGGCATGTTATGTTGAACC
>NZ_JCAUAN010000036.1:0-63410 GCF_059691975.1 Paenibacillus sp. J22FR5 | reverse complement strand
ATAGACATGATGAATATGACCTCATTCGTAGTTGTTATTAGATTAAAACACAAAAACCCGAAAGACGGGCACTTTTTTTCAAAGTGTCTATCTTTCGGGTTACAGTTCAAATACGGGGGCACCTCACTTACCGTTCATATCAGCCCATTACGCGCTGGTAACTTCCACTTTACGTTCCTCTTCGGCCACGACCTCGTCGTCGGAAACCAAGCCATACGGGATACAAAGCGGCACGCCAGCCCGTTTATCCACGATAACATCGGCATGAATGGCAAACACGTCCAGCAGCATTTTCGGCGTCACAATATCCATCGGTGCCCCTACATAGACGACATTCCCTGATTTAATCGCGATCAAATGATCCGCATAACGCGTTGCATGATTCAAATCATGCACAACCATGACGATGGTCGTTTGGTGACGTTCGTTGATTTCTTTTAACAAACATAGAACCTCAAGCTGATGCGCCATATCCAAATAGGTGGTCGGCTCATCCAAGAACAACATATCCGTTTGCTGCGCTAACGCCATGGCGATCCACACACGTTGACGCTGTCCACCGGACAAATGATCGATCGGACGATCCTTGAAAGGTGTCATGGCCGTTACTTCGAACGCCCAGTTGATGATCTCGCGATCGGCGCTGGACATCTTCTGGAAGCCGCGTTGATGCGGAAAACGACCATAGCCCACTAATTCCTCAGCTGTTATGCCTTCTGGTGCTGTAGGAGATTGCGGAAGAATCGCCAATTTCTTCGCAATTTCCTTCGTTGATTGGTGATGAATGGAGTGGCCATCCAAGAATACAGTGCCCTCCGTCGGCTTCAGCAGTCGCGACATCGCCTTCAGAATCGTCGATTTCCCCGACCCATTGGCACCGACTAAAGCCGTAATTTTACCTGTTGGAATCTCGATGCTCAAATCGTTGATGATTTTCAATTTATCGTAAGAAACATGCAGCTGTTCGGTATATATTCTCGTCGCTGTTGCCATGAGAAACATCCCCTTTTTTCAATATGTATGTAGGGTGGATGATTGTATAATTAGTATCCGTCAATTAAAAATGATAATCATTATCAATGAAAATGTCAAGATTTTTCACGCAAAAAAGGATGCCCAAGGCATCCTCCTTTTTACATGCGTATTGCATTTACACCTTAAACCGAGCCACTGCCAATTGCAGCTCATTCGACATTCCGCTTAATTCATTAGCCGTCCTCGAAACTTCCGAAATCGTCGTCAACTGACGCTCCGTTGCGGCTGCAACAGCTTGTGTAAGCTCTGTTGTCATCCGCGTTAACTCCGCCATCTCCACAATACCGGCAAGAACTTCCTCCGAGCTTGCTGACATTTGCTCCGATACAGCAGATACATCTGTCATCTGATCAACAACCTCCTGAACCGTGCTCGAGAGATCCTTGAAGGTGCCATCTGTTTGCTCGACGATAGCCTGCATGGCCACAACTTCCCCAAGACCACGATCCATCGCGATAACTGCGGCTCCTGTCTCCTGTTGAACCCGCTCGACGAGTTCAGCAATTCGCTCTGTAGCCAGTCGTGATTGATCCGCAAGCTTACGGATTTCCGTGGAAACGACGACGAAGCCTTTGCCGTGCTCGCCCGCTCTCGCTGCCTCAATCGAGGCATTCAGCGCAAGCAAATTGGTTTGTCTCGTTACATTCGTGATGAGAACCGTAATCTCTCCGATTTCCTCGGACATACTCTTCAAACTCTGAATGGCTTGTACAGCCTGCTGCACCGAACGTAAGGCCTCAGCAATTTGCTGCATATTTTGTCCCATCCGCGCGTTACCTTCGCTCGTATGGGCGCGTGCATGGCCCGAAATATCCGTGGCATGCCCTGCTGATTCTGCTACGCGCTGAATGCCGACTGCCATTTCATTCATGGCATGGCTGCTTTCCTCCGTCCCCTGAAGCTGCTGTTCCGAGTGTGAAGCAAGCTGCCCCATCATCCCCGAAACAGAGGCTGTAGATTCACTTGTCTGCTGCGCACCTGTTTGTAATGACTCCGAAGCCGCCGACACCTGCTGAGCGGCCTGCCCAATCTGAACAATAAGTCCACGAATGTTCCCGACCATTTCTTTCAAATGATTGCCAAGCACACCCAATTCGTCGCGACTTTTGCTTTTGACTAGCGCTGCATCGGATAAATCTCCCCCTGCTGCTGCCTGCGCAAGTTTGACCAACGGGGTAATCTGGCGCAGATATAATCTCACAATAATCGTGATGAAGAGGGTTCCTAGCACAATAGCAATAAGTCCTGTCCATAACGATTCGACCGTATACTTCGACATTTGTGACTGTATAATACCGTAATTGAAATCTAGTCCAGCGAAAGCAACGAGTTTGCCATCCTTATCTCGAATCGCACTTACTGCACTCACCCATGTTCCTAGTGAATCTTTGTAGGTGCCTGTGATGCCAAAGCCTGTTTTCTCCGCTTTCTCCAACGCTTCTCGCAGCTCAGGCACCGGTACATATGGCTCAGCCGGCTTCTCGTCGACGTAGAGTTCAGAATTGGATAACAGGTTTAAGAGGGCTGGTTCCCCCTCAGACGTTGTCCATTCTGGGTAAAATAAGTACGCATTTTCTACCAACTCACTTTGGGAAACGCGATCCATATCCTCCTGCACATGCATCACTTCAGGAACAGTTTTGTAGGCTTCATTATTTTTCTTCAATTCCGTCTTCGACTTCTCTATGCTATCTATTTTCTGTATGAGCGGGGCATGGAAAATACCTTCAAGCGCGGTCAAGTTATCTGACATTTGCTGCCTATGCTGCTGATACGAAACGAAGGTTAGCAGCACACAAAGGAGAATATAACAGGCGGCCGTCCAGGCAGAAATTTTAAAAGAAAGCGAACGAAAGAACCTTACCGATGCTTGCTTGCCTTGTGGTTTAGCTTGTGACATGATTAAAAAAAACACCTCCAGAATTGTACAGCACGGCAGTTAGGTAAATATAGGTAAGACAGGCTAGTCATCTACATTTCGACAAAATTTTTAGAAACCCTTCCACCCCTGTATTTAGAATTTGTTTCAATTAACTCTCGAGGAGGTCCTATCATGTCTATCGTCCCTAGCTTATTGGCTTACAACCGCACCTTTGTGCAAGAAAAGCGCTATGTTGATTATCTGACGGATAAATTTCCCGATAAGCAAGTTGCCGTTCTAACCTGTATGGACACGCGGCTCAGCGAGTTACTTCCGAAAGCACTTGGTTTTAAAAATGGCGATGCCAAATTCATCAAAAACGCCGGTGCGATACTGACCCAGCCTTTCGGTAGTGCGATGCGCAGCATTTTGGTCGCTGTGTATGAATTAGGGGCTCGTGAAGTCATCGTCATTGGGCATCAAGGCTGTGGGATGACGGAAATTGATCCGTCCCGTATGGTTCAGAAATTCACGGATTTCGGCATTGACCCTTTGGCTATCCAAACGCTTGAAAATTCGGGCATTCATATGGAGAAGTTTTTCCGCGGCTTCGATAGTGCAGAGAAAGGCGTCATGCATAGCGTAAAAATGATCCGCAGACATCCGCTTTTCCCTGAACAGATTCCTGTTCACGGCTTTGTCATGGATCCGGAAACAGGAGCTATTGAGGTCATTGTAGAGAATTATCGGGAAAAGGAGTTGTAGAGCGATGTCAACGATTAGAGCGCTTATTTTTGATTTTGACGGTACGATCCTGGATACGGAGACGGCTTGGTATGAGGCGTTTCGAGAGCTTTCTCTCGAGCATGAGGTTGATCTGACCCTGGAGATGTACGGGCAATGCATCGGAACCTCCTTACACGTATTCGATCCCTATGACTATCTGATTACGAATATGAAAGTACCTCTGGATCGTGAAACGCTTACCAAGGACGTACATGCTAGGCATACGAGAATGATGAGTGAGGAAAGTATTCGTCCGGGCATTCTTGATTATTTAGTGGGGGCCCAAGAATTAGGCCTGCGCATTGGCTTAGCTTCCAGCTCCAAGCGGTCCTGGATCGATAAGTACCTGGCCCAGTTGGGAATCGGCCACTATTTTGAGACGATTCGCACCGCAGAAGATGTAGAGCTGGTGAAGCCTCACCCGGCGCTCTACGAGCTCGCGCTGAAGGATCTAGGCGTACAGCCGGCTGAGGCCATTGCGATCGAGGATTCGCCGAATGGCGCTCGCGCAGCGGCAGCCGCAGGCATGCACTATATCGTGGTGCCCAACCCGGTTACCCAGTTTCTCACGTTTGAGGGGGAGCCGCATAGGCTTCAATCATTGGGGGAGCTGTCGCTTCAGGCGATGTTGGATTTACACCACGGCAAGTAGAATAACTGCAGTGCAAACGAGCACCACGGTTCTAAGTTAACTGGAAAATCTTTTTTTCCAGTTATGCGTTGCCAGGGGCTCAGCCCCTACTTCACACCATGCAAAGCATCCAAAGCAGCCTGCTCGTCTTTGACGAAAAAGAATTGCTTCCCGTGGTTGCATTCGTAGATGAAATCGCGAAGGCTTTTGCTATCGTAGTGGTCGAAATCGCCGACGACGGCCATTTTCACCTGATAGTTCGTGTATTTCTGTAGAACATCGCCAGCGAGTTTCGTTTTGAGCTCGAAGAAGTCATCAGTAAGGTTCGATTTATGAATGATAAACTTGTCACAGCCCGCGGTGTACCGCACCGAAGCCATTAAATCTAGAGCATCCTGTCCATCGCGGATGAGAATGTCAGGGCTCTCCACAATCGCTACCTCGGAGCCACCCTTCTGATTGATCGTTATGTTCAAGTCATTTCTACCTCTCTTTCCATGAGTTCGGGGGTAAGTACCTCGTCGTCCCGTTTGTTCAGTACATTTTCCTCGAGTACAGCGAATTTATCTCCGTATTCTTTAATGATATGCGTTTCTCCCCACATACAGAGCGAATCCAGAATGGGTGTCAAGCTTTCGCCATATTCGCTGAGCTCATATTCCACTTTTGGCGGTACCTGATTGTACACAATCCGCTTCACGATCCCGTCATCCTCGAGCTCTCTAAGCTGTTGGGTCAGCATTTTTTGCGTAATTTTGGGCATGAGGCGCTTGAGATCACTTGTCCGCTGTTTCCCGTGGGTCAAATGGCAGAGAATCACACATTTCCACTTGCCGCCGATGACTTCCAGGGTTGCTTCTACGGAAATGTTGTACATTTTTTTACCCATAAGCTGTTCTCCCTCCTACTTATCCTATAGGCACTAAAAAGTACCTACCGTACTTAAAAGTACGTACTGGTCAATTTAACTATAATGTTTGATAATAGCACTTACCGGCCGAGACATACAAGTTTGGAGTGAATGCTATGAAACAAGAAACCAATCGAAACACGCTGGCGCTGCTTGCCCTCGCGGTTAGCGCCTTTGCCATTGGCACAACCGAGTTTATCAGTGTCGGACTGCTTCCGCTCATTGCTGATGACCTTCATATATCCATCACAGGTGCAGGCTTAACCGTTACTTTATATGCACTAGGGGTTACTTTTGGGGCACCAATCTTAACATCCCTGACCTCAACCGTCTCACGCAAAACGCTGCTGCTTTGGATCATGCTTGTGTTCATCGCAGGCAATCTATTGGCTGCCACTGCTAGCGGCATCGTCGTTCTGCTGATTGCTCGCGTCGTATCTTCGCTGGCGCATGGCGTCTTCATGTCGATTGGCTCGACCATCGCCGCCGATCTCGTACCCGAGAACCGCAGAGCCAGCGCGATTGCGCTGATGTTCTCGGGGCTTACCGTCGCCACCGTGACCGGTGTGCCGATCGGCACTTACCTCGGCCAGCAGCTAGGCTGGCGCGCCGCGTTCTTCGCCATTGTCGCCGTTGGCGTGGTGGCGCTCATCGCGAACCTCGTGCTGGTGTCCGCGAATTTGCGCAAGGGAACCCGCACGCGGCTAGGCACACAGCTGAAGCTCGTCACAAACGGGCGACTGCTGCTCGCCTTCTCGATTACAGCCTTAGGCTACGGCGGTACCTTCGTGGTGTTTACGTATTTATCTCCGTTGTTACATGAGATTACAGGGTTTCAGGAGCATACCGTAGCGCTGATTCTGCTGCTGTATGGGGTTGCCATTGCGATTGGTAATGTCATCGGAGGACGCGCTGCGAACCGCAACGCTAGCAAAGCATTGCTCGTCATGTTTCTTTTACAATCCCTCGTGCTGTTTCTCTTTATGTTCACAGCGCCTTTTAAAGCCGCAGGCTTAATCACCATCTTTTTCATGGGATTACTTGCCTTCATGAACGTACCTGGGCTTCAAATTTATGTCGTTCAGCTGGCTGAGCGATTCGCCCCAGAGGCCAAAGATGTGGCATCTGCCTTCAACATTGCCGCTTTCAACGCAGGCATTGCCGGTGGAGCCTTCTTGGGTGGTGTCATTACGGACTCCATCGGGCTCATTCATACCACGTGGGTGGGTGGATTGATGGTCTTCGGTGCCGTCCTGCTCACTATTTGGAGCCGAAATCTCGAAAAATCAGAACAATTGGAACGATCACAACCAACCTTTTTAGGAGGAATACCACGATGACAAACCATCTACCAAATTCAATGAACAGTAACCTTCAGGATACAATCACACTTCACAATGGCGTAACCATGCCTTATCTCGGCCTTGGTGTATTTAAGGTAGAGGATGGGCCGGAGGTCGTGCAGGCTGTGAAATCCGCCATGAAAATTGGCTACCGCAGTATGGATACCGCGGCGATCTACGGGAACGAAGCCAGCGTGGGACAAGGGATTCGCGAGGGTATGGCGGCATTTGGCATCTCTCGTGAGGAGCTTTTTGTGACTTCAAAAGTGTGGAATGCCGATCTCGGCTACGAAGCCACGCTAGCTGCATACGAAACAAGCTTAGAGAAGTTAGGCTTGGACTATCTGGATCTTTACCTCATCCATTGGCCTGTTCAGGGCAAATATAACGAAGCATGGCGAGCGCTTGAGACGCTCTATCAGGAAGGGCGCGTCAAAGCGATTGGCGTGAGTAACTTCCAGATTCACCATCTGGAGGATGTGATAGGAACCGCAAAGATTAAACCCATGGTCAACCAAGTAGAGCTTCATCCCCTCCTCGCTCAAACGGACTTACACGATTTCTGCAAGAAGCATGCCATCCAGTTGGAAGCTTGGTCCCCGCTGATGCAGGGTCAGCTGTTGGATAACCCTGCGTTGAAGGCGCTGGCTGAACGTCATGGCAAATCCATTGCCCAAGTCATCTTGCGGTGGGATTTACAGCGCGGCATCGTGACGATTCCGAAGTCGACCAAGGAGCATCGAATCCTCGAAAATGGATCGATCTTCGATTTTGAGTTAACGAACGAAGACATGGCGGCGATCAATGGGATGAACCAGAATGTGCGTGTCGGCCCAGATCCGGACAATTTTGATTTTTAAGCAACGCATGGTGATGAAGATCCTACAAGTCCTTGCCTTCTTTCTTCGGAAAGAGAGTGAGGGCTTTTTTGCTAAAATTTATATGGCTTTAAGTATTCTTTAACCTTACTGGTGTACAATTTCGCTAACTACATCCTTATTCAAGAAGAAGGTACGTGACCCAATGTCGATCGCCGAACTATTTTCCACCTTCCCTCTTTTACGTACTGAACGCCTACTTTTGCGGCAAATTGTTTCCGAAGATGCAGAAGATTTGTATCGCTATTATACGAACCCGCTTGTTACCAAGCATTTGGATTGGCTAGGACCTGCCTCCATAGAAGACTCAAGGGAGTTGATTGAAGGGTGGCAGCAAGCTTTTGCTGCTAGACGGCTCCTTCCATGGGGTATATCCTTCGGGCCATCGGCTCATTCGGAAATTCTAGGCACAATTATGGTGATGCCAACGAGAGGAAATTTCGAAGATGCCCCTCTTTTTCCATTGTCTGTAGGTTACGAGTTAAGAGCAGACCATTGGAACAAAGGCATCATGTCTGAAGCGCTGCAAGCAGTTCTCGACTTCACTCGAACACACGTCGGTGCGCGTCGAATCCAAGCCGAAGTATATCCAGAGAACGTTTCTTCGCTGAAGCTATTGAAGAAATTAGGCTTCCAAGAGGAAGGCCTTCTAAGGCAATATATGATGCACGAGGTGACTAAAAAGCTGCTTGATGTGGTCATGCTTGCCCTGCTTTGTTAATAGGGAATAATTTCCCTTTCATTGGTAAAAGTTACTTCTAACTACGCTTAGGAGGATGCATCACGACTATGAACAATGATAAGACAGATCAACCAAATACAACGGATACGAGCAATATGACCTTAACCAACCGCCAAGGCCATCCAATTTCCGATAATCAGAACATCCGCACGATTGGCAATCGCGGGCCGTCGACGCTCGAAAATTACCATTACATCGAGAAGATTTCCCATTTTGATCGGGAGCGAATTCCAGAGCGGGTCGTGCATGCGCGCGGCGCGGGGGCTCACGGTTATTTTGAGGCGTATGGACAAGTCGGCGATGAGTCGGTCTCTACGTATACGCGGGCTAAGCTGTTTCAGGAGAAGGGGAAGCGTACCCCTGTTTTTGTTCGTTTTTCGACCGTGGTGCACGGCACGTACTCGCCAGAAACGCTGCGGGATCCGCGTGGCTTTGCAACGAAATTTTATACCGAGGATGGCAACTGGGACTTAGTCGGCAATAATTTAAAAATCTTTTTCATCCGTGATCCGTTGAAATTCCCTGATATGGTGCACGCGTTCAAGCCTGACCCCGTTACGAACCTGCAGAATCCGGAGAAAATGTTCGATTTCGTCTCGAATACGCCGGAGGCGACGCATATGATCACCTTCCTCTTCTCGCCTTGGGGCATTCCAGCCAACTATCGGCAAATGCAGGGGTCAGGCGTCAATACGTACAAGTGGGTCAATCAGAACGGGGACGCGGTGCTGGTCAAATACCACTGGGAGCCGCTGAAGCAAGGGATGAAGAACCTAAAGCAGTCCGAAGCCGCGGCCATTCAAGGCAAAAATATCAGCCATGCCACGCAGGATTTATACGAAGCCATTGCGCATGGTGACTATCCGGAGTGGGAGCTGTGTGTGCAGATTTTGAGTGACGACGAGCACCCTGAGCTCGATTTCGATCCTTTGGACCCAACGAAGCTGTGGGATCATGAGAAGATTCCTTTCCGACCTGTAGGCAAAATGGTGCTGGACCGCAATCCGGACAATTATTTTGCGGAGGTGGAGCAGGCCGCTTTTGGGACGGGAGTTCTCGTCGATGGCCTCGACTTCTCAGACGATAAGCTGCTGCAAGGACGAACATTCTCCTACTCGGATACCCAGCGGTATCGCGTGGGAACGAACTACCTCCAACTGCCGATTAACGCGCCGAAATCGCCTGTCGCGACCAACCAGCGGGACGGGCAAATGACGCTGATGGTGGACAAAGCCCCTGGGCAAAGTCCGCATGTGAATTACGAGCCCTCTTCGCTTGGCGGGCTACAGGAAGCGGCGCCTTCGGGCAAAGAGCATCAGCCGATGTACAATGATCGGCTCGTTCGCGAGAAAATTAGCCGCACCAACGATTTTCAGCAAGCGGGCGATACGTATCGCAAGTTTGAGGAGTGGGAACGCGAGGAATTGATCGCGAATTTGGTCGATGCTTTGAAGATCTGTAAGCCTGTGATACAGGCGAACATGATCACGTACTTCACAAATGCCGATCCGGATTACGGGCGGCGGGTGTCTGAGGGGCTCGCGCAAGCGAAGGTTGAGATGGAGCATTTGGGATCACCTGCAGCGAAGGCGGGAGCTGAGCTGGCGGAGAACGCCGGGCAACGGACGGACGGGTATTAAAAGAGGAGAGGCACCCATTTGGGGTGCCTTTTTTGAGGTTGCGGCTCTCAACAAATTGTGATGGGAGACCAAGCGTAGCAGCCTTGTTTTGGCATTGATCACTCGAAATTTACATCCTGCCTGCCGCATCGAACATTGTCCAGTTCCAGAAGTCGTTTACGTTGTACCTGATTCTCTATCAAGGCATGGGTGCTTGGAGCCGTATTTTCGGACATGACGTCCATGGCATTGCGCAAGCACCACGTGACACGTCGCTCCGCAGGGCGGTCGTACAACATCTGCGTGATATGGGCGGCTATATATTGCCGGATGAGATTGGATGACGAGCGTCATGCATCATTTCCTTATACCACCGCACCGTTTGCCTGATCGCTTCTTCATGCGGAGTCGTCCTTTGCTGGCCAAACGCAGCGACAAATTTACTATGATCGAGTATGAACGGTTCCTCGAATTCATAGAAAGTCTCTTTAATTTCCCTCAACATGGGATGGAAAAGGCCGATCAACGATACCATGCTGCGGGATAATGTACTAATTTTACGTGTGGAGCCTAGCTCCTCGAAAAGCAGCCCCAACATCTCTCGCGTTGTGATCGTCTTCGCACTCGGGATATGCCATGCTTCACCCAAAGCGCGATCCTCATGACCCAGGGTCACGAGTCCTTTGGCGAAGTCATCGATATACGTGTAGGTGTGCGGCACATCCAGATTACCTAACAGACTTACTGGCTTGCCGCTCACTGCGAATCCGAAGACCCGCTCGCCCAGGGAGGACTGCTTCACCCCAGGGCCATAAAAGTCAGACGCTCGGCCAATGGCCACCCGAACCTTGCCCGATTGATGCGCAAGCAGCAATTCCTCCGCCATCTGGGCGCGTGTTAGCCCCTTTTTCCCCGTAGCAAGGTGCGATAGGTTCTCCGTTAGGGGTTGATTCACTTGGCCGTACATGTAGAGGTTGTCACCATAAATGAGTTTCGCACCCGCAGCGGCGGCACCCTCCATAATCCCTCGGGTAAGGCTAGGAAATTGGGTCGGCCAATTCGTATAGCCTGGATGGGCACAGTGATAGACCACGGAAGCATCCTTGCACAGCGCTATCGCTTCAGCCAACTGGGAAGCATCCGCTTTTACAACTTCAACAGACGCCTTTTCGGACAGCCTGCCACTGCGATTCACCATTCGAATCCGTTCAACCCCGCGCCGCTTCAATTCCCGCATTACTGCCATTCCTAATGGCCCCGTTCCAAAAATCACATTCACCTGATTATTCATCCTTCATGCCCCCTCGTCTTCGATATCTTAACGATATTGTCTACCGTAACGGGAGAGTCAAGAGGCTTTTTGAAGATGTCAGGCCTATCTATTTGGCTATAGGCACTTGAAGCTCTACAACCACGTTATTGTAGTCATGAAGGTGATTTTCTCTACCGAACAAATGCAACTCTCGAACCGGACCGATTTGTGAATAACCATTGACCCCGAGCCATGTAAATAGCGCCAGAATGCCATCCCCAACACCCATGAAAGGCCCCTTGTAAACAAGGCTCGCCACCATGGGCTCAGCTGGGATTTCATACACGGTAACGGCTCCATTTGGACGTATGCTAGCTAAGGAATGGGAGCTACAAGCCACCTCGATGTCGAAATTCTCCTCAATGAACTCTGTCATATGATACAGGACGTACTCTTGCTGCATGTTGCTGCCTTCGGCACTTCCGCCAATACCCTCTTCGAGCTCCTCGAACATGCGGCAGCGGTAGACCGGCATATCCTGTAGTCGTGGCACAATACGGCGAAGTCCAGCCACGTAGAGCGCTGGCACCTGCTTGATCCCAACCTCGTAGGCAGGCTTCTCTCCCAGTCGTTCCAGTTGATGTAATCTAGCTTCTATACGCGACATTTGCTGAGTTGCCTCTTCGATTTGGGTAGCTAGCTCCGCTTTCTTCTTCTGCATCATACTCTTCATATCGTCCATCGTGAGCGCTTGATTGATCATTGTGGCGATCTCATCAAGCGAAAATCCCGCTTCCTTCAGCACCACGATATGATGAATGCGGATGAGCTGTTCATAGGTGTAATACCGATAGCTCGTCGCGTTGTCGATGTAGGCAGGCTTCAATAATCCGCGCTCATCGTAATGGCGAAGGGTCCGTATGGTCACCTGCGCGATTTTGGAAAATAGTCCAATTCTAATGAAATTCGACATGGCTATCCGCCTTTCAAATACGTATCCTGATATTTCCATTATACGGATTTCAAGAAATAAAGGGTGAGCAAGTTGGCTCCTGCTTCACCCACGGGCAATTTCCATTTTAAGCAAATCCTCAGTGTACCTTCAGCATTCCCTCAATTTGGCATGTCATAATCACCTGTGGGCTTTCTGATACATCCAAATCGAAGCTAGAAAGGAGACTGATCCACATCATGTCTATTTCCATATCCAGCCTATCATCCACATCGAGTAGCAGCTCGTATTCTTACGCCTCCAGCTCGACAGACACAGCCGCTCTTGAGAAGCAAAAGGCCAAGCTGCAAACGGAATTAACGAAGGAGCAGCAAAGTAAAGAGGATCAAAAGACGAAAGAGCGGAAAATCCAGCTCATTCAACAACAGCTCCAGCAGATCGACCAGCAGATCGCACAGGCGAGCTCAAAGGCTAACAACAGTGGCAGCTCTAGCCAGAATGATTCAGGCGCGAAGAACCCAAACAGCACTAACAGCCCGAACTCCGCTAAAGGTGCTAAAATGAACACCAATCCCAATGGCACGTTGGATATTCTGATTTAACTCTGCTGCATAAGAAAAGACACCCTCGCGTAAGGGTGTCTACTTCGTTTTTTCGATTTACGCGATGATCATTCTCCGTGCAGTCTCTAATGCCTCGACTACCTTATCGCACCATACATCAAATTCCGGATCTTCCCGTTGAAGCTCGGGATTAGCTAGAATAGTAGCGATAGTCCGCTTCATTCCTTGGTCAAATCTCGTTGTAGCAACGAATTCCGGAACAAGTCGCTTCAACTTCGCGTTGTCAAACACAACGGAGTTGGCCTTATCCCCTAGCAATCCGCCCCGATAATCCTGCGTACTGACTGCGTCCAAGAACTCCGACGCCACATGCACCGCATGAAGCTTCACTCCAAGCGCATCTGCGATAGCTTCGTAGATTTGATTCCAAGTCAGCGTCTCGTCCGACGTGATATGAACAGACTCACCAATCGCATGGAGATTGCCCATGAGCCCGATAAACCCTTTGGCAAAATCGCTGTTGTGCGTCATTGTCCATAAGGAAGTACCATCGCCGTGTATGATCACAGGCTTGTTCTCCAGCATACGCTTCGCCACCTGCCAGCTCCCTTTGGTGCCGTGTACACCAAGTGGAATGGAGCGTTCATCGTACGTGTGACTCGGGCGAATAATCGTGATCGGGAAGCCTTGCTCTCTGTATTGCTTGATCAAATACTCTTCACACGCGATTTTGTTCCTGGAATAAGCCCATAATGGGTTGGATAATGGCGTTCCTTCGGTGATCCGATAATCGGATAGCGGCGTCTGATACGCGGAAGCGGAGCTAATGAAGATGAACTGCTTCGTTTTACCCTGAAAAAGACGGTAATCCCGCTCCAGCTGTGACGGCTCGAACGCGATAAAGTCCGCAACAACATCGAACGATAACTCCTCGATCAGCTTAGCTACACGCTCCTCATCGTTGATGTCCGCTTGCAGGATACGTGCACCAGCTGGCAAATCCGTATTGCGAGTGCCTCGATTCAACAGATATAGCTCGCAGCCTGTAGCTAATAGTTGTTTGGTAATAGCCGAGCTAATCGTGCCCGTTCCGCCTATAAATAACGCTTTCATTACATCGCCTCCGTCATATTTAGGTAACCAACAGCTTTACGCTTGATTCGTTAGGTATACCTCTGTCAGCTGTTTATACTTCTCAAACCAGGCATTCCACATATCTTTACGAGATGCGATGGTTCTACCCGCCATTAACGCCTCGATCACATCGAGACATACATGCCACCCTGCCAAATCCCTTGGGCTATGAGCGGTTATTTGATGTAAATACTCGCTGAAGATGATTCGGCATCTGCCCTCTGGCTCCGCAAATAGCTCGAAGCGAACGCTATCCTTATCCCAGGTGTAGGCCAGTACCTCATACGTTGTAAGCTCGATTATGTCCATGGGAATGACCGTACCGTCTGGCATTGTAAACTTTATGATGCCGCCTTCTCGAAGCTCCTCCACCTCAAGCTCAGGAAACCATTGCACTAGCTTCTCATTCTCCGTCAACCATGACCATACTTCTTCGACCGTATGATGCCAATGACGCTCATAACGCGCTAGATATTCACCTTGGGCGGGTTGCAGTTCAGCTAACATGTGATTCCTCCTCAGCTCTCTACCTATGAATAGATGACATCTTTTTCCTAGTTTCATCTTACCTGTAGATGCTAGTTCAATCAAGAAATACGAGGAAACTTGCTTTAGTGCGGCCTCCATTTCCCCAATCATACGATTCAACAGCCCTTCCCTGCATGCAAAAAAGCCGAGGTTAGGGCCCCGGCCTTTCTGTTCATGCATTTATGCTTTTTTCGGGGACCATAGGGACTCGATTTCTTCCAGTGATCTGCCCTTGGTTTCAGGCACAACACGCATCGTGAAGAGGAACGTCACCAGGGATAAGATGCCGAAAATCCAGAAAGTTATCGCTGGACCAGCGGAGCTAAGCAATGGAGGGAACGTCTGTGAGACCACATAAT
Source organism: Paenibacillus sp. J22FR5 (assembly GCF_059691975.1). NCBI lineage: Bacteria > Bacillati > Bacillota > Bacilli > Caryophanales > Paenibacillaceae > Paenibacillus > Paenibacillus sp. J22FR5. Next base: position 48,817 of record NZ_JCAUAN010000036.1, on the reverse strand, counting down.
CCGCAATCCATAGCGCCATTGAAGCGATCGCTGTTGCTTTGCCCCGAATGCGATTCGGGAAAATTTCAGACATAATCACCCATACGACGGGCCCTAGGGATACCGCGAAGGAGGCTACGTAAAGTAGGATGAAGATGAGTACTAGATTTCCTGATGTGTGACCCGTATGGAACGCGATGCCGATCACCGCTAAGCAAATGGTCATCGAGGCGGAGCCAACGAGCAGCAGTACCTTGCGACCTACTTTATCAATGAGCCATATCGCAAGAATAGTGAAGAGGAAGTTAATCAATCCGACTAAAATCGTCTGCGTCAGCGCGCCATTGGTACCTGTACCCGTTTGTTTAAAAATCTCAGGCGCATAGTACATGACCGCATTGATGCCTGTTACCTGTTGGAGAATGGCCAATCCCACACCAACGATTAATGCAAGCCTAAGCGCAGGGCTGAACAGTTGACGAATGGAGCCATTTTCTTGTTTGAAGGATTCCTTGATCTCCAGTACTTCTTTTCTAGCCAGCTCTTCGCCGTGAATGCGCAGCAAGATCGGCAGCGATTCGGCCGCTCTTCCTTGCTTAATCAACCATCTTGGGCTTTCTGGCACAAAGAAGAGTAGCACGAGGAATACAAGGCCGGGAACAGCCCCGAAGCCGAACATCCAGCGCCATCCTGAAGCAATGTTCCACGCCTCATCGGCGTGATTGGCAATGCTGGTATTAATGAAATAGACAAGGAAAATCCCCGTCACCGTAGCAAATTGGTTCAACGCCACAAGACGGCCGCGATATTTGGCCGGCGCGATTTCCGCATTATACAGCGGGCATAACGTAGAGGTGATGCCGATACCGAGTCCGCCAATGATACGAGCAATAATGTACCCTGAGAACGTAGCCGGAATCGCAGATCCGATGGAGCCAATTATGAAAAGCAGCGCAGCCGCAATGAGAACCTTTTTACGACCAAAACGATCACTCAGCACGCCGGAAGCAGCAGCCCCTACGATACAGCCGATAATCAAGCTTGATACCGCCCAGCCCACTTCCACTTCACTTAAGGTGAAGCGCTCCTTCATGAAACCAACCGCACCCGATACGACCGCTGTATCGAAGCCAAATAAGAGTCCGCCCAAAGCGGCAACCATGGAGACTAACGTTACGAATTTCATGCTAACTTGCCCACTTTGATTGTCTATTTGTATACTCACAATGATGTTCCCTTCTGACGTCTGCCGCATCTTCATGCGAGTCTTTGTTCTTACATTTCGTGTGAAGCGAGACTCATTATATCATGGGCTAGATGCCAGCTGGCGGGCCTTTCCCTGCACTTATTTGTGGTATACCAGCATAAAACCAATCCGTGTAGAACGTGCTCCTAATTCGTGCCCTCGACTAGCACAATCTTGTCTGAAAATAACAAAATAGTCCTTGCCTCTTGGCATGGACTATTCTTTCTTAAAGCCCCGTGCGGTATTCCGTCGGGGTGACGCCTGTTACTTTTTTGAACACACGGCTGAAATAATTCGGATCCTTATACCCCACCAAATAGCAGACTTCCTTGAGGCTAAGCTGGCCATCGCCAATGAGCTCTTTGGCCCTTTCAATGCGCAAGCGCGTCACATAGTCGATGAAGGTTTCTCCGGTTTGCTGTTTGAACACTTTGCTAAAATAATGCGGATTCAAGTGGACAAGCTCAGCCACATCCTCGAGTGAAATGTCCTCCTGAAGCTTCTCGTGGATGTAGGTCAGCGCGCGATCCAGCACGGACCATGTCTGGTGTTCACGCTCTTCGCGGATTCGCCTGATGGCTAGCTCCACGTAAATGCGCTCCGACGAATTGTCTGCGACACGGTGATCGGTCAAGCCACGCTGCCCTTCCGTGGATAGCCCCTTCAGCTCCTCGAAGGACCGCAGGTTGCCCCACTTTTTATCATACGTGGCGGCAAATACCGCTTCGAAGTAGGACCTCCGGATGCCCTCAATCTCATCTCGCGCCGAACCGATGCCTATGTTGACGTCGATTCCGCGCACCTGACGGAGGTGCTCCACCAGCTTTGCACCAAGTGCGGCGGCTTCTTCCCGCAAAACATCGGCCTTCAGCTGAGCCCGGTCCAACAGAAAAACAGCCATATGCCAATGTACCATCGAGCTGACCACGCATCCGATCCGATTCTTAAGATAGCCTTTGGTGAAGGTTTTGACGGTTTCGTAGATCTTCTTAGCCGCACCTAGCTCCTTATCAGATGTATGCCCAAGTTCAGGCAGAGCAACCACAAGCGCACATCCCTGCTCGATGGATAGCTCCAGAATATCTGCCAGATAACCAGCATCGGTTTCGTTGACAGGATCGGACATAAACACCAAAGCCATTTCCGTCTCTGCCAGCGGGAGCAGTTGGAAAAACTTATCCCGCATCGCCAGCTCTTCCTCCCGCTTCCGCCCGTCCAGCTCAATTTCAGCAACTAAACGCTGTAAAAGTTCGACGATCTGATCGCGTTTTGCCGGTTTGACCAGGTATTCCTTGACCCCTAAAGAAAGGGCCTCTTTGGCGTACTCGAATTGCTCGTAGGCGGTCACTAACACCATTTTCGTCTGCGGGTGCCCCGTTTTGATTTCTTTTAAGGCTTCCAAGCCTTGAATACCCGGCATACGGATATCCATCAGAATAATGTGCGGACGGTGCTCATCCGCTTTTTGAATCGCAGTGCGGCCATTCTCCGCATGAATCACCTCGAACGTATTCGGCATCATGCGGCTTACGATCCATTCAATGCCTTCTCTCTCTAGGGCCTCATCATCAGCGATCAGTAGGCGATACATCCCCATTCTCCTTTCCTTCGGCAGGAAGCCGTAGCAGGACCGTCGTCCCCCGGCCGGGATCACTGTGAATGTGGACGAGATCCTTTTTGCCATAAAATAAAGCTAATCGCTTAAACACATTTCGTGTTCCTAAGCCTGTGGACTGGCTCCTCGCGGGGTCAGCCTGCGGTTCGGCGTCAAAATCAAGCAGAGCTCCACGGATCTCCTCACTCATCCCGACCCCATTATCTGATATTGCGACTAACGTTTCGTCATTCTCATATGTAATGGCGAGCTTGATCTCAGCCCCTTCTTCCATGCCTTCAATCCCATGCACAAACACATTCTCAAGTATCGGTTGCAGCGTGAGCATCGGCACAGGTACGTCCAGTCCGCGCTCATCAATCTCCATCACGAACTGTATCCGATTGCGAAATCTAGCCTGCTGAATGGTAAAATATTGTTTCGCATGCTCTACCTCATCCCTGAGCCTCACGGGACGATCCAGCTTCCGCAAATTATAGCGGAGCAGATTGGACATGGTTACGGTCAGATCACTCGTTTGCTCGGCGCCCTCCAGCAGGGCAAGCTTGGACAGTACATTCAAAGAATTGAAGAGGAAGTGCGGGTTCATTTGATTTTGCAGCACCTCGAGCTCCATCTCTTTCAACTGCTTGTCCTTCTCTAAACCCTCGGTTTCCTTCACAATGAGCTCCTTGAGATTGTCCTGCATCTGTCCAAAAGCTTTCGTTAGCACGCCAAATTCGCGATCATTGCTCATCTGGGGGATGGGGGCATGCAGATTACCGTCCGACATTTGCTGAGCCACTTGTGCTAGCTGCCCAATCGGTCTCGAGATGCCAATCGAAATTCGATACGCAAGCACGATGCTGATCAAGGTATTGAGGATGAAAATAACGACGCCCCACTGATTCATCACTTCGGTTTGGATCAAAATTTGCCGATACAGCGGCTGATAATAGCTCAACTCCAAGTCGATTAACTGATAGCCTTCCTCCTGAATAAATGTCACTGTCCGCTCCGCTTCTTCATAGAAAGCTGTATATGCCAACGCGTCTGGGCTATTGGCTGCTTGAATGACACTTGCTTCTTGCGCCATGAATGCATCTACCATATGGGTATAGCTGCGAAATGTGAGGTCAGTAGCCGGAATTGTGTTCTGCGCAGATAATTTCTGCTGAAGCCCCTGCAGCCCATCCTTCTGACGTAGGAAGGCCAAGCGGCTACTCTCACTTCGCTCCACTAAATAAACGTTCATCGCGCGAAGGTTATCTTGCGTTTGCCCAGTAATTTGCTTGTATAATAATACCCGATCGAGCATCACAATGTAACTTTGCTGCACCGCTCTGCCGCTATGAAAGATGAAATACGAGACCGCATTGCTCAAAATAAACAGCGCAGGCAGCACAATAAACAGCATTCGACGTATGTTCATGGGGCGCTCACAGGTGCGGATAGGTTAGTCGCATTCAGGATGTAGGTGCCTGTAAAATGCTGTGGGGGTAAAGCGCCCCCTTTGAAGTGGAACTCTAGTAGATGAACAGACTCCTCACCGATCTCCTTGGGCTGTTGCACGACGGAAGCTATGATGTTTCCTTGGGTGATACCCTGCCTTGTTGCTTCTACATCATCAAATCCGAATACAAGGGTGCCCTCCCGATGCGCTGCCTTCACCCCTTCCACGATGCCTGCGGCATCTAGAGAGCTGAAACCCACCATAGTCTGAATGACGGGGTATTGCTTCAACATCGCTTCCGTATGCTTCGCGGCCTGAATGCGTGAAATATTCGATGCGCGGATATCTATAATCTCAAAATGAGGTGCATTCGCAATAGCTGACCGAAATCCCTCTAGGCGTTGCTGCTGATTTTCGGCTAGCTCACTGCCGATGATGACTCCGATTCGCCCTTTGCCGATCGCAGCTCCCGCGACTAGCTCGCCCAGTCGTCGCCCCGCTTCCCGATTATCGGTGCCCACGTAGGTCAATCTCCGACTGGCCGGCTCATCCGCATCTAACGTGATCACGGGAATGCCTTGATCGATCGCCTTGCTAATGAGCAGGTCATACTTGGGCTCCTTAATCCCTTGCACAAGGAGAGCGTCGGGCTTAGCCGCAATCGACTTCTCTAGAAGGTTCGTTTGTTCAGCCGGATTGATACGAATCGGACCCAAGTAGTCGATCTTCATGCCAAGGCGTGCCGCCGCTTCATTCGCTCCCTTCTCCACCGTTCGCCAGAACGGATTGTCCAGCTCTTGTGCGATGAGCACGACGTGTTTGAACGGCTTCTCAGCCACGCTGCTCTGCTCCATTTGCCGGACGAGTTGATCCATCTTCAGCGTAGACGTGAGAAACTGGAACATGACATAGCAGAAAATGAGTAATAAGCCGAGCAGTCCGAGCGTCCAGCTGCTATTTCGCATTGCGTCACCTCCTGATCAGAGCGTTCGTCAGCTAGGATGAACGCTTTCTGATAGTATGAGCACGGGGGGAGATGTGCATGCAGTGTTTGCCAGGGGGCTTGGACATTTGCCACGGTGTTCATCGTCAATGTCGTCGTTCTAGCCGCACTCTTGCTCGTCAATTCGCACTTCCACCACATGACTGAAACGCAGACACGCCATCGACTTATGGAAGAAGCGATTCAAATGCTGATCTTCGCCTTTTGATGCGCTAGCGTATAGCTGGAGCATTTAACTGGAAAAAGCCCAGTTTTCCCAGCAGTTTTTTCACTCTATTTGTAAATTAAATGGAAAAAATCCAGCTATTTTCTTCACTTCTGCCGTTTTTGCGGGAAAGGAGTGAGATTTGCTGGATTTTTTCCATCTATTCGTATTTATTTGGGAATTTGGACAGAAATAGATGGAGTTTTCCATCTATTTCTGTCTTCCTTGTTCATCCCTTTACTACAATGAGCTCAGTAGCTTAACGAAGTCTGGATTCGCTTGTAACGCATTCAGAATGATCGTTAACGCTTCTGCTCGAGTGGATTGTTTATTTGGCGAGAATACGCCGTTACCTTCTCCACTAATAAGACCCGCAGCTGCTGCTGCTTCAATTTGTTCTTTGTTCCATGCTCCATCGATATCGGTAAATGCAAGGGATGTAGGGGTAGTTGTCGTTTTGATAATCATAATTTTGCTAATCATCGAAATAATTTCAGCACGACTGATTTGTTTATCCGGTTGGAAGGTTCCGTCTTCATATCCAGAAATAATTCCGCTTTTGATTAGTGCGTCTATGGAGGATTCCGCCCAGTGACCTGTTGTATCCTTTAGTTTATTTCCAGTTGAAGTTGAAGATAAATCAAATACTTTAGCAAGGATTGTAGCAAATTCTGCACGAGTAATGCTTGCATTCGGATGGAAGGCTCCATCGTTATACCCGTTGACTACACCCAGCTTAACAAAGATTTCAATCGTAGCATCTGCCCAATGCGACGTTGTGTCTTTGAATTCAGTCCGAGGAGCCGTTTTAGCTTCTTCTACTTTCTTAGTAAGATTCGCTAGTACCTTGATAAGATTAATAACCTTATCATCGAATTTAGCTTTCGGCTTTGGGTCTGGTTTCGGTTCGGGTTTCGTTTCAGGCTCAGGATTGATAGGAGGAGGTGTCAAAGGGCCAACACCCAAGTCGGGCACTGCTGTTACAGTTACTGTCAGCGTCCCGCTTACACCACTAAGATCTGTTGCCGTAGCTTTTACCGTTACTGTTCCTACGTTACCCGCCGTCAGTTCACCGCTTGTTGCATTAATCGTAGCTGAACCAGTACCATTCACTACTGACCAGGCGACGATTTGGTTTGAAGCATTACCTGGCGAAACACTCGCCAGCATTTGAAGCTTACTTCCTGTCTGAACGCTTGTAACGCTTCCTGTTCCAGATACACTTATTGAAGTTACAGGGACAGCTGTCTCCAACCATTTTGCAAATAAAATCGTATCGTTTGCTATCTTAAATACTGCAGCTGGCGCATAACTCGTCCCGCTTCCATTCGCAAGCGTGTTCCATCCCGAGAAGGTAAAGCCTGTTTTCACTAAATCTACAGCTTCACTATACACATTAACTGTTACTCCCGTACCGTAAGTATTGCTGTCAACAGGAACGTCCCCTCCTGTATTTCCATTCCCATCATACGTAACATGCTTATGAAAAAATCTCAAATAGGGATATCCATTATTAATCGCCGGATCTAGGCCCCACACAGTTGAAAAGTCCCAACTTTCATCCGCATACGTGCTTGGCATCTTCATCTCTAAGGTTGATTTGCCAGTGCCAGTGCCTTCCGCTAAACCCGATTGTTCAGTTGTTTCTGTGTCATAGAAGTTATTGTTGATTACATTGTTTGTGTACGGAACCAAACCTCCCAGAGAGCTATCACCCTCGACTCTACCTATTGCGTATGTATTGCTAATCGTACCCGTATTACCGTTAGATCCTGCCAAACCTCCAGCACCGTTATAACCACTGACACTGCTTGTGGCATAGGCATTAAGAATCGTTCCCTCGTTAGTGCCAACTAAGCCGCCTACCGTATAGGTGCCATTTACACTCCCTGCAGCAAAGCTGTTGCTGATGGTGCCTTTGTTATCACCAACCATGCCCCCTACCTCATGGCTGCCGTTGACACTCCCTGCAATGGAGCTGTTGCTTATCGTTCCGTTGTTGATACCCACTAATGCGCCTACATAGCCACTTCCATCTACGTCAACGTTTTCAAGGATCAAATGGTCAATTACACTCGTTGTACTTGTTACACCAAAAAGTCCGATGTTACTACTAGCTGAGCGATTAATCGATAAATTCCCGATTGTAAACCCATTACCGTCGATATGTCCTTGAAATCTGTTAAGATCATCGCCAATTGGCTGCCAACCACCATCGACATCTGGGAAGGAAGTGATGTTCGCAGTCAATTGATAATATGTATCCGCCTCTAAATGATATCTGACCTCATTAAGTTGCTTTGCTGTTGCAATTTGATATGGATTCTCTTCCGTGCCTGCCCCACCGGCAAAGTCACCCTCATTTACTCTTATAGCTCCACTAACAAAGGGATCATTCGAAACTAATTTGGAACCTGAGAACAAAGAAATAGGCAGAGTCGAGATCTCTGTACTGTCTGACTTAATAAGAAAAGTTACGAATCCATTGACCGTAAAAGAGGAGAAGCCCTCATTTACATCAGTTGCTGGTATATACGAAAAACCAGGCACAGGCACATCATGGGGATCTGTATTGTAAAAAATGACATTTGAATCCTTCGAATGCGCAAATACCTCTGTTTGACCATCGACTAGTTCACCGTCCGAGCCATAAACAGCAAAGGTTACAGCTACGTAATCAGTATGAGTTGAGTCAATTTTAGGTTGTTCAGCTAGCTGGACATGATCTGCTGCCCGTTGTGGTTTATTTACTCCTATTCCACCTACAGTTACATTGCCAAAACTATACGAATAAGTCGGAACCCAGCTTACCGAACCATCAGTTACGTATCCACCTACCATTTTTTTACCTGTCAGCGTAGTAACAGTTGCCGAAGACACACCTGTGGCATTAGGCACTTGCGATACACTTCCATCCGAATATCGGATAACTAATTTTTCCGGGTAATTTAGCTGTTCACTAGAAAAATTAAAACTAACTTGCCCGTACGTACTCACACACCCACTTAACAAAACTAAAAATAAAGCTAAAACCGAAATAAACCCTAAACTACGGATTGAAAATCGTTGCATGTGAATCCCTCACTCTCTCTACTTTATACTAGAGACAAGTATATCCAACGCTAATGACGGCAAAATGACAAACTTCGACTGCAAAAAGAGCCCTAATTCCTTAGAGCCCTCGCATCTAATCTCTTATAAACTCATTCCCGCAAGCAACTTCCTATACAACTCCTCAGCCTCACGAGATGGCCGTGTGCCGAGTTCCTGTTGTAACGTCTGCGCGTACTGTATGTATCGCTGCGTCAACGCATCTCTGCTCTCCTGTTGCGCCAAAGCCCGCATCAGCAGCATAAAAGACTTTTCGTCCAGCTCGTTGCGCGACATAAGCTTAGTTGCTAAATGAACGGCCGCGTGAGCCTCCCCTTTGTGCAGCCAAGCGGCACACAATCGCTGCGCAAACGCTGCATATAGCAATGATACGCGCTCCACTTCACTCCATGCCCATGGGAAGGCCCGCTCGCCGAACACATCACCCACGTACAGCTGTTCTAGCTCGACCGCCTGCTCGATCTGGGTCTCATCTATGGCAGAAAGTTGTTTGCAGCCATTTTCGAAATGGAGCAGATCAACCTGCGCCTCATTCAAGCTAAGTGCGTAATGGTTGCTGTCCGAGTACAGACTCTCCCTAAGTCCAAAAGTGCTTAATACCTTCCGAAGTTGGTACACGGTCGTATTTAAGTAAATTTCCGCATTCTTCTGCGGCATATCGCCGAACACATCTTCAATCAGCCTTGCTCGCGTGACTAATCGCCCTTTATGCAGAAGCAGATAGCCGAAGAGCTCTGAGCTTTTGCTCGATTTCCATTTGGCTCTTATCCCATTCTTGCTTTGAATATCGATGCCACCTAAGCAAATGAATCTTACTTCATCCATCGCTGGCTCCAGCTCCGCTTTGCGCTGGGGATTTGAGGGCTCTTTCGCCAATGCGCGTTGTACCGTTTTGAGCAATCGCTCTTGCACCACAGGCTTCACCATGTAGTCGAAGGCATAGACATCGAAAGCATCGAGCGCATACTCCTTATGCGATGTAAGGAAGACAATCTTCGTTCCTCTGCCGCTCTCCCGTAATCGCTCAGCAAACGCAAGGCCATTCTCCCTCGGCATACTAATATCGACAAAGACCAAATCCACCTCGTGGCTCATTAAATAGGTATACGCGGACTCGGTTTCCATGAAACTTCCTACGATCTCGACATCCTTCACTTTCGCTAGCATACGTTTCAGGATCAAATGCATTGCTTTTTCGTCATCGATCAGAATTACCTTCATCTGACACCTCCTACCATGCTACCTAATCGTTGGAATGTGGTTTGCGGAGGTGTTGGCATTGAGAAATAGAATGTGGTTCCGTGCATAGGTGCACTCTCAAACCAAATTTCTCCGCCATTTAAACGAACAAACTCCTTGCATAACGTAAGCCCTAGACCGATACCTCGCTCTCCAGCCGTTCCCGCCAAAGAAACCGGATAGGCCTCCTTTAACAACGTATCGGCCTGAGCAGGCGTCATCCCTTTCCCTGTATCGCTTACCGAAACCACCATTTCATCCGCTCTTCGAGCTGCTTGTAGGCGAATCGTGCCTCCGACAGTCGTAAACTTAATCGCATTGGATAACAAGTTTCGAATAATGAGATCGAGCATCTCTTTATCTGCATAAACGAACGTATCGGGTGGAATTTCTGCAATAACCTCAAGCTGCTTACTCTCACTTCGAACTTGCAGCAAGCGCAAATTGGTCTGAACCACGTAAGCTAGATCTCGAACGGCTGGATTAAACATCATTCCGCCCCTCTGGCTCCGGAACCAATCCAGTAAGCTTTCAACTAAGGTAAACGTATTCTGAATTTGCTGGCTCATTTCACGAACAATTTCCTCATGCTCCCCGCCGCTATCTGCCATCTCATCTTCCATGATGTCCATCAAATTAACGAGAACGGCCAAGGGGTCACGAATATCATGCGCAACGACATTAAACATTTTATCCTTAAATGTGTTGAGCTCACTCAATTGTTTGGCGTTATCACGCAGAATCTCCTCTGAGCGCACCATCTCCGTCACATCACTTAACAGGAGCATTTTACCGGCAGGCTTTTGCGAATGATCACTAATATAGGACATATGAACATTGTAAAATCGCGTATCCGCTGGACCGGAAATCTGAATTTTGCTTTCCATAGTGGGGCCTTGTAGAATTCGCTCAAGCAACACAGGATATTGGGTGAAAACATAACCTGCGGGCTGCCCAATCCAATTCGGATGAATGCCTTCTATGACGCGTTTGGCGGATTGATTAAAACTTGTCAGTGTGTTATCTAAATCAAACACCATAACCGCATCCTGCATCGAAGCGAACACCTTTTGCAGAGCTAGAGGAGCTATTCTTAGCATATTGAATTGATAGATCCCCCAGAGGAAGAAGATGCCTGAGAAAATAAATCCGAATGGCGAAATATCAATAGGCATGTAAATGATGCCGCTTAAATAGACCAATGTAAAGCCGTACGGCCCCCATGACCCAATAATCATAAAAGCGATTTGTTTCCTCATTCTTGGGGTTGCTTTGCGGAACATTTGGATTAACATACCCATACCTACGACAAAAAATGAATACGAGTAAGCCACATGAAGCTTGTATAGGGGTCCTTTTACCAAGGTAACGAGTGGAAAGCCTTCGGAGTAATTTAAGCTCATACTTTTATAAAATAAATGATGCCACTCATTCGTATTATGAGAAATAAATGTGATCATAGGAACAATCATGAGCAGTGCAACAACCCATTTGCTGACAAACCTTCGTCGCCCTGTGTACTGTAGAACGAGAATAAACCAAAGTATTGTGCCAAACGGAATGCCAATATATTCAATTCGCAGCCAGAAACGTATTTCTTCTAATTTGGTACTAACCACTTCAAAGGCATAACCGAATGTGTAGAACGCACCCGTTAACACGCCCAAGCCGTAGCTGATCGCAATAGGAAGCTCTCTTCGTTTCCAACAGAGGTACATGATCACCAATGAACAGCAGGTAGCTGCTATTAACATTACGGATAAATACGCATTATAACTCATAGCTATTGGCCTCCGTGCAGGATTCTTCGTTCATGCTGCATCTTCTATGTTATCAAACTTGACGCGAGATTTGTTGGTTTTTAGCGAAAAAAAGAGAGACAACGCAAAAAAGACCAGAACCTCCACAAGGCCTGGTCTTATTTTGTCAAAATCATCCATTCACCGTATAATTATCCTATAAACTTTTTTCTGATGGGGGTTATGTATAGATGGATGTTCGAAATGATGTCATGACAAAGGCAGAAGCCATGGACAAGCTTATGAATGCCTACGACAAAGAAATTAGCACCTCTGCCATTTTCGCCATTATTCATCAAGTCTTTAAGTTCGATGTCGAGTCCGTTTCTGATTTGCCAACATCACCTAAAACAGCCACGGATGCGTACTTAGCACAAGCTGGCAATGATGTCACAGGCTCAGGCATTCGCCGCCTATTTAATCAGACACTAGGTATCAATTTGGATGCCCTCTCCGCCTTAGAAGACGCGCAATTTTCCTTGTTCTCCAAAGGCCACTGGATGCTTCAGCACCCGAAAGACTTATTTGTCATTCATACCGGAGCCGGAGATGTGGATGTGCGAATTGTGACAACACCCTACTTTGCTGAACAAACCGGCTCCAATACACTGCCACTTGATTTAATTAACGAATTACTTCCGTTGGGGTTCGACTATGAGGAGAAATTTGGAGGCTATTATTATGCGAATCCGACCGGCGAAGCTGTTTCAGATGCCTTCAAGGGACAAACAATTATGGCAATAAGGAAAATTATTCAACATTCCTACGCACACTTAACTAGCTGATTATTTCCCAAAAGAAGATAAAAACTTAACGCGATCCCCCATTGGGGGCGTATTGTTGTCTTGCAAGGCGACTTCCAGGATGGTAGGTCCATTGGCATTTAGTAACCCTTGGATGACCTCAGATTGGATCTCATCCATATGGTTAACTCGAAAGCTTGGAATGCCCATCGCGGCAGCCATTGCCGCAATATGAACGGGTTCCTGCTCGAAGGATGGATGCGTGCGTTTAAATTGTAACGAATGTCCATGATACACCATACCTAAGCGGGCATTGTTCATGACAATAAACAGAATGGGCAAGCCCTGCTCTTTGGCTGTCAAAATTTCCATGCCATGCATGAAAAAGCAACCATCCCCTGTGATACATACGACAGGACGATCAGGTTCCGCTAATTTGGAGCCGATGGCTGAGCTAATCCCCACACCCATCGCACCAAAATGCACATTTATCGCGTAAGAATCATAATCCAGAACCTTCATATGATGGATGACATAGGACATAAATTCACCAATATCAACGGTATATCGCGTATTTGAAGGCATGCACTTTTGAATATTCAGCAGCACATTCTTCGTATTGTATTCCTCGTTCTCCTTGACAGAAAACTCATTCTCTTCAAAGACCAGATGTGAGCTTCCCCGGGTTACGCCCATGACTCTCAATTCTTCAATAATCATCAATAAAGCCAAATGAATATCGCCTAGCACAGGAATATCAATCTTATATTTCCGATTAAATACGGTCTGGTCGAAATCAAGTTGGACCGTGAACCGACCTTTCGTCAGGTTCTCATTATAGTTATTCGTAGCGGTTTCGCCCAAACTTGAACCCACGATTAGCAAAGAATTTCCTGTTCCTTCAGCAATCAAGGACGAGGCCGCTTCATGTCCTGCGAAGCCAAACACGCCTACTAACAGAGGATGATCCTCTGGGATGTAGCCTTTGGCTTGCGGCGTTGTAAGGATCGGCCAATTGAGCATTTCGGCCAGCTCGATTAATGAATCGACGGAGCCTCTAACGCCTTGCCCAACTAGGATACAGCCATCTCCCCGCTGAAATAATTGCTTTGCCACCGATTGGATGGTTTCTAGTTCAGGTAGAATCGGCTTTCTTTCAGCGAGTACCGGGATCTCTGGGTTCCCTACCTCCGCGTGCTGTACATCGATTGGAATGGCAATGTGAACAGGACCTGGCACACCAGATATCGCGATTTGACTGGCTTTGACCACTTCACGAAGTAAATCCTTACCGTCTTTCACCATCACGCTATATTTCGTAACGGGGCTAAAAACGGGTACGAGATCTAATTCTTGGGAAGCGTTCAAGCCCATTGTATTCACAGGTACAGCGCCTGTTAGGAATAAAACAGGCAGATGCTCGCGCATCGCATTAGCCGCCCCTGTAACCAGGTTCGCCCCCCCGGGCCCACTGCACCCGATACTAACACTCATCTGGCCCGCATATTTGGCATAAGCCGCTGCCATGTAGGCTGCAGCACCTTCATGCTTGGTGATAACCGCTTCGATTTCTGGCATTTCGTAAAGCTGATCAAAAAAACCATTCACAGAACCTGCCGGAATACCAAAAATATGCTTAACGCCACTTCCTTTTAAAAACTCTAATACTGCACGAGCTGCTTTCATCGTTAAAACCCTCCATAACTAGAATTGAACGAATTTTGCAAGGAAATTCTCTGCTATATCTTCTGCATTCATAGGTCGACTGAAATAATAGCCCTGCATCAAATAACAGTTTCGAGCGGATAGGAATTGTGCATGTTGATTGGTCTCAACACCTTCAGCAATAACGCTAAGATTTAAATTTTGAGCCAAAGTAATAATGGTGTTGGTAATGGCTTCATTTTTCTCATCGTTAGTAATATCCTGGAGGAATGACTTGTCAATTTTCAGCGTATCGATCGGCAAGCTTTTCAAGTAACCTAGGGAGGAATAGCCTGTCCCAAAGTCATCTATCGCGATTTTGATACCTAACCCTTTTAAATCCTTCATCGTTTGTAAGGTCAGATCTTTGTTCTTAATAATTAAATTTTCGGTAAGCTCCAAATGCAAATACTCAGGGGACATATCGGCTTCCTGCAGAACGTTTTTGACCATTTCAAATAAATTGTTCTGCTCAAACTGACGTGCTGATAAATTAACCGCCATATTGATCAAAGGATAGCCTAAATTCTGCCACTCCTTTAATTGGCGACAAGCCTCCTTCAATACCCACTCGCCAATAGGCACAATGAGGGCTGTTTCTTCTGCAATTGGAATGAACTCATCGGGTGCAACCATGCCTTTCTTCGGATGATTCCATCGCAGCAGCGCCTCTACGCCCACAATTTGATTCGTTATATAGTTAATTTGCGGTTGATAATAGAGAATGAGTTCCTTCTGATCCAAAGCTCGGTATAAGTCATTCTCGAGTTTAACACTCTCAAATGTTCGTGTATCCATCCCTTCAGTGAAGAAATGATAACTATTCCCCGAGATCTCTTTGGATTTGTACATCGCGGTATCGGCGTTTTTAATTAATATTTCTGTCGTATCGCCATTATCTGGATAGAGACTAATCCCAATACTGGCTTTTATATAAATTTCGTTCTCCATTAGCTGGAATGGATCTGTAAACGAGTCCACAACCAGTTGAATAACCTCTAGTACTTCAGCTTCACCCTGAATTTGTGGTAAAACGATGGTGAATTCATCGCCGCCTTGCCTGGATACCGTCGCTCCCTTCGGCACACATAAGCTTAAGCGCTTCGCCACATCCCGTAATAAATCATCGCCAAAGCTATGGCCTAAGGAATCATTGATGAACTTGAACCGATCCAAATCCAAGTAGAGAACGGCCAGCTTTTCACCCTTTTGCTGCGCACAAGCAATGCCTTGATTCAGTCGATCCTTCAAGAGAATTCGGTTAGGCAGCTCAGTTACGCTATCAAAATAAGCATGGTATTTAATTTCTTCTTCCATTTGCTTCCGCTGCGTAATGTCCTTGAAGGTGACAACTTCCCCTACAATCTCATTGCCTTCACGGATGGAGGAAATGACGAACTCGACTGGAAAGCTTGTATTATCATTGCGATAAAAACGACTATCCTTATCATAGATGTTCCAATTACTATCAAAAGCAGGCGAAGCATAATCTTGGCTGCCCCAATCCTTCCCATTGAAAATAAGGCTGGATTTCTGACCGATTAATTCACCTTTTGTGCTATAGCCAAGCATGGTAGCCCCTGCAGGATTACAAAACGTAATATTGCGGTCCAGATCTAAACCAAATATCCCTTCACCTGCGGAGTTGAGAATTAATTCCTTCTCCCGACTAAGCTGTTGTAATTCCGTGACAACTCTCTCGAGCTCTTTATTTTTCACCGTAATTTCGGAAGTGCGCTCTTCGATAATGATCTCTTGTTTTTCCATATATAATAAGTTGGATAGTGTCGAGGCTGTGGCATCCACAATGGATTGGGCAAGCTGCATCTTCGCGATCGAATATACGCGATTTACTTCATCCAGCTCCACAACCGGAATGACACCCAAGACCTCACCCATCGAAACCATGGGAAGCATAAATATGCTTTTTATTCCAAAATTACGGCAAAGATCATGGTTAGGTCGTTCGTCCGCGAACACATCTGGAATGAGTACGGCTTTTTTCGTCCGAACGACTTCTTGGAGCACAGGATCATTGCTTTCATCGATTCGGATTTTGCCGTGTTGCTTCATCCAGTCTTCCTCGGTCCAGTCACTATCCTTACTTAACTTCGCGGGTCTTATTTTCCTTTTTGTGATGGGGTCTAATAAATGAACACCAATATTAGAGTTGTTCAACACCTTCCCTAAGTAGAAAAAGCAGCTATCTAAACTTTCTTGCATCGTGGAGCACATCGCCAAATCACTCGTCACATCAAGCAGCAACTGCTTTTCCGCAATAAGATTTTCTTTCGACGTTAAATTCTTCGCGTTTTGTATCGCAACGGCAGCCATGTTCACATAAGCCTCGACAGTTTGAATTTCCGACTCTGTCAGATTCATGGGAATGCCATAATCGAATAGGAAAACAAGCCCAAATAATTCTTGCTCAAAGGAGATGGGAAGAACTAATAAC
This sequence comes from Paenibacillus sp. J22FR5, assembly GCF_059691975.1. Classification (NCBI taxonomy): domain Bacteria; kingdom Bacillati; phylum Bacillota; class Bacilli; order Caryophanales; family Paenibacillaceae; genus Paenibacillus; species Paenibacillus sp. J22FR5. The sequence goes on along the minus strand of NZ_JCAUAN010000036.1, from coordinate 32,286 downwards.
GACTTAATTTGAAATCCTTCTACCGCCCTAGGATCGGGACGATTATCTTTCGACGTATCTGGGATATAGATGGCTTTCTTGGTTTCGACGACTTCTTTGGCAAGTAAGTCTACTTCCATATCAATGACATGCATATCCAGCGTCCAGCCATTAATAACCTGCGGTTTGCCTACATATCCCCTGAAGGTTCCATCCTCTTGGGGTAAATAGATCCCAACCGAATTACATGAAACGATTTCTTCTGATATCGCTGTCGTCACGTGCTGCAGGACTTCACGCAACTCCAGCTTGGTATTGATCAGTTTGGTGAGATGAGCAAGACGAGAATATCTCATTTGTTCTTTAAACATTTATCAAACCCCGCTTCCGGAAAATATGCTCTGTTTTTCGACTATTCATCACCGTACTCGGCGTATCTCACCCTCAATTATTTCGTATTCTACAAAGTTCTACAATAACTACTTATTTCCTTTTATTAGTCATAATAATTTAATAAATACACTTATGGAAAGCTGTCTTTTTTAGGAAAAAGGGCACCCTATCGGGTGCCCTGATCCATGCGATTTGCGATCTTATGCTGCAAAATCTCTCTTAGCTAGGTTTACTGCGCTCTTTGCGGACGTTGACCGCCACCGCCCTGACCGCCAGGGCCTCCGCCACCGGGGCCACCCATCATCCCACTTCTAGCCGCGGTTACGCCTGTTTCGGATAACCACGTGATGAGTGTCGACGTCTTGAAGTCGACGACCTTCGTCCCGCCTTGGTATGTGCCGCCGTCATAAAGACCTTTCGTGGCGGTGCCTGTCGAGGATCCTCCCGAGCTAATCGTATACGAGGTGTCCTGCTTCAAGTTCGGTGAGCTGACGAACACGGACTGATAGTTCTTCGATGGCGCAAATGTGATGATCGTGTTGCCTGCGCTATCTTCGAGATGAACCAGCGCGCCCGCTTGCTGGGTCTTCGTGTACGTCATCAAGATGCCAGCTTGCGTCGACTTGTCGGATGTGGCTTGCACCATGCCCGAGCTTCCCGCTGCGACGAGGAAACCGCCTGTCATCACGAACGTGCCATCGTAGTCGAGAGAGCCGTTGTTGTTCTCGGTCGGACCGTTGACGATCACCGTTCCGCCGCTCATCGTGATGGAGCCGTTCGAGTCCAATCCGTCACCTTTCGAGTCGACGGTTAAGAAGCCGCCGGTAATCGTCAGCATGTTGGTTGAATTCGCGCCGGATTCGCCTGGAGCGCCGCCAGGGCCGCCTCCACCAGGTGCGCCGCCGCCAGCAGATTCGGCGTCTCCGCTGGAGATATTCACACCGTCGTCACTAGCGACAACGTTAGTTTTACCGCCTGAGATCACAACCGCTGGCGCCTCGATCCCTTCATTGCTTTGGGCAATATCGATTGTGCCTCCTGCGATCGCAAGCGATACCTCGGCGTGAATGCCATCGTCGCCAGCATTAATGTGAAGATCCCCGCCGCTTACGTCAAGGCCGCCGCTGCTATGCAGCGCATCTTCGCCCGATTTGATCGTGAACGAACCGCCTGCAAGACTGATGTAGCCTTCGGAGCCCTCTTTATCGTTGGATGTTTTGATACCATGTCCGCCTGCATCGATGGTCAGCGTGCCCGCTTGGACAGCTGCTAAATCGCGGCCCATGATACCATCATCAACTGCATGAATATCAAGGTTGCCTCCTGTTATTCTCAGCTTATCCTTGCTGGTAATCCCATTGTTGTAGTTCCCTTTTACGACGAGCTTTCCGGTTCCGTTAATGGTCAGATCATCCTTGCTGAAGATGGCCGAGTTAGGCTCGTCTGTTGCAGCATCGGGATATACATACTTGGTTCCGTCAGAGACTAGGTTCTCTGTGCCCTCTTGTAAGCTGATGATCGTCTTGCCCGCTTCTTCGACATAGATAGCTGAACTCGTGCTATTCGAAATTTCAGCGCCGTTCAAGACGATACGGACCACTCCTTTATCTTTTACGTTGACGATTATTTGACCATCGTTCAATTTACCGCTAACCACATAAGTTCCAGCCGTTGTAATGGTAATCTTACCGTCCTTCGCCTCTGCACCCTTCCCCTCAATCGTTGCACTAGCTCCTGTCAGTGCAATCTTCGTCGGATTCGCCGAAGCCCAGTCTGTGTAGGCATCATCAGCTGCATATTCGACCTTCTTGATGATGTCCGTGGTCGTTACTTTTCCACTTGAAGCAGCCGTTCCACTCGTTGTCGTCGCCGCAGCTGGTGTTGCCTCTGTATTGGAAGTTGTTTCAGTCGTTTCGTTGCATGCTGCTAAGACAACTGCACATAATAGTAGGACACCTGCGCCTTTCATATTTAACGGTTTTTTCATTGGGATTACTTCCTCTCTCATTTTCGGATTTTAGTATTCGGATGTGGTGGGACTCATCGTTAACGTGATGTCTAAATTCCCATTTCTGCATCTGATCGCGTCCAGGAATTCCTTTTGACTCGTGAGATGATCGATGGTAACCATGTAGACGAGTTCATATAGACTGCCTAGCTCGGTTGTTCTTACCTTTTTCAATTCATAAGCAATGCCAAACGTCTTGAAAATCTCGTCAAATGCTTCCTCGTAGCCTAGATTCTCTGGAATCGTCACTTTTAGCAGCTTTTGTGTTGCTTTCTTGGCACCAAAATTCGTAACTTTCAAAACAAACATCAATGCACAAAGGATAAGTGTGAAAAGTACTGCGTACCCAAACGATCCAACCCCACAGGCAAGTCCAGCAGCCATTGTGAACAGGACGAACGAGATATCCTTCGGATCGCCCGGGCTACTTCGGAACCGAATGATGGAGAAGGCGCCGGCTAGACTGAAGGCTCTCGCAATGTTGCTTCCGATCAGTAGGATAATAATGGCCACAATGACGGGTAAGACGATCATCGTAAGCGTAAAGCTCTGCGTATAACCCGTTTGCGTCTTCATATAGGTGAAGCTAATGATAGCGCCTAGCGCAATGGCAATGATAATGGTTAAAAGTGCATTCGTTAGCGTTAATTCTGTGCCTGCTGTGACTTGTGCAAAAATAGAATCGATCATACTTGGATTCTCTCCCCCGCTATTTGTTGATTCATTCGCATTTTCTTGTACTCATTGCCGTACTTCGAGAAGCTAGTCCGAAACATCTGAAGCTCAGACAGCATCTTGGACAGCCAGAGCGGGATCGTTTTCTCCGCCTTCACTTCCATCAGCCATTGCCCGCGGCCCATCAGTTGTTCCCCATGATCGCCGCTCTCCAGCTTGAGATCAACTCGTCTTGAACGGATATTCGTGTCGAACGTGATCCTCAAATCTCGGTTATTTTTGCAAAACATCGCAATCCGGTCATACGCCAGATACACCTTCGGCTCCAAGTCATATCGCCCTAAGAAATATTTGATCTCTTGGATGACTTGCTTGTTCATATAAGGCTTCAATTCGGGTTCTATCCCTGTTCGTACAAATTCATACGACTCATTCAGCTTCAGCGCCGTTCTACGCTTGTTCACGAGACCGAACACCTTCTTCTTCAGCTCTAGATACACTTTTGCGTCTTTTTCTGGAACCCCGTAAGCTCTTATTCGCAGTTTTTCCCGGTATTTCGGTTTCGCCAGACTATTTCGAATTAACGAATCATGCTCGGTATCGAAGTAAATATTACTGATCGAATAAAATTGATCATTCTTGTTGTAAGCATCCATTTCCATATATTCGAGCAGTCGATTATAGATCGTGTAGAAAGCTTTCGTATCCATCAGATACTTATTCTCATATCGATTAAATACTTCAATTGCCACTCAGGTGTGCCTCCTTCTCGTTCTTATTGCGTGTTGCTCGCTGTTCCATGACTGTATCTTAGCCCTCGAACCTTTAGTGAAACTTAAATGTGAAATTGTTTATGTTTTTTTCGTAAATCCTCATTCTAGTGCTACTATTAAGGTTGATTAAAGGTTCGCTGCCTATAATGAAGCCATGCCATTCGGAAGCATCATGAGGGCACTAAGGGGGAAACGAGAATGAGGATTCTAATCGTAGAAGATGAGGTACATTTAGCGGAAGCTTTATCCCAAATTTTAAAAAAACACAATTACTCTGTTGACGCCGTTCATGATGGCCAGTCTGGGCTGGATAACGCGTTAAGCGGTATATATGATCTGCTATTGCTTGACATTATGCTGCCTGAGATGGACGGTATCACGATATTAAAGACGCTGCGCGCCAAAGGGATCTCAACCCCTGTGATTCTGCTTACGGCCAAGGGTGAAATATCGGATAAAATTACAGGATTGGATTATGGCGCTGACGATTATGTGGCCAAACCGTTCTCAACGGAGGAACTGCTAGCCCGGATACGCGCGGCGTTAAGACGCAAGGGTGAAGTCGTGCCGGAGGATGCATTCAAGTTCGGAGACATCGAATTGCATACGGGAAATCTCAAACTGACGTGCAAAGGGAAGGAACTTAAGCTGATTTTAAAAGAAAGCGAGCTCCTAGAGCTGTTAATGACGAGAAAGAATGCGGTAACATCGAAGGAACAGATCATCGAGAAGCTATGGGGCTTCGATTCTGAGGTGGAGCATAACAACGTGGAGGTGTATATCTCTTTCTTACGGAAGAAACTCACATTTCTACAAGCATCGGTCCGGATAAATACCCTTAGAGGCGTCGGATACGTATTGGAGGTGACCTCTTAATGTTCAGCCAGCTCCGCAACCGATTTCTTATCGTCAATCTGGTTATCATCTCTTGTATGATGCTCCTGTCCTTCGCTACGATCTATTTCATTACCTACCAGAACGTGCGGGGGGACATCGATATGGAGCTGCACCGCGTCTCTGAATTTTACCTTAAGCCTGACGGAAAAAAGGGAAATCCGCAGCTTGGACCTGGTGGGGATCATCCTCAGAAAGATATGAAGGGGACGGATAACCCGCCAGAGCGTTCGGTCTCTTTCCAGCTGCAGACTAACACTCAGTGGGAAATCACGGCGACGAATTCCCGATTTGACATGGACACGGCGTTCTACGAACTTGCCATTAAGAAAGCCGCCTCCAGTAGGTCGGATATCGGCCAATTCACACTCGATGGCAACCGGTGGGCTTATATGGTGCAAAAGAATGACACCGGGTATTGCGTCGTCTATCTTGACGTTACGGCTCAGCACAGCATCCTTACGAATCTTGTGTATACGTTCACACTCGTCGGATTGGTGATGCTGATTCTCATCTTCTTTACGAGCCGATATTTCGCCAACCGCTCCATCGCTCCGGTCAGAGAAGCGTTCCATAAACAGAAGCAGTTTATTGCTGATGCATCGCATGAATTGAAGACGCCGTTAGCCGTCATCAATACCAATGCGGACGTTCTTTTGGCCAACAGCGAAGATACGATTGAAAGTCAATCGAAGTGGCTGCACCGCATCAAATCTGAAACGGAACGCATGAAGACGCTCACCAACGATCTCCTGTATCTCACGGAAATGGACGATTCTAGGGTGAATATGATCTACTCCGATTTCAATGTGAGTGAATCGATTGAGAGCGTCATTCTCACGATGGAAGCGGTCGTATTTGAGAAGGATATAGCGCTGGACTATGAGATTGAGCCCAACTTGACTCTGCACGGTAACAACGAGCAAATCAAGCAAGTCGTTATGATTCTGTTGGACAATGCGATTAAATATACGCATCCCAAGGGAGCTATCTCGCTTAGCTTGAAGAAACGTCATAACGAGACACTGCTCACGGTGAGCAACACAGGTGAAGGCATTCCTCCTGAGCATTTGGAGCGGATTTTCGACCGCTTCTACCGCGCGGATCCGTCTCGTTCACGCAAACATGGCGGGTATGGCCTTGGATTAGCTATCGCAAAGTCGATCGTCGAGCAGCATAAGGGGAAAATGTACGCGAAAAGCGTGCTGAATGAGACGACTTCGTTTTATGTTCAGCTTCCGTAGTGAATTCGTAATTCAAGGGCTATTATTCTCCTTCATAATTGTTTTTCCTCATCTTGGGAGCTAGAATGATACACAACTCACAGCCACTACTAGCCTATACCTATATCTGGGGGAATCATAAAAATGAGCAATTCTACGCAAGGTTCATCCGCACCGCTTAAGGCGACAATTTCACCCTGGCTTTCCGTGAACAACGTCGCTGTAGCTGCCGATTTCTACAAATCCGCATTCGGAGCGAGCGAGCTATACCGCCTTGAAGAGGATAACGGACAGATCGCGATCATCAACCTATCGATCCATGGAGCCGATTTCTGGCTGCAAGATGATCCAGATTTCAACGCCGAATACGTAAGGCACAGTGCATTTCGAATGATCGTGACCGTAGAAAATCCAGATGCTATGTTCGAACAAGCGCTAGCCGCGGGAGCAATCGTGGTTGCTCCGATGAATGAAGGTCATGGCTGGCGCATAGGGCGCGTTGTAGATCCATTTGGCTACCATTGGGAGATTGGCATTCGGCTTGGATAGTCCCTAATAACGAGAACACGGTGTTCTTGGGCTCGAGGTACTGTTTTTATGTAAAAATTTGTCGGTTTATGTTATTATCTTTACGTAACTTTATACGGAAAAGGTGAACCGATGATGAATGATTTGGAAACTTTGCACCGCCGCAACAAATTGCTTGTGAATATTCTTTGGGGGATGCTGGTGCTTGGCATAGCCGTCGACCTGCTGACTGCTGCAGCCATGGACTCGATCATGGTCCTGCTCATCGTCGGGACAGTGACCTGCGCAATGGCGACAGTCCTTACCTACAAACGTTGGCTTTCAACATACATCATGTATATCATATCCGCCATTATCACGCTATTAACGTGGTTATTACTTTTGACCGGCCCGATCTTGACAACTTATCTCCTCGTGTACGTTAATCTAGCTATTATGACTTTATACGGCAGCTCTAGGGCTATTGCCTTCTCCAGCCTCATGGGCGCCACTCTTACCGCATACTTCTTCATAAGCCCCTATAAAACTGAGATATTCGGCAACACCGACATGATCACTATATACATGTTCCTAGCTTTCATCGCCGTGCCACTGTTCGTATCTACGAAATTCAGCGAGAATCTTCAAAACGACATCATTTCTAGGCGAGAGCAAGCTGTTCTGGAGAAAAACAAATCCGAGGATTTGGTTCATCTCGTTTCCTCTTCACTGGTCTTGCTTACTGAATTCAGCACCAACCTGAAGCAGAATGTGACAGCAACGGGTACTATCTCCAAAGAAGTGACCCTAGCCTTCGGGGAAATTACCGCAAGCACGGAAACCCAGACTTCCAGCGTCACGGACATCAGCGATTCGATTCTGCACATCGAGCAGTCCGTCACTTCATTGGCTAACCGCTCAACGGAAATGAGAGATCTCTCCGTTAGCTCCGCCCAACTGACGAAGGTCGGCAGTGAAGAAGCTGAGTCCCTAGAGACACAAATGAAGAGTGCCCACGAGACGATTGATTCGTCCGTTCAGTTGATGAATGAGCTGGACAGCCAGAACTCGCGGATCAGCGACATCGTCGCAACGATTAAGCACATTTCGACGCAGACGAATTTGCTTGCCTTGAACGCGGCCATCGAAGCGGCACGCGCTGGCGAGCACGGAAGAGGCTTCGGCGTCGTCTCTCACGAAATCCGTAAGTTAGCTGAAACGTCGCAGCAATCCACCGAGCAGATCGAACGCATTCTCGAGGACATCCGCTCGAAAACAAGCCAAGCCGCTGCGCAGGTATTGCAGGGGCAGCAATCCGTGGCGAACAGTAGTGATGCCGCTCAGAAAGTCGTTCAAGTCATGCATGCGCTGGCGATAGACTCCGGTCATCTGGAAAGCCAATCCGCTCACGCGGAACAATCGGCTGAGAAACTACACCAACAGTACACCCGAATAACGGAGCAAATCGTTACGATCGCCGGTATTACTGAAGAGAACATGGCATCCATCCAAGAAATGTCCGCCAGCATGACGACACAGGACAGCCGGATTAGCGACATTCTGGAAAGCTTCCTGCAGTTGGACAAGCTAACTTCCGATCTTAATCGGATGACGAAGGGTTAAACTAGGCATCACTAAGGAGCGCTACCTACATAAATGGATACGCAGTAAAAAATCCACGCCTCTATAAGAGAGGCATGGATTTTTTGTTATTCAGGGATATGTTCGTGCGTGATTGAGCACTTATTCTGAATAAATTGGATCTGATTCTCAAGACGGTTACGTTGCTCTTCAGGGCCTTGGAACTGTTCCAGTTCTTGTATTAAATTGTGCAAATCATCTCCCGCATTCGCGCAATCATAATTGCTTTCAACATTGTCGAGCATGTTTCGACCTCCTCATGTACTATCGACGTTATTTTCCACCTTTATTGCTGCTCTGGTCCTGTGTTCGCGTGGTTGTGTTTTTTCTGGATTGCCCTTGCTGTTTGTGACCGGACATGTTGTTCACACTCCTTGAAATGTAGGTTTTGGATAGTGCGAGTTTATTATAAGCAGTTCGCTGAATTTGATACGATCACTTGTAGGGAGTTGCTTTATTTTTTAAGTAAACGAGCAAAAAACCACCTCTTATGAGTGTGGTTTATCATCCAACTATTCTAGCCATTCTATTTTTTCCCTTTATCTTCTTTACCTTTGCCCTTATCTTCTTTACCTTTTTCCTCTTTGCCCTCTTTGCCTTCTTTACCCTTGTCTTCCTTGCCTTTGCCTTTGCCTTTTTCTTCTTTTCCTTTTTCCTCTTTGCCCTTGCCTCCTTTATCTCCCTTACCTTTTTCCTCTTTACCCTTGTCGCCTTTGCCTTTTTCCTCTTTACCTTTGTCGCCTTTACCCTTTTCTTCTTTATGCTCATGCCCTTTTGTTGAATCCTTACCTTTTTCCTCTTTTTGTTCTTTACCCGTGGTTTCTTTTACTTCCTGTTCTTTATTTCCGTTCTCATTCTTATGTTCACCGTGTTCATGACCGTGCTTACCAGGCCCTTTTCCTCCAGGCATACGCATTACCTCCTAATTTTATAGTTACATGGTCGGCGAATGGACGCTTTTGATATGCTGAATATTCGTATAAAAGGTTCCGCCTTCTGCTGTAATCATGTGGACAATATTGTTTTCTATTTCTTTGAGTAATCCTATCTTACTGGGGCTTCTCCCCAAATCAAAAACGACTATTTTGCCTTCCAGCTTCTTCAGTTGCTCCTCAAAGGAGCGAGATAGAGGCAAATCGGAAGGATTCACAGGAAAAAATTTCTTGTCCAACAGGTATGGCGTATGATAGTTATTATACGGAATAAGCCATTTCAAATGGTTTAATGGTATAAACATCGTTTTATATACGGGGGAGTAAAACTCGAAGTAATTCGTCATAACGTGGGTAATATAACCATGTATAGGCTGATACCCAGAAACAAAAATTTCTGTAAATACCCCTTTGGAGTTCATTAATATTTTCCTAAACGAAATTTTGTCACTATTGATTGGTTTTTCAGTAAGAACGGAGAAGTCCGTTGAACTTTTTTTGGTATTCATACTGACGTTAAGAATATGGAAAGAGGGAATGTATATATAGCGCTCCCCGTTATATAAAACTAGAATATCTTGCCCCGCATCTACCAGCATGCCGGTATGCCATTTATCACCAAGCAATTCAACATCAATAACCGCTCCCAGCTTCTTCTGAAAAAGGTCCATCAATGTCACCTCCTCTCACTTAAATAGCCAGCCCGTCCATACATATAAACACAGGAGGCTTATAAACAGACCGATTGGTACGGTCATCATTGTCACTTTTATATATTGGCTCCAGGTGAGTGTTATCTTATGTTTTCTAAGAATATGCATCCATATCAATGAAGCCAGAGTACCCATTGGTAACAGTAAGGAACCGATATCCGCACCAATTACATTTGCCAAATAAGCCGTATGCATAGTAAATGTGTCTAACCCCATATTCTGCAATGATAGGGTGCCAATCATGATTGACGGCAGGTTATTGAACAAATTAGACATGGCAGTAAGTAGAATACCCATTACAAAGATGGCATTAAAATGATTTTGGGCAACCGTCTCACCAAGCCCCCGTACAATAAAATCAGTCAGACCTGAATTATGAAGTCCGTAGATAATGACATAGATACTAAAAGCAAAGACTAGAATGTGCCAAGGCGTTTTAGCAAGAATGTCAGTAGGGCCAATGCCTTTACGTTTCCACCTAATTGCGATTAGAAGAATTGCACCTATGATAGCGGGCCATTCCGTCGCTACCCCGAGGGGTGTCAACAAGAAAAAGCTGCACCGAATCAAAATAACAATTAAGATGCAAATACGAAAAAGCGGCCAATCCATATACGATTTTTCCTTCGGATCTACCTTTAGGGGATGAAAGGTTTGGGAATCATTTTGTACAATAGCGTTTATAGAATAGGGCTGCAAGGATGTAATTCTCACGGGAATCTCTCGCTTAAAATAAACGAATAGCAGATACGCGATCGTAATAATCCCTGTCATTGCGGGTACAAACATCATAGCTGTGTATGTGTTGAGGTCTAAACCTACTGTTCTTAACGCGATAAGATTTGCTAGGTTGCTGACGCCTATTGGTGCACTGGCTCCTGTTGCAATGAGTGCGCCTGATATAAGGTAAGGAATTTTTTGCCGGGTTTTCAAGTTTAGGATGGATAAGGTTTGGATGATAATGGGGGTTGTAATTAGAATGCTGCCGTCATTATTAAAAAACATCGTCATCGTAAAACATAAAATATTAATGTACCAGAACAGTGCTCGACCGGATCCTTTTGCTCGAACTGCCAAATTAACTGCCGCCCATCGAAAAATCCCGATACTCTCCAAAACGATAGACATTACAATTGTCGATATAATGGTTATGCTGGCCCCACTGACAATAGAGGCAATACGGTATATATCCGCAAAAGGCACGATTCCTAATGCCAAGAAAATCAGAGCACCAACGGTTGTTGGGATGGATTCGTTAATACCAAATGGCCTCCAAATTATCAACAACGTAACGGTAACAAAAACAAAGGAGATTACCGCAGTTGTCATATCAAACATGTGCCTGCACCTCACATAGGTTGGCTGTTGACGGTTCAAGATTCTTAATAATGATAGGGAGGGTGAGAATTTCATAAAAACTGTATCCTGCTAGGAATACAATGATCACTATATTCCCCCTCCTCCCACCTACGATTAAGATTCAGAGATGCGTTATTTTTTCTCGTTACTCTCTTCCTTTTGATCCTTTTTTTCCTCTTGATTTTCTTTTTTAACACCGTAAGACATGCTTTTAATATGAAAGCTAAAAATAGTGACCAATTCATGGTTTACAACCATGGTAATATAATTATCATTCGTATCGGCTAAAACGCCCTGAACACTTTCATGGCCTCCACGGTTAACTTGGCACCAAAGATTTTTCATACCTTTCAGCAAACCAACAAAATTGTCTGCTTCCATAATTTTCAACGTAGCTGGATGCGCCTGTGCAGCCTGCAAGTACTCCACGGAGTCCTTCGTGTTTAGTGTGATGCTTTTCAGATGATTCGTGTTGTAGTAGATAAGTCCATCCTTCTCATTATAAATACCAACATAATCAAAACCGACTGCAACAATCTCACCTTGTCGAGATTCAGGACCTCCACGATCAAGTCTTACTTGTTTGCCCATCAACACAGAATAATCAAATGCCATGATAATCATTTCCCCCTTCAGGTAGTGGTTAGTTGTTATTGCATACTGTATATATACGTACCCGACAACGGTTTGTACTAAACGAATGCCCCGTCTCTTAAAAACTCCACTAGTATCACTAGGGGGCAGATGTACATGGATATAAACACAGATCCCCTCCAATCATCAGGATCGCGTTTAACTTCATCGATAAACGTTTCTCACTGTTGACTGGAGGGGACTATAATCATTTATTATGGTCACATTTTTTTTATATTTGATACATCGGAAATGCTGCTTAAGGCAACAGCAAACACGGTATCTCGCGTGGACAATACGACGATGCCTTCGTTAAGTCCGATAATTTCCGCATTTAAGACATCGTTAAGCTGTTCGGCCAACGTGTTGAAGTCGACCTTCGCTTTACCAACTAATGGCTTGAATAAGTTCATCATCGCAGAGGTTTCGCAGTGATCCATTTCGTTTTTATCGGAGTCCTCTTTATCATTCAGCAACTTACTGTCGAAATCGCCCGCCCAAATCTCTAAGCCTGCAATTAGATGAATAGGTACGAAGTGCTCTACTCCGTTACTTACAAAATTTAAGATAAGGTTTTCGGCGGAAATAATTTTCGCATTCGAATATTTCCCGTTTGAGTAATCTAATGTGTGCAACTCTTTCAACTTTTTGTCTTTTAGTTGATTTAGAAGATTTTGCATGGCATCCGTACTATGGCAGCATTTGCAGCCATCATTGCTAGACCTATCTTCCTGTTTAGATGGCCCTGGCGGTTTAGGTTTTGGTGGTCCCGGAGGCCCTGGTGGCTTCGGCGGTCCTGCCGGCCCCGGTGGCCCTGGTGGTCCTTCTGATCCTTCTGGTCCTTTTGGTCCTTCATGCCCTTTTGGCCCTCTTGGTCCTTCTGGCCCTTCATGCCCTTTTGGCCCTTTTGGTCCTTCCGGTCCTTTAGGCCCTTTCGGTCCTTCCGGCCCCTGTGGTCCTTGTGGCCCTGCTGGTCCTGCTGGTCCCGCTGGCCCTGCTGGTCCTGCTGGTCCTGCTGGCCCCGGTGGCCCTGCTGGTCCCGCTGGTCCCCTTTCCCCTCTAGGGCATCGCTTACAGTGATGTTTTTTGCATTTATGCCTTTTTCTGCCTTTATGACACACGAATTTTCTCTTTTTTTTCTTATGCTTAGCACATTTGCAAGGCTCTTTTCTTTTACATACAATACAAAGCTCCTCTAAGCCACTTGATTGAGAATTGGCGACATTTATCTTTTCCCTTACTTTGTACGAACTCAGTTTAGCAACAACTTTTACTATACGAAAAGTTTTCATACCAAAAGCGCTAGGATTAAAAAATACTTTCGATCGATTCATGATGACTAACCCCTCCTTTCAGAATTTTAGATATTTGCTGCTGGGGAACATTAATCTATGTGGGTGTTTGCAATATCAGTGTATGAACCTATAAAATAGCCTGTTCTAGTGAAATAGCACATTTTGAGTCAAAGAGAGGATTATAATGGCTAAGAACAAGAAATAAGGGCTATACCCTAGATCGTTAGGATTAGCGTGACATATACATGCAGTATAAATATCGATTCATGTCAAATGTCTGGTATCCTATATTCCTATATCATCAACTATGATGAAATACTTTCCAACGAACAGGAGGTCTTCTTATGTTTATTGTTTGCATACTTTTGTTTTCGGGCTTTGGTTTGTATACGATGTTAAAGCCTCCTGCGGATTTAAATGTCCGGTCGCGAAGAAAGGATCCTTATCCAGAACTGAAAATAAGCAGTGTCCAGGTTTCCAAATATTCAAAAGCTCACTATGCAAGGGAGAAGGGTACTACTGATTTTGACGCCAGGTAATGTAAAAATAGAGTAGGTCTACAAGAAAAAACCACAATACGAAGTTCATTCGCATTGTGGTTTTGGTGATTAGCCTGGTATAGGAGGTTTATCTCTCAGACTAGTATCCTTAATTCATTGGCACGATGCAGCGCCTGCACCCGATTGTTCACATTCAGTTTCCTGTACAAATTCTTTACATGTGATTTGACCGTCTCCGCCGTGATGTGCATGTGATTGCCAATTTCCTTGTTCGTCAATCCAGCGTTAACCAATCGTAGAATCCTCGTCTCCTGCTCCGTCAGTATAACCCGAGGAGACCGCTCCTCTTGTAAAACAATAGGGCTCGCAAGCATTAACATGCTAGGTTCGATCGCGGCACCCGGTTGTCTTTTTCTAATTTTGTCAAACGTTTTCGTTATTCGCTGTGCCGTTACAGGCTTTAGCAGATAATCCAGCGCACTTAAATCGAAGGCTTGAACCGCAAATTGATCATTTCCAGTTACAAAGACCACATCGATGGAAGCATTATGCTCATGCAGCAGACTAGCAAACCTCATACCACTAATTTCAGGCATATAAATATCCAGAAATGCGATATCGATGGGGTTGGCCTTCACATAATCATAAGCCTCAATAGGGTTCATAAAAGCGTGACATATTTCAATTTCGCCACTCTCAGCTAGTAACCTAGTCATCCGTTTCAACGATAACTCTTCATCATCCACGATAATGGCTCGCAGCATACGTTAACCTCCTATCCGATTCATCGGTCTTGCGGGAATGGCGAAGAACACCTTTGTTCCCATACCTTCTGTGCTTTCAATACCAATACTCTTTCCATATAAGAGCTCGATCCGTTTACTTATGTTCCACAGCCCTATGCCTGATCTTTCCTTTTTGGCATGGGGCTGAAGTAGTTCTTCCCGTTTCTGTTCACTCATACCGCTGCCATTGTCCTCAACAACAAAGCTGACGATGGCGTTGGCTTCCTTTTTCACCGATATTCGAACGGTTCCACCTCGTAAATTGGACATGAGGCCATGTCTTATGGCGTTTTCCACCAAAGGTTGGAGCACCAGCGGGGGGATCCACACATCTAGATCAGCATCTATCTCGTATTCCACACACAATCTAGCACCAAAACGCGCCTTTTCGATGTTGAGATACGCTTTTACTAATTCCAATTCATTATCTATGGTGGTTAATGCTTCCAGGTGTTTGAAGTCAAAACTACTTTTCAAATATTGCGATAGATTTAGCGTCAATTCTTCCGCCTTCTGTGGTTCGTCGATACACAACGAGGCAATAGAGTTCAGCGCATTGTATAGAAAATGAGGGTTAATCTGGGAGCGTAAAAAGGAGATTTCCGCATCCTTAGCAGCTGATTTCAGCTTTTGATTCTTTAAGAGCATTTCTTTAATCATTTCGTTTAGCGATGTGAAGAGCAGCACCGCTGCTGCCGAAATCAGGATATATATGAACTGAACCTGAAGTATTTTCAAAGAATACCCTCTAATCAGAGTCCCCATCGTTATTCCCATAAGCCCATAGAAGATAGATAGGGTCAGCGCAATTTGTATCCTCCGATTCTTCTTTGCTTTGGTGAAGACCCTCTGAAAGAAAATAATAACCGGCATACTGATCACAAGAGTCATTATCGTCGTATATAATCCCAAATCCGTCCCAATATACAATCGGTATAGGATGATCGCAGCCGATAAGAATACACCCGTTCTCCAGCCGCCATATAGCGTCCCTAACAGGAGGGGAACGATTCTAATATCCAACCGGATATTGGCGCTAATATAAGCAGGAAAGGACATACATAATAGGATCGCTAGCCCCAATGATACAGCTTGTATGATTTTAGCGTGATCATGATTTCGTTCAGGCTTCTCCGCAATAAATATCTGATAGGCAAATATTAGCGTGGCTATTAGCGCTAGTTGCAGCAAAAAGTCCTTGATAATGCTCATAATTGCGCCCTCACCTTTTCTCTCCTATTTTTGTCATACCCTAACGTTTTCCAAGCATTAAGCAGAAACTCAGTTCGCCCTCAGCAAAAATTCAGCCTAACCTTATATGCTTGATTCACAAGACTATATGGGAGAGGGACGAACAATGAAGAAAGTTACCTATGTCAAATTTATTCTAGATATGCTTATGGCTCTAACCTTCGTATTGCTTTTCAATAAAAGGGTACTGGGAGGATTAACTTTCCACGAGATAGCAGGACTCGCAATTTCGGTGGCGTTTATTACTCACATTTTGTTAAACATCCAATGGGTGATCAAAGTAACTGCCAAACTATTGGATCGCAAGCTTCCAGGCATGACGCGATTTGGTTATTTGTTAAACCTATTACTCTTAATTTCGATGACATTTATTGTGGTGAGTGGCATCTTAATCTCAGAGGTTGTTTTTCCAAATATGCAAATCGGAAGTACCCCCTGGTTTAAAATGTCACATATCAGCGTGTCATTTCTTACTCTTATTTTGATTGGTGTTCATGTCGGTTTGCATTGGAAATGGGTAGTCAATGTAACGAAAAATATGCTCAGAATACAATCATCGAAGGTCAGTCTTGGTATTATTGCTAAAGTAGTAACCGCTCTTATTTTATTATTTGGCGGCTATCAAATGTACGCGACTGATTTTGCGTCAAGAATCCAAAGTTTAGGAAATGTATTTCAAATGAGTCAGACAGGATCACCCCCTGCTGGTTTTAAGGCACGACCTGAGGGTCTGAGTAGGGAGGACAATAACGGGGAACAACCAACTGGCCGTCCACAAGGTGGTCCTGACAGGGATGGCTTTCAAAGTCCGAATGCGTTAGGGGTTATTCTCACTTACTTTGGAATTATGAGCGTGTTTGTTATATTGACTTATTACTTAGAGAAATTCGGTTTAAGAAAAAAACGTAGAGCGTAACATGATCATATCAGTCCTCAATGACGGCAAAATGACAAACTTCGACAGCGTAACGATTGATTATCAACCTCATTTAGTCATCATCATGAATACCATTGTGAAAAACATGATAGATTGTTAAAAAGCTTCATGACAGTATTCTGTCATGAAGCTTTTTTGGCACCTCAAACCTCTATAGCCACTTCGGCACCACCAAAGTAATCACTGTGCCTTCCCCAAGGGTGGAACAAACTTCAATGTGACCGCGGATGCCGCGGGCGCATCATAAAATGATAAAAAGAAAATGGTTATTGTACTTCCGAAACGGGCGAGAAAAAGCAGCATTTATTCTTGCCCCTGATTTTGGCTTCATACATAGCTTGGTCAGCACGCTGCAGCAAGGTTTTTCCTTCCGATCCGTCACTCGGATAGATGGCAACACCGATACTCGCCGTAACATGGATCTCCATGCCATCTACTTCGCGCAGTTCTCGAATAGCTTGAATAATATTTTGAGCGATTTTTTTCAACTGCTCCTTATTTTCAATCGTCTCCAGCAAAACGATAAACTCATCGCCAGCCCAACGAGCACATACGCCGCGGTTTCCCACACTCGATTCAAGAATGTGAGCAACTTCCTGTAAAAGCCGATCCCCCATCTCGTGGCCTAGCGTGTCGTTTACCCTTTTAAATCCATCCAAATCCATAAAGAATACGGAAAACGTTGCAATGCTGTCTTTCGCGCGATCCCCTACTTCCATGAGCCGCTCCCCTAGATATCTCCGATTAGGAAGTCCGGTCAATTCATCATAATAAGCCATACGGACCTCTTCCGTCCGGTTATGGAAACCGAATAAATGACCATGGAGCATCCCATCGGCTTCATCTGAAAGCGGACTGACATAGCATTCGTAATAACTGATCTTTTCTTCACTCGTAACGATTGAAATTCGCTCGCGAAAAGGTTCCAGCTGCCCATCGAAATAACCTTCAATAATGTCAGCCAACGTTCCGTGAGCAGCCTTCATGCTTACACAGTAATCGGCTAGCTTCTGGCCGTTCAGTAGCGGTATTTCAAATAACTGCTCGAATCTCCGATTCGTAAAAACGACCTGTCCCTCGACATCGCACATCACGATAGCCTCGTGGCTTGATTCCAACATGCGCTCTATAATCTCATTTTGTTTGGAAATTTTCCGTTCTGCCAACTGGCTTTCTCCGAATAAAACTTTATATTTGCTCTCGCTTTCGGTCACTTTACGGTACAGTTCCGTCATGCTCAGATACATTTTGCTGAATTCATAAATCATACCCAACAAGACGGCATTGGCGCATACAAACGTGTTCCATTTTGCCAAATACCAGCCGATACTGAACCTGCTGCCGCCACAAAGAACAAGCAAAACGTCAAGCAACGACGCAAGAAGAGCGACGCACAGCCAAGCCGCAGTCACCGTACTTCCCCTCGTCATCCTATAAAATAAGACCAATGCAATCAAACTAAACAATACAATTGGCAATCCAAGCCCATAGATGAACAATGGTTTGAGATTTCCATTTAGAATGACGACTGGCATTCGATCATGGAAATAGGTTGCAAGCAAGGTAAACCCGCCAATTAGAAGAACGACTCCTGACAATGTCAGCAGGGATACATTGCGAGCCATCTGTGGGCTAAGCTGCACATCTTTCCATTTATGTTCAACCCGCATATATAAGAAAATAGCTATGGGCAACCCTGTATGCCAGAACAAATAAATCCAAGGCGCCGTCTGCATGCCGGCATCCAACAATCCGGACGAGGTAAATATACCCGGGAAGGTCAGTAAATACACCAAACTCATCCCCCCGGAGAAGAGATACCCCGCAGCAAGCACGAGCACCGAAGGCGACCGATTAATCCGAAATTGACTGTACAACACATAGGCCGTAATCCACTCAAAACAAATGACCGTCGAAAAAATTGCCGGTTGATATGCTTGAATTTCCGATAACTTCATTCGGCCATAAGGGATAGTAAGCAAAGAAATGAAACAAACGATAGCACCTATCAGAAAGACAAATCTTCGTTGCGAACGATTCGCCGGCATGGTTAGTAAATTATGTACTGCGGGTTTAGAAGCTTGAATTGGGATCATGTAGGTCTCCAAAAAAAAACGTTTTTCTACATGATTCGACAAAATATTATGAACTCCTTCGTAATTGGATCTTATGGTGCTGTCGGCAAGTAAAATGAAAAAACCATCCTGTTCAATGAATGGTCTTACTTTTATGTTCTTGCAATATCCCTTTTTATTGCGTTTCGGCTACTTGTTGGAATCCTCCGTCGAGGAAACCTCGCAATCCTGCTGAGCAGCCGCACTAAATTCTTCCTCATTGCTTGAACCCAGCTTGTCACCATACTGGTCAAGCCTGCCCGGCTTACCCGCTGGGCCATCATTGTCTGGCTTGTTATTTCTTCCGCTCACTTGATCACCTCTTAGCGTTAGTGGTTGTTGCCAGCCGCGTTGCCTTGGCATACGCGTTATTGTATCTCAATTGGCTCCAAACCATTCTAGCTCCGGTGTGTTTAGTCAGAATGTAAAAGGCACCCGTGAGCGGATGCCTTTTACGAAGTATCATGGACCTCAGTTAGCTATTTGTTGCCATTCAGGGTATTCATCCAGGTAGCCGTATTGGCTCAACTCTTGGAGTGAATTTCGAATGCTATGTTCGTCCTCGCCTGATTGGCTCGTTAATTCCAGCAGGTCTTGCAAATGAATATGCGGGTTCTCTTTGCAAAAGACGAGTAACCCCTTTGCCGCCCAGGAGAGGCGGTCATCTTGGAAGTCACCAACCATCCGACGAAACAATTTATGCGGAAGAATTCTCAGTTCTACGAGGTCTTGCAATGCCTTCATCGTCTGCTTGTCCGTCATTCGGCCAAGTTTGGCAATCTCTGATAACTCAGGGAAATTAGACTCAGAGCTAAAGCTTTTCAAAATAATGTAGACCATTTGAGAACTTAAATCTAATCCTGGTGTACGAAAAATATCATCCGAAAGTGTAAAATTACGCGCACCCTCGTTTGCTTGTCCGTTAGACATATCGATGTCCCCCTTTTCATAATGATCGGAGTTCACCCAACCTAGTTATATCTTACAAAAGCTTACCGGCATTCCGACCAGCTTGACGAAATATGTCTTCCAAACTGAAGTTCTTCTGGCTGTTAGTAACCGGATCATCCATAGATTCCTGGGCTTCTATAGGTTCTGTGAAGAAATTATCATCATCTACGCTTGATCCGATGACATGATTTAGATCGTCTTCATTAACCCGCATGGCAATGGATTGCTCATAGAGGATATGCTTTGTCAAAATATCCATAATACCATGACTAAACATACCTTCCGCTTTCAACTGGTTCATATACGCAATGACCTCTGGCGGTGTTTCCGTCGGGATATATAGGGTCACATCCTTACCTGGACTCACCAAAACAGTCGATCTCCGTTTCTTCAATCCGATCCGCTCCCGCTCCCACCCTCAGATCCTCTCTCGGATTCAATGGTTGCCGCTGCTTCATCATGCGTACGTTTCAGGGCGTGCTCTAACAGAAAGAAGGTCCCGCGCGCATTGCGGAATTGGCTGAACTCGGAATGATCGAAACGGATCGGCAAGCCTAATTCGGCATTTAATTTCTCGATCCAAGGTTGAAGTACGATCGCCCCGCCACCGATAAACCAAAATTCATTGGCATAACGAACATGCTTCCAGGAGTTACGGGCGTATTTTAGCACCTTTTCCGCTAGGATGCGCATGTGCCGGTTGACAAGGTTCGTCATGTCGAAAGCAACCTTACCCTCTGCATAAATTTCATATTCCTTGTTGACGAGCATGAGTGTCAGTTCCGCCGTGCTTGAGATTAACTCCTCACCTTGAGCGTTGATCTCATTCCGTATGCTTTCCAAGGCATCGTTTAAATAAATTTTGGCACCCGTAGAATGCCGTTGATCCAGATCAAGTCCCGGTCTAAAAAACGCGATATCCATATCGACACCGCCAACATCCGCTATACCAAAGCCTTTATGTGACAACTGTGACTTGGAAGTCGCCTCCATGTCATAAACACCCGACACATCATCAATGCTAATATCCGATGGCAGCGTAAACTCCATTTCTACCGTTACGCCTTTAAATACCGGCGTCGTAATGAAAGTGATGGAATGAACGCCTCCTGTTATTTTTTGTGCAAATTCTTCGCTGAATTTCGTGATCTCTCTTATTGGCAGTCCTGTTCCTAAATGCACCTTGGCCTTAATACGATTCTTACCGCGTTTAATAGCATCCCCATGCTTCATGGCAATGGCATATGCCGTAGCCGTAAGGAGGGTAACCATCGTTTCGGGTCTCTGCGCCTTCTTTTGTACGGCTTTATCTCCTACAATTTCATGAACGATCCCTTCGTCTCCGATAGCCAAGTTTCCTACGTAGACATGACGGTATTGCTCCGTATCAATCGCTGGCGATGTGATCTGAACATCTAAGAAATCCAAGGGATCTCCTTGTTCCATCAATAAAAAGCGCTCCCCAAACGGTTGTGCGACAACATTAGGGAAAATAAAGCTGTTGTTCAAATCGTCATATATACCTTTAATATGACTGCTGCCGTTATCGATGGACAATTGAATGGTTGTGGTAAGAATATCCTGTTTGGCCATGTCTATTTCCTCTCCCAACCTTATTGAGATAGTATAATAGATTCGAATTAGTGGAGAGATTTGGGTGGGTTACTAGGAATTTTTAACAAATTTGATTTGCTGGAGGCAATAAAGTTTAGCGTTCAAAGTTTAAACTTTAAAATTTAAACTTTATCGTTTGAACGTTAGAATTTACACTTTAAACTTTATTGATAACTTAGGCCAACGAAGGAGGATCCGCTATTGGAATCCTCCTCTTTCTGTTATCGACAACCCGCCTTCTGCAGTATGCGTAGTCGATGCTACGGGTATTTAAGATTCATTAAAGGTTGCCGCTCTAAGATGAATTCATGAACCAGCATACGAAGGAGTGATCATCATTTTCCGTCTACGAAAAAAAACCAAAATTATCACCATTATAGTTGTATTTCTATTTATCATCGCTTCGATCCTATATTGGCTCGCCAATCGTTATTTGATCGAGCACGTTGAGGTCGTCGTCACCCCGAACAACGTCGCAACACAAGAGGAGCCCGTGAAACAAGTAGCGGCGCAAGAGCAAGCGGATGACTGGAATTATCAGGATGCCAACGAAACGATTCATATCAAAAAGGTGCAAAGCGGATCCGGCTCGGATACAATCACCTATTTCGTGGCTGATGTAACTTTCAACAAGACAACAAACCTGCTTACAGCATTCGCTAAAAATGCCTTCGGCACAAATATCATCGAAAACACGTCAACGATCGCGGCCAACAACAACGCAGTCTTCGCGATTAACGGCGATTACTACGGCTTTCGTAACGACGGCGTCATCATCCGGGGCGGAACCATTTACCGCGACGAACCGGCGCGTGACGGCTTAGCCCTCCTCGAGAACGGCACCTTGCAAGCTTATAACGAAGAGGAGATTTCTTCGGACGCTTTGCTCGCTAACGGAACAACCAACACCTTTTCCTTCGGTCCAACCCTCGTGAAAAACGGCGAGGTAGCCGGCGATTTCAGTAGCGTGGAAATCGACAAAAACTTCGGCAACCGCTCGATTCAAGATGCCAATCCGCGTACTGGCATTGGGATGATCTCGCCGAATCACTTTCTGTTTGTCGTGGTCGACGGACGGCAAACCAATTATAGCCGAGGCATGACGTTAACCGAGTTCGCGAATCTATTCCATGAGCTCGGCGCTACCGAGGCTTATAATCTCGATGGCGGCGGCTCGTCCACGATGTATTTCATGGGCAGAGTCGTGAATAATCCGCTTGGCAAAGGCAATGAACGAGGCGTAAGTGACATTATCTATATTCCTAAATCCTAATAAGGAGGACTGATTATCATGACCATTCTCATCCCCTCCTACGAGCCGGACGAACGGTTAATCACGCTTATTCATAATTTAAAAGAAGTTAGCGACGCTTCAATCCTTGTCGTTGACGATGGCAGCGGTGAAGACTACCGAGGTATTTTCGATTCAGCGAGGAAAGCAGGGTGTACCGTGCTGACTCACCAGACCAACCAAGGCAAAGGAAGCGCATTGAAAACAGGCTTCGACTATGTAAGACAACACGGCGGAAGAGACGGAGTCGTCTGCGCCGACAGTGACGGACAGCATCTGCCAGGAGATATTCTGAAGCTAACGGAAGCTGTTCGCGAGCATCGTAATCATATCGTCCTGGGTAGCAGACAATTCTCGGGCAAGGTTCCCTTACGCAGCCGCATCGGGAATTCGGCTACGCGGATGGTGTACGCTTTTGCGACGGGTAAGCCCATACAAGATACGCAAACTGGCCTGCGGGGCTATTCTACCGATATGCTGGATTGGCTATGCCAAATTCCAGGCGATCGCTTTGAATATGAAATGAATATGCTTCTCGAGGCCCCGAATGTCGGATACGACTTGGTAGAGGTGCCGATCGACACCATCTATTTGGACGACAATAAATCTTCGCACTTCCGTCCGATCGCCGATTCCGCCAGAGTCTATTTTCCTTTCTTCAAATTCTGTGCGTCTTCGGGATTCGCTGCGATCTTGGATTTCGTGTTGCTGCTCATGCTGCAATGGATGACATCGAATTTGTTCATAGCCGTCATTGGATCACGCTTATGTAGTTCCATATTCAATTACTCGATGAATAGGAAATTTGTCTTTGCCCAAAAAAACGGAGCAGCGATCCGCAAATCGTTGCCCCGGTACTTCTCTCTCGTTCTCGTTATCGTGTTGTTGAATTACGGTATCATGCACCTTTTCCATGAAACCATCGGCATACCGCTCGTCGCTGCCAAGCTTATGACGGAAGCCTTCTTATTCACATTCAGCTATTGGGCGCAGCGCAAATTTGTATATTGAAAGACGAATTGTGACCATTGCTGCCGCGGTATACCTCCCTTACTTCTCGAACCGAAACCATCCAAAATTAAATTTACTTCCTAGCAGGAATATGAAGGTCACCTTTTGTATTCCTGTTATTTTCTCCAATGCACGAGTTGAATACTTTCACCTTCCTGATTACAATATAGATTCTTTCATTTCGACAAACCGTTGTTCTGAACCCAGCATTGCCTCAGCAATCGTCTTAAAATCCTCCCTTTCAATCTGGAAATGACCGTAACGGAAGGCATATCCCCAATTTTGGTTCCCTCGCGTGAAGCTAAGCTGGTCCAAAAGATCTGCAATCTTCACTTCTCGACACAGAGAATAGTCAATATTCCGACGGAATGGCACAAAATCTTCAGACATCTGATATTCATAGACTCTTTCATCTGCAACCTGCCCAATGGCAGTAAATGCTTGGAGTGCCTCCCCTTTCGCCATATCGACTCGCGGAGAGTAGTAGATCAGCCAATCGCCAGGGCGCATCCGCCTTAAAGGTGCTGACTTTCCGTGGCAGAGCTGGGCGAATCCGCCTTCCACACCCCGCTTCACATGTGTAGCAGATACAACGCCGATCCAATAGCGGCTTTGTCCGTTTGCAGTATCTATGGGCATAGTCCCATCCCCTTTTTTATATGCTTACATTACTTACTAACCACTGTTTCAAACGGTCCCTTTGGAGTAGATGGTGACGATAGTGCATTTCGATAAGTAGAAACCATTCTTTCGCATGCAAGGCACCGAACCTCGGATGAGAGACTGTATCCTGCTTAGATACCTTATCTAGCATCGGCTCGATTTCTTTCATTCGTTGTAGGACCGTGTTCAATCCTTGAATTAGCTGCTCTTTGCTATCTGGTTGTTTCGGCGTATATTGTGGGGAGGGCGGAACTTGAATACGTAGCGGCGGAAAACTTCCTTGTTCAAATACCGCTGCACCCTCTCTTGTTATTTCCTCCGAAGAGACCTTGGAATCCTCCGTTTGCGTCATACAATGCTCAATATTTCGAAGTTGCATATTAAGAGCTGAGTTGATCAAATGCTGGTACATTTGTCCAAGCGACCACTCGTCCTCACTTGGTTGACGCTTCAACTGCTCCATGCTGATGTCATTCAATTCAAGAATATACTGATTCGCAATTTCTTCAAACTGCTGTAAGGCTTCGGTAGTGTTCATATCCCTCAAACAACTCCTTTATTATTTATAATCTCACTATACAAAAAGCTACTGACAACAGTATGTCAGTAGCTTTTAACATTTTTTCGGCTTCAGTTACGAACCCGGGTCGAGTTGACTTTGATCAGCCCTCCCATTGCGTGGACCAACTCTTTGGCGCTAAAAAATTGAGTGGGAATTTTCATAGTAATCAGATAAAACAATTGGATAATATGGCTGGATTCCTCCACTTGCGCTTTTCCTTACTCTAATATTCTCCTTTAATTACAAAAAACGAGCCCCGAATTGTTCCGGCTAGTTTAGACTTCTGCCTGGCAAACTTAAACTTCTCTTCTAACTCCTTTGGTACCTCCATCCCCTCAGAAAGCTTAAAACCAACGGCCCGCTTCTTAGGGTCATCCACCGTATACATGACATTGAGCGCAAGCCCGTCCTCATAAAAAACATAGGTAAATTTGATATTTTCCACTTGAAATTGCGACGTTTCTAAAGGTTTGGCCGCAAACGCAATATCACGTTCTTCTTTCAAAATTCGGTTCACATAATCAAGGCTCTCTTGACTTTCGCTAGCTGGTACAACCGTAAATTCATGCTTGTATTTGTTCATAAAGTAACGGGCTTCATTAGCACGTAAACCAGCAAGCGCTTCTACTACAGGTGAAGACTCTAATCCAACCGTAGACACATCTTTAAAATCAACGATATAAGACATTTCCATTCCTCTTTTCTCTCTTTATTTTCCTACCAATAGGATTCCACAGTTTATTAAAAACTAATCCTCTTATCTACCAAATATTATATCAAAAATGATTCAAGAGAAAATATTAACTAACGAATTTGTGTCGATGATTTTGAATATTGCTGGGCTGCGTACAGTTCTCCGTAACATTTATAAAGCGAAATAGAACAAAATTGAACGGCCTCTCTTTTATGAACTCGCAAACCATTTGCGCTAATGACTTATCTGATCTCACTTATGAGGTTAGGTATTCTGAAAAACAAAAAAACCGTTTCTTAGTAAATAGAATGACCTATTTACGGAAAGAAACGGTTTTTACATTTTGCTCAAGGAAGCGGTTGCCTCGAGTAAGGTTTACTTAATAACAACGTATTCCAAGTTAACCAGCTTGGCGTAGGTCACGATTTGGTCTGTCGTCAGGTTCAAGGAAACGACGGTATGATGGCCGCCGCCATTCTCGATCCAAGCTTTCACTCCATCCTGAAAGTTCGGCTTCACCGTCCACAGGACGCGAGCGACAGGAAGGTTAGGAGCCGGAACCGTCGGCTCGAATGCGGAAACCTCGTTGATCAGCAATTTATAATGAGTGCCGAAGTCCGCCATGGATACGACGACGCCTTCGCCAGCTTTGCCGTCGAATACCAGACGCGCCGGATCTTCACGATCGCCGATTCCGAGTGGGGAAACAATGATTGTCGGTTTGTTGCTTGCCAAGCTCGGATCTACCTCGAGCATATGGGATTGCAGGATCGCTTCCTGACCAGTCGCCATCTCGTAAGTGTAATCCTCCATAAAGCCTGTGTTTTGATTGCGGCTCATCACTTTCAGCAAGCGATCGAGCGCGGCCGTCTTCCAGTCGCCCTCGCCGGCAAAGCCGTAGCCCTGCGCCATCAGACGTTGAACAGCAAGACCAGGAAGCTGTTTCATTCCATGCAAATCTTCGAAGTTCGTCGTGAAGGCATTATAACCTTTCTCATCCAAGAAACGTTTGATGGCAATTTCATAGCTCGCTTGGATTCTGACGCTCGCTTCCCAGGCTTCTTTACTGTTCGTGCCGTAATCGAATTCGTAGAGCTCCGCATACTGACCCATCAGATCATCAATTTCTTGCTCTGTAACGGCATTCACGTATTGCACGAGGTCGCCGATGCCGTAGTAGTCCACGGTCCATCCGAATTGAATTTGGGCCTCGACCTTGTCCCCATCCGTTACGCCAACGTTGCGCATGTTGTCGCCGAAACGGGCGACTTTGATGTTGAAGCTTTCGTTATAGGCAACCGCTACGTCCATCCAGTCCGCAATCTGCTGCTGCACTTCCGCACGTTCCCAGTAGCCTACGACGATTTTATTTTGTTTCTTCAGACGGGCATTAATGAAGCCGTATTCGCGATCGCCGTGAGCGGCTTGGTTCAGGTTCATGAAGTCCATGTCAATCGTTGCCCAAGGAATGCTTTCATTGAACTGAGTTGCCAAGTGAAGCAGCGGCTTCTGCAGCAGTTTTGTACCGCGAATCCACATTTTTGCAGGCGAGAACGTATGCATCCATGTGATAACACCCGCCACTTCATCGCGATAGTTGACCTCTTTCATGAGGCTTGTAATTTTATCCGCGGTTACTGCCAGGTCCTGCAAAACAAGCGGATACGGGAGCACACCGCTATTATTCAAGGCATCCGTCATCGTCTGCGCGTGAGCTTTAACTTCAGCCAGCGCTTCTTCCCCGTACAGATGTTGCGAACCTACGACGAACCAAAACTGTTTAGCTGCTGTTATTGACATATTAATCATCCTCTTTTCTGTATTTAATAATGGGTATGGCAATTACTTCTGCCCGTAGTAGGCATCTTTCCCGTGTTTCCGAAGATAGTGCTTATCCAGAATGCCTTGAGGCAGTTCTTTTGCAAAATGATTCAATTGCCGCGCGTACAAATTCATCTTACAAACTTCCTCCAGCACGACGCTGTTCACGACTGCCGATTTCGCGTCTTTCCCCCAAGTGAATGGCGCATGTCCCTGAAGCAGGACGGCCGGAACTGCCATGACATCCAGTCCGCGCTCCTCGAACGTTTCGATGATGACATGGCCCGTCTCCGCTTCGTACCCCCGGTCAATCTCCTCTTGATTCAAGAAACGGGCGCAAGGCACGGTGCCATAGAAGGTATCCGCATGCGTCGTTCCCATAACGGGTACATCCAGTCCCGCTTGCGCCCAAATGGTTGCCCAGGTCGAGTGGGTATGCACGATGCCGCCGATTTGCGGATAGTGTTTGTACAACACGGCGTGAGTCGCGGTATCGGACGAAGGTCTCAGCTCTCCCTCGACCACATTACCGTCGAGATCCACAACGACCATGTCGCTCGGTTTCATCTTTTCATAGCTGACTCCGCTCGGTTTGATCACGAACAGGCCGCTTTCCCGATCGATGGCGCTCGCATTGCCCCAAGTAAATTTTACGAGTCCGTGCTTTGGCAAATCCAGATTCGCTTGATATACCTCTTCTTTCAGTTGTTCTAACAACGTTAGTCCCTCCCGTTCTCTAGCAGATGGTCTACTGCGGCCTGTTCGATGGTCAACCCCGCTTGGTATCGTTTGATGAAGGCTTGGAACCCTCGTACATCCGTTGCATCCGGAGCAATCTCCTGTCCTTCGACATCTTTAAAGACCTTCTGCTCGAGGAAGTTATCCAGACTCTCTTCTTGATCCTTGTTGATCAAATATGAAGCCAGAAGCGCCATGCCCCATGCCCCGCCTTCGCCGGCCGTGGACATGACCGAGATCGGTACGTTCAGCGCGCCCGCTAAGATTTTTTGTCCGACGACAGGAGTCTTGAATAGGCCGCCATGAGCCAATATGCTATCAATGGTCACATGTTCGTTTTCGGTCAAAATATCCATTCCAAGCTTTAATGCTCCGAAAGCAGTGAATAAGTGCGTTCGCATGAAATTAGCCAGATTAAAGTTGCTTTCTGGCGAGCGAACGAACAACGGCCTGCCTTTGTCGATTCCCGTAATATTCTCGCCCGAGAGATAACCGTAGCTAAGCAAACCTCCGCCATCCGGGTCGGCTTCCAATGCCTTATTCAACAACACGCTGAACAATTTGCCGGAATCTACGCCGTATCCCATGGCTTCGGAGAATTCACGGAACAATCCCATCCAGGCGTTGAGATCGCTGGAGCAGTTGTTGGCATGCACCATGCCGACCGGGCTGCCGTTCGGCGTCGTGACCATATCGATCTCCGGATAAACCTTGGATAATTCTTTCTCCAATACAATCATCGCAAAAACGGAAGTGCCCACAGAAATGTTACCTGTACGCTTCCTGACGCTATTCGTCGCAACCATGCCTGTACCGGCATCGCCTTCCGGAGGACATAGCGGAATACCCGGCTGTAGATCCCCGGCCGGGTCCAGAATGTCGGCTCCCGCCCCCGTTAGTTCGCCAGCTTGCTCGCCGGAGAGATACACTTTGGGAAGAAGATCTTCAAGCTTCCACCGATAGCCTTTGGCTGCGATTCGTTCATCGAATTGCTTGACCATCGATGGATGGTAATTATGGGTTGATTCATCAATGGGGAAGATACCGGAAGCATCCCCAATGCCGATCACTTTATTACCCGTCAGCAGCCAGTGGATGTATCCCGCCAACGTCGTTACGAAATCAATGCGAGGTACATGGTCCTCTTGGTTTAATATTGCTTGGTACAAATGTGCGATACTCCAGCGCTCGGGGATATTGAATTGGAATAATTCCGTTAGTTCCCTAGCTGCCGCACCTGTTGTTGCGTTGCGCCAAGTCCGAAACGGCACCAGCAGCTCACCCGTGCTGTCGAATGCCATATAACCGTGCATCATTGCGGAAAACCCGATCGAACCCACGGCCCGGAGGGTGACCCCGTAATTCCGTTCCACTTCCTGCTTCATTTCACGATAAGCGGTTTGGAGGCCTTTAATAATATCCTCCTGGTTGTACGTCCAATATCCGTCTTTCAATAGATTTTCCCACTCATAGCTTCCCGATGCGATGGTCTCGAAACGACGATCGATCAACACCGCTTTGATCCGCGTAGATCCGAATTCGATACCTAGCGAAGTTTCACCCTTGGTTATCGCTTCTTTCAAGTCTACATGATTCATAATCACGTATCTCCCCTCTCTGTTCGTGGCTTAAACCCAAACGATTGCGAATCGTATAATAGCCTGATTCCGATCGAACCGGTCACTCGATGAGACAAACGGACGATTTCGATCGAAAGAAGGCGCTTTCTCTTACTGACAGCTTTAGTATATTTTCTGTACGTACATTTGTCAATATAGTCTAATAGTTATACTAACATAAGCTGCAATACCACCCCTATTCGTCTCACCATAGCGTCTTCCTAAGGATAAGTATAGAACTTGTACCATTGAGATCATAAACAAATATGACTGCATTTGCATTTCATGCAATTCATGTTAGAATGTGTACGTACAACTTATTGAACAACGATGAAAGAAGTGGATTTCATGAAGCCAAAGTACCAGATCATCATAGATGAGATTAAAAGTTATATCCTCTCGGGAACGTACAAAGCAGGCGAGAAAATCCCTTCGGAATTCGCTTTGCAGGAGGACTACAACGTTAGCCGGCAGACGGTTAGAAAGGCTATTCTGGAGTTATCGAACGAGGGTTTCCTAAGAAGCGAGAAAGGATCCGGCACGTACGTCAGCACCCAATACCGGTCCAGAACGGGTGGGAAAGCCATGAATAAAACGATTGGCGTCATCACAACCTATATCTCGGATTACATCTTTCCCTCCATTATCCGCGGCATTGAAAGCCGATTAAATGAAGATAACTATTCCTTGCTGTTAGCCAGTACAAATAACGATATCTCCCAGGAAAAAAAGGCGTTAGAAATGATGCTGTCCTTCGGCGTGGATGGACTGATTATAGAACCTACCAGAAGCAATGTATACAACCCCAATATCGCTTACTACCTGTCTTTTAAGGAGCAGGAGGTTCCGTTCACGATGATCAATGCCTATTATGAAGAGTTGGAAGTTCCTTTCTTCTGTCTGGATGACGTGCAGTCCAGCTATCTAGCAACTCGGGAGCTGATTGCCAAAGGACATACCCAGATCGGCATCATCGCGAAAATGGATGATTTGCAAGGGAAGTATAGAATGAAGGGATTTATCAAGGCTCTTGGTGAAGCCAAATTACGGTTCCAGCAAGAGCATGTGCTTTCTTTCGATACGGCGACGAAGTCGGACCTGTCCGCTAACTTGGAAGTGTATCTGAACGACAATCGGGATGACTTGACTGCGCTTGTGTGTTACAACGACGAGGTAGGCTTGGAAGTCGTACATGTCTGCAGAAAACTGGGTATCTCCATTCCAGACGAGCTATCCATCATTGGCCAGGACAATTCATATATCGCCAAAAACGCGAATATCAAACTAACGACGCTGACCCACCCCCAAGAACAAATGGGACGCGACGCAGCGGACTGGGTCATTAAGAATTTACAAGGCAAAAAAGACTTGCCCACCAATACCTACTACCAGCCCGTATTAATTGAGGGCGAAACCGTAAAAGCGATCGAAGTGGAATAGTCATGGACTGTCCAAGCTTAATCATTTTTGTAGTTGATTTACTGCGATTGAAAAATTATAAGAGGGTGCCCCAGCCAATTCATGGCTTTTGGGACACCCTCTTTTATTGTAAAGCTACTGTTTACTTTTTGGATTGATCATGAGCTACTGTTACAGTTACCGACTTAGATGCCTTGTTCCCTGCTTTATCCATAACGGTATATGTAATTGTATATACACGTCCGCTACCTTTTCCTGATCTTTCCGCACGAAGCTTAAACGAAGTATCTGCTGTACCATACTGAGCATCTTGAATATCATTCTGCTCATCCCCATCCCCAAGTCCATTATCCGGCTCATTACTTGTAATTGAAGTTAGAATTACCTGATTGGTTTGGGAGATGCCATCATTTGTTGTAATCGCAGCATTAATTGTTATAAGTTGATGATTTGGCGGCCACAATGTTGTCTTATCTAAAACAATATTTAGATTAGGTAATGTTTTATCAAGCTTAATTATCAAAGATTTTACAGCTTCCCAATTTCCGACTTTATCAGCACTCTTGTATTCAAGTGTATGAATGCCTTCCGTAGAAATCGTAATTGGCTTCGTATAATTTGTCCACTGGCCTCCGTTAAGACGGAACAACGTCTGCGCAACACCTGATAAATTATCGCTTGAAGAAAGAGTTATTGTTGGATCTGTTACGTACCAACCATTTTGACCATTCACATCACTAGATGATGTATTGGTAACTGGTGCTGTCTTATCTACTTTTACGGTTACCGAGTGTGGTGCTTCTACATTTCCTGCTCCGTCTACACTCCAGTAAACAAGCGTATGAACACCTTCTGTCGTCAGAGCAACAGTATTCCCTGCCTGTTGAACTCCACTATCTACCTGGTAGTGGGTAGCTGCTACTCCTGAACCGCTATCGCTAGCGCTTAAGTTTACCGTTACCTCGTTGTTTACCCATTCGGTTGGTGCGTTATCTGTAGTTACTGGTGCTGTCTTATCTACTTTTACGGTTACCGAGTGTGGTGCTTCTACATTTCCTGCTCCGTCTACACTCCAGTAAACAAGCGTATGAACACCTTCTGTCGTCAGAGCAACAGTATTCCCTGCCTGTTGAACTCCACTATCTACCTGGTAGTGGGTAGCTGCTACTCCTGAACCGCTATCGCTAGCGCTTAAGTTTACCGTTACCTCGTTGTTTACCCATTCGGTTGGTGCGTTATCTGTAGTTACTGGTGCTGTCTTATCTACTTTTACGGTTACCGAGTGTGGTGC